>DQCI01000242.1 GCA_003545125.1 Paracoccaceae bacterium
CTCGCCGGCATCGAGGTGCCGGAGGCCGCCAACTGGATCCGCACCCTGATCCTCGAGATGGGCCGGTTCAATTCCTACATGATGGCGCTGGGCGGCATCGGCGGCGCGCTCGGCATGGGCGTGCCCGGCCAGTGGTTAACTTACGTGCGCGATCTGATGCTCGACCGGTTCGAGGAACTCACCGGCGCACGGATCTACCACATGTTCATCCTGCCGGGCGGCGTGCGCGGGCAAATGCCCGACGGCTTCGCCGCCCGGATGGAAGAAACCCTGCAGACGGCGGAGAAATACATCGCCGACGTCGACCGGGTGATGTTCACAAATGCCGTTTTCAAGAAGCGCACCAAGGGTATCGGGGTCATTGACCCGGCACTTTTCGAACCTTACGGCGTGACTGGCCCCAATGCGCGGGCCGGCGGGGTCGCCAAGGATGTGCGCAAGGACTCGCCCTATCTCGTTTACGACCAGCTCGAATTCGACGTGGCCGTGGAGCAGGACAGCGACATCTACGCCCGCGCCCGGGTGCGGTTCCGCGACCTTCAGGTCACCATCGATCTCATCCGCCAGATCCTGGCCAGGATGCCGATGGACGGCGCGGTAATGACCAGCCTGCCCAACGTGCTGCACTGGAAGATCCCGCGCGGCGAGACCTACATCAAGGGCGAGGCCTCGCGCGGTGAATACGGCTATTACCTGGTGACCGACGGGTCGGGCTATCCGCGCCGCGTCAACGTGCGTGGGCCGAGCTATACCCACTCGATAGCGCTGCTCGAGCACCTGATCGCCGGCACCAACATTTCGGATATCGCAGCACTTATGGTGTCGCTGCATACCTATCCGCCCGAGATCGAGAGGTAACCTGGACCATGGGCAGCTTGCGTGACGTACTCTCCCCACTCACCGCCTGGAAGCATGTGATCGACACGCCGGTGACGATCAAGCAGCCGATCGGCCGCGAGGCCGCCGACCGCTACCGCGGCTTCCATCAGAACGATATCGACAAATGCATCGGCTGCGGCTCTTGCGAAGTCATTTGCCAGAATGCCGCCATCGACATGATCCCGGTGTCCGAGGCGAAAGAGGGCGACAGCGGGCTGCGGCCCAACATCGACTACGGGCGCTGCTGCTGGTGCGCGCTCTGCGTCGACGTCTGCATGACCGGCTCGCTCACCATGTCGAACGAATATACCTGGGTCGATGCCGACCCGGATGCCTTCCGGTTCACCCCCGGGGTCGACCCCAAACCCTGGGACGATCTGGAGAAGGGCTACCAGCGCGAGGGCGACCGGATGCTCACAGGGCGCGCGCGCCCCGAGATGATCGAACTGGCGCCCGAGGTCCGGATTGACAATTTTGACGAGATCGTCGCCGGCTACACCCGCGAACAGGCGGTGCTGGAAGCCGACCGCTGCGTCGAATGCGGGCTTTGCGTCGCGGCCTGTCCCGCACATATGGACATTCCCGATTACATCGCCGCGGTGCGCGAGGGCGACTACGACCTCGGCACCCAGATCCTCTACGAGACCAACCCGTTCAGCGAGGTCTGCGGCCGGGTCTGTACGCACAAGTGCGAAACCGCCTGTGCGGCGGCGCACGAAGGCGAGCCGATCGCTATCCGCTGGCTGAAGCGGCACATCATCGACAACGTCTCCGAGGAACGCCGGCTGGAAATCGTCGGCACCCCCAAGGTCGTGCCCTCGGGCAAATCCGTGGCGGTGGTCGGCGGTGGGCCCTCGGGGCTGACGGCGGCCTACGACCTCGCCCGGATGGGCCACAAGGTGACTGTCTACGACGAGCAGCCGAAGCCGGGTGGCATGACGCGCTACGGTATCCCCGAATACCGCCTTCCCTACGATGCGCTCGACCGCGATATCGCGGTGATCCGGGCGCAGGGGGTCGAGATCAAGTCGGGCGTTCGGGTCGGGCGTGACGTGTCGCTCGACCAGCTGCGCGGCGAAAGCGATGCGATCCTGCTCGGCATCGGGCTGCAGCTGTCGCGATCGGCCCGGATACCGGGCTCCGACGCGCCCGGGGCCGAGCAGGCGATCGACCTGTTGCGCCGGTTCACCGTCGGGGAAGACATCCCGGTGCCCGAACGGGTGGCGGTGATCGGCGCCGGCAACGTGGCGATGGACATTGCCCGCACCATGGCCCGCCTGCAAAAGCAGAAATACGGGCGTGTCAGCACCACGATCTGCGCCCGGAAAGACCGCTCGATGTTCCGCGCCGACATGGAAGAGGTGGTCGAGAGCATCGAAGAAGACATCGGTATCGTCGAGCTGCGTGCGCCCAAGGAGATAATGCTGCACCAGGACGGGCCGAAAAAGGGCCGGGTGCAGGCCCTGCGCACCTGGCAGGTAATCCCGGCCTGGGACGACAACGGCCGCTTCGCGCCAACCTATGAGCGCGACAACGTGCTGATCCCGGCCGACATGATCGTCGAGGCCACCGGACAGCAAGCCGATGTCGCGCTGCTCGGGCCGGAGCTGACCGAGGCGTTGGAGTGGGACCGCGGCTGGATCCGGATCGACCGGATGGGCCGTACATCGGAGCCGTGGCTCTGGGCCTCGGGCGATGCGGTGCGCGGTCCCGACGTGATCAACGGCGTGGCCGACGGCCACCGGGTCGCCGCGTCGATCAACGAGGCGCTGTTCGAGGGGCTCGACGAGGCCAAAGAGGCCGCCGCCGCCCGGGCGCGCGCAGTTGCCCCCCCGGCGCCCGTGCCGCTCCCGCAGGCCCCCGAACCACTGCGCGCGCACACGCTGGGCAATATGACCACGATCGAGGAGGTGCTCGAAACCGTCGCCGAATTCGGTCGCGAGGCGCACAGTTTCTACACCGACCTGATCCCGAAGATCTCCAAGAATATCCGCTGGATCGTCGAGGACCTCGCGCGCTACGAACTGGCACAGGCGCGTCGTATTTCCGAACTGACCAGGTCGCGGCAGATGGCCGATCACCTCAAGGATGCGATCCATCGCCCCGAGGCCGACCGGCGGTTTTTCGATGCGATCCAGGCGCCGGAACTCGGGCCGCATCCGGACGACCAGAAGGTGCTGCAATACGCGCTGTCACGGCTTCAGATCGCCATGGAGGAATACAGCGAGCTGGCGGCGGTCACCTTCCCCGGGCCGCTGCACGAGGTGTTCAGCTACCTCGCCAACGAGGAAGCCCGGCAGAAGAAAGAGCTGGAAGTGGTTTACGACGAGATCGTGCACACCGGCAGCGTCTGAGCCCTTCGGCAGGCCGACGCCCGCTCCGGCCCCCCGGGTTCCGGCGGCACCTGCGTGCCGAAGCCGCAGACCGGTTTGCCGGGACCCGGCGCGCGCGGGTCATTGGTGGGTTGCAGGGCGGTCCGCGCCCCATCCGCCCGGGACCGATGTTTCGCAGAACGGTGCCTTTGGATCACCCCCGCCGGACCGGCGCTCCTCAGGAAGTGGCGCCCTGAGACCGGCGCCCTAAGTTCGGCGCCCT
>DQCI01000235.1:0-1574 GCA_003545125.1 Paracoccaceae bacterium
GGCCTGCAGGCCGTAGAAATCGGTCAAACCGTCCGCGTCAGCCTCGTCAGTCCAGGCGAGCCACAACCGCTGAACGCTGTCACGCAACGCCGCATCCGCGATCAGCGATGAGGGCTTGATCCCGTCACCGATCATGTTCGACGCAAACGCCTCGCAGGCGTTGGCGGCATAGCCGTTGGTCACAACCAGTTCCCGCGACCGCGCCAGCAAACGCGGGCCACCCGAGGCGACCAGCGAATTGATGTTTTCAAGCGGCGGTTGCCAGCCCCGCAAGCGCCGCTTGGCCATAGCGCCCTCCAGACGCGCGGACACGGCAGCGGGGCCGCCGGGATCCCGGCGGCGAAAGCGATCAAACAGGCCCATGGATCAAAGACCCTTCGTCGTCGTCACACGCACCTGCCGAACGATCCGTCGTCCCTCTGCAGCCGCGATCTCGCGGTCGAGCGCCTCGATGGCCCGGTCGATTTCCGCCACACTGCGATAATCCACCGTCTTTCCGTCGTAGCTGACGCGCGCCACGCCAGAGGAGCGTTGAACGGCCAACGCCTCGCGGCGGGCACGGAGCTCGGCAATCGTAGACATCAATTCACCTCATGTAATTTGAGCGCACGGTTCGCCGCTGTGGTTCCGCGCGCCGAGAAGCGGGCGTGGTGTTTCCCGCCCCGTCCTCAGCCATGTCCTCCGCCGTGATCCCGACCTGTGCTTCCAAATCCGCCCAACGCGCATCGGACCAACGGTCTGCGCCCAATATCCAAGCGGCTGCTCGGGCATAGACCCGACAATCCAGAGCTTCATTGCGTTCGCGCAGCTTCTGCCATTCGAGCCGGGCAAAGCCGCGTTTGGTGCGCACCGTGATAAGTTGTTCGGCCGTGAATTGCTTCAGCCACTCACCGTCCGCCCAGTTTGGCAGATGGATCGTTCCGGGCGGGCCAAGATGCCCAGCCTCGACTTCCTCCCGTGTCGGCCGGTCCTGGCGCAAATAGCGATAGGTCTCAGTCTTGAAGGTCGACGTGGCGACCGTCCAAAGCCGCGCCCCGCGCCGCAGCCTTTTGCCTGCGATGGTCGCGTCCACATACGTCGGGCCAGTGACCGGGCTCGAGCGGTTGAATCCTTCGACGCCTTTGACCGGAGCCACCTGCGCGAAGCCGACCTGTCGCGACCAGGCATACACGGCACTGGTCTCGTAGCCTGTGTCGATCGCCAGCCGTGCCAACGTCATCGGTTGACCTGAGGCATGCTCCCATGTCTGGCCGAGCAAATTGGTCAGCTGCTGCCAGCAACCCGGATCGCCGGGACCGCCCTCAATGACCAGGTGATCGATCAGCCAGCTCTCCAGCCCGCGGCCCCAGGCCCAGACATCGACCTCGATGCGATCCTTTTGAACGTCCGCCCCGGCGGTCAGGAACAAGCCCCGCTCTGGAACAGTGCCTCCTTCCCAAGTCTCGCGCTGGTCCGCCAAGCGTTGCCAGTCCGGCGCCTCGCCAGTTTCGACCCATGTCTCGCCGAGGATCGTGTTGCGAAACGCCTTGATCGCCTCGTCCGACCCTTGCGCCGCGTCCCATGCGCGCACGATC
>DQCI01000235.1:1591-2715 GCA_003545125.1 Paracoccaceae bacterium
ACTCAGCCAGCCGATCGGCGAATACAGCGCCGAGAGATGATAGCCGACAGTGCCAGGATCGGCGGCCGTCGCAGTCGCGCGCCATTCGCCTGCCTCCAGCATCGCCGTCTTGTTGTGTTCGGCGATGGGTGTCTCACAGCCCTCGCAGTGATACTCCGCCGTTTCCAGACGACCCTTCTGCCAGCGCAGCCGCTCGAACTTCAGCCACTGTTCCTGACCGCAGTGCGGGCATGGCACAAAGAACCGCCGCTGATCGCTTGCCTCGAACTCGCGTTCGATCCGGGAGAGCCCCCGGATTGTCGGGGTCGAGACCAGGAACACCTTGCGCCGATGGGCAAATGTCAGCGACCGCGCTTCGGCCAGCGTGACCGGATCGCCTTCGTCGTCAGCGGAGGCCGGATAGGCATCGACCTCGTCGAGGAAGATGTAGCGCGCGGGTGTCGAGCGCAGACCCACGGCCGAGTTCGCTCCGGTCATGATCAGGATGCCGCCCGCAAACTCCTTCGACAGCATGGTGTTGCCCGCGTCGCGGGAGCGGGCCGGTTTGACGCGCTCCCGCAATTCGGGGCTCTCGTCGATCAGCGGATCGATCCGTTGCCTTGAGTTCCGTTTCGCCAGTTCCACCGTGGGCTGGACCGCCAGCATTGGCCCCGGAGCCTGGTGGATCGCAAAGCCGATCCAGTTGTTGCCCGCCTCGGTCGCGCCAACTTGCGCGGCCTTCATGAACACGATCCGCTGCGTCGGATCGCCCGGGCTCAGCCGATCCATGATCTCGCCCATATAGGGCGTCCGCGCAGTGCGATAACGCCCCGGTTCGGCTGACGCGCGGCCCGACAGCATCCGATGCCGATCCGCCCATTGCGAGACCGTCAGGTCCGGGTCCGGCGTGAGCCCCGCGCCCCAAGTGCGCAGGATCTCTGCCGCACCGTCGAACTCGAGGGCTCCATCACCGGAGATCGGGTTTGACCTCTGCGAGATCGTCGAGCTGGGCGCGGACATGTTTCTCCAAAACCTTCTGCATTGCTGCTGGCTCCACACCCAGATCAGCTGCCATCAGAGCCGCCGCGCGGGCGGGCCAGTTGACCCAGACATCGCGCTCCTGGCGCGCCAGCCGAAACACCAGC
>DQCI01000099.1 GCA_003545125.1 Paracoccaceae bacterium
ACGCTCGCGGGCGACTACGCACAGGCGCTTGCGCTGTCCGACCAACTGATGCCGCTGCACCTTGCGGTGTTCCGGGAGCCGGGCGTCGTCGGGGTCAAATACGCGATGTCGCGGCTCGGGCTCTGCGAGCCGGAGGTGCGCTCGCCGATGATGGAAGCCACCGACGAGACCAAATCCGCCATCGACGCGGCGATGCGCGTCGCCGGGCTCCTCAAATGACCATGGCCGATCTGCCCGAGATCCGCCCCGGCGAGGTCGCCCTGCCCGGCGGCATCGGCGCGACGCAGGATGCGGGCGTCGTGTTCATCGGCCGCATCCGCACTCCATGGAAACGGGGCGATTGCCCGCGCAACATCGCCGCCGCCCGCGAACGGATGTCGGGTGGATCCGCGGTCGACACGGCACAACGCGCATGGATCGAGCTCGACCCGCGCTTTGCGCCCGCGCTCACCGGGCTCAAACCCGGCCAACCTCTGCTCCTGCTCTACTGGATGCACAATGCAAGGCGCGACCTGCTCCTCCAGGCGCCCCGCCATGTGGACGCGCCCCGGGGCACCTTCGCTCTGCGCTCGCCCAACCGGCCGAACCCGATCGCCGCCTCGTGCGTAACCCTGCTGCGCATCGACCCGGCGGCCGCAACCCTCGAGATCGATGCCATCGATTGTTTCGACGGCACGCCGCTTGTCGACATCAAACCGTGGATCCAGATGATAGACATGCCGCCCGGCCCTGCCGACGGCTGACCGGGCTCGTCACCGGCCCCGGTTTTGTGTTACGCCCCCGTTGACGCCACCCGCAGCGAGGAGACCACGATGCCCGTCTATGACCGAGAGCTGATCTCGAACGGCAACCCGATGGAGAGCGTGGCCGGGTTCTCCCGCGCGGTCCGGGTCGGCCCCCATATATCCATCGGCGGCACCGCACCGGTCGGGCCCGATGGCAAGACGGTGGGTGTGGGCGACGTCGGCGTGCAAACGCGCCGCTGCATCGAGATCATCCAGGAGGCTCTGGAGCGCGCCGGGTCGGGCTTGCACGATGTCGTGCGCACCCGGGTGATCCTCACCGATATCGACCGCTGGAAAGAGGCCATCGACGTGCGCAAGGAATACTTCGCCGATGTCCGGCCGGTCGATACGATCATGGCCGTCACCCGCTTCGTGAATCCCGAATGGCTCGTCGAACTCGAGGTCGATGCGGTGATCCGGAACTGGCAGGCCACCTAGACATGTCCCGGTTTCGTCTCTAGATGCCGCACATGGCGAAGAAACCGAAGAAAGACGCGGGTCCCAATTACAAGGTGATCGCCGAGAACCGGCGGGCACGGCACGAGTATTCGATCGAGGACGATATCGAATGCGGGATCGTGCTGATGGGGTCGGAAGTGAAATCCATGCGTCAGGGCGGCACCAACATCGCCGAAAGCTATGCCTCGGTCGACGACGGCGAGTTATGGCTGATCAACGCCCATATCGCGCCCTACGACCAGGCCAAGACCTGGGGGCATGAAGAGCGCCGCAAGCGCAAGCTCCTGGTCTCGAAAAAGGAGCTCGCCCGGCTCTGGAACGCCACCCAGCGCAAGGGGATGACCCTGGTGCCGCTGGTGATCTACTTCAACCACAAAGGGCTGGTGAAGATGAAGATCGGCATCGCCAAGGGTAAACAGACCCACGACAAGCGCGCCGACGAGGCCAAGCGCGACTGGAACCGCCAGAAGGCAAGGCTGTTGCGCGAAAAGGGCTGACGCCCCGCCTGGCACGCGAGCGGGTCAGGGGCGCTGCCTGGAGGGACCGGCCACCGGTCCCGTGACCCGGCAGGCGATTGCAGCAGGCAATCGGCCGAAAGCGCCCTCGCCCTTCGGGCTCACCCACGAGGTATTCTGGAACCATAGACCCAACGTTTTCTGAACCGGGATCGCCTTTCAATAAACCACGGTACAGGCTGAGGAGCCGATGACCGCAACCGAAGACTGAACAGCCCCGTGTATCGTGGACGCCTTCTTCCCTGATTTTTTTCGCAAGGAGGCCATGATGACCAACACCAAGTTCAGCGACGATTTCAAGCGGGATGCGGTCGCGCAGATCACCGTGCGGGGGGACCCGGTCAAAGAGGTTTCAGAGCGTCTCGGGGTCAGCCAGCACGCGCTCCACGCCTGGAAGAAAAAGTTCGCGCAGGCCTCCTCGGGCGAGGCTGGGAAGGATGCCGAGATCCGTCGATTGAAGCGAGAGCTGGCGCGGGTGGCTGAGGAGCGCGACATCCTGAACCGAGCAGGATCGCAAAACAGTCCGGGGGACTGTTTTGCCGACAAAGGCCACCGCGTATTTCGCCAGCGATGCATCCCCTCATCGTTTGCGAGCAAACGACGGCCGGGCAGCGAGTGAGATCCGCGTTCGTCGCCGCGCATCGCGGACAGGTCTCCGTGCGGGTCATGTGCCGATGCCTGCGCATCCAGCCAAGTAGCTTCTATGCATGGCTGAAAGCGCCGCTGAGCAAGCGGGCCCAGGAAGATCAGCGGCAGACCGAGATGCTGAAGGAGGCCTGGGCCGAGAGCTTCTTCAACCTGCTTTAGCGCGAACGGATCAGGCGACGCAGCTACCGCACGCGCGGGGAGGCCAGGCAGGACGTGTTCGACTACATCGAGATGTTCTGCAATCCCAAGCGCAAGCACGCGAGAAACGGAATGCTGTCGCCCGTCGAGTTCGAACGGCGGCAAAGACCCGAACCGAGGGCATCTAAGAAACGCGGGGCTATTCACACCTCAAGACCCACTGCACGGCTTCCAGCCTGGGGCAAAAAA
>DQCI01000050.1 GCA_003545125.1 Paracoccaceae bacterium
AAGGGGGTTCGAACCCCCTTGCCACGCGTTTTTCAAAACGCGTCACAAGCGCGTTCGAACGCGCTTCCCGCCCGCCCTTATTCGAGGTTGGTATGCCGGGCCCGCATGGTCTCGGCAGTCTCTCCGAGGCGGTCGCGCAGCTCCAGCACCATGATCTCGAACAGAATGAACAGCGCGCCCTCGTAGACCGACCCCATCGGCAGGACCGATGTCGCCCCCGCCCCCTGGTCGCGCGCCATGGTCTGCGCCGGGATCGTGAGCACCTCGGTTGCCAGCTTGGCGGCAGGCGTGCCGGGCTCGGCGGTGAGCAACAGCACGTCCGCCCCTGCCTCCCGCGCGATCCGCATCAGCGCCGTCACGGTGGCAAGTTCGCCCGGTCCGGCCGAGGCGATGAACACGTCGCCCGCCCCAATCGGCGGCACGGTCATCTCGCCCTGAACGCCCACGTCGCGCCCAAGGTGGTGGAGCCGCATCGCGAAGCCGCGCATCTGCAGCCCCTCGCGGCCACAGCCGTAGAGCACGATCCGCCCTGCCCCCGCGATGGTCTCGCAAGCCCGCGCGACGGCTGCGGGGTCGATTTTCGCGGTGACGGCGCCGAGTTCCGCAAGCGCCGTCTGGGCCTCGGCCAACATCAGCCCTCCCCCAGCTTGGCGGCGATGTCGCGGGTCTGTTGGTAGAGCGCCTTGAACAGCGGATATTGCCGGTCATAGGCGGCGTGGGTCTCGGGCGCGATGGTGCGGGCCACCGGGTTCCAGGCCGAAATATCACCCGGCTCGACCGCCCCCACCGCCAAAGCGGCGATGAAGGCGTCGCCGTAGGAGGCCCCGACCGATTTCTCGCTGACAATCTGCGGCACCCCGCCGATGTCCGACGTCGCCTGCATCCAGACCTTGTTCTTGGTGCCCCCGCCAACGGCGAGGACCCGGGCCGGTGCGTGACCGACCGCGCGGTAGGTCTCGATCACATGGGCCGTGCCGTTGGCGATGCCCTCCAGGATCGCCCGGTACATGTCGCCCCGGTTGTGTGTGAGGTTCAGCCCGAAGAAGGCGCCCTTGGCCTTGGGGTCATGGATGGGTGTACGCTCGCCGGAGAAATAAGGCAGAAGAAGAAGTCCGTTGGCTCCCGGCGGAGAGGCCTCCGCTTCCTCCGCCAAAGTGGCGAAAGCGGTCTCGCGGGGAAGCTCCTGCGCGAACTGGTCGCGAAACCAATGTGTGAGCGTGCCGGAGGTGGCGAGGCCGGCCATCGAGGCGTGCTGGCCAGGAAACAGCCAGGGCGCATACCACAACCGCGCGTCGCGTACCCGGTCCGCGGTGACCTGAATGATGAAGATCGTCGAGCCATACATCATCATCATGTCGCCGGGCGCCTGCACGCCGACACTCAGAGCCTCCGCGGCCGCGTCGATCGTGCCCGCCGTCACTGGCGTGCCTTCCGCAAGCCCGGTCTCCGCCGCCGCTTGCGCTGTAATTTGCCCGGCGATCTCGGTCGACCACAACAGCCGCGGCAGTTTCTCGCTCTCGATGATGTCGTCCGCCAGATCCTGGGTCCAGTCGAGCGTGCCGACGTCATAGAGCGGCGCGAAATTCGCCGCGGTGTAATGGTCGATGACGTATTCACCGGTGAGCTTGTGGACGATGTAGCTCGTCGACGTGAGCACCTTCGCGGTCTTCTCAAAGAGCTTCGGCCGGGCGTTTTTCAGCCACAGGATCTTCGGCCCTACGGCCTGGCTTGTGAGCGCGTTGCCGCAGCGGTCGAGGATCGTGTCCTCGCCGATCCGGGCCGTGAGCGCCTCGATCTCCGCCGCGGACCGCGTGTCGACACCGTAGAGCACGCCGTTCATCAAGGGCCGGCCTTCGGCGTCCACCGGCAACATGCAGGGGCCGATGGCAGATGTGGCAACACAGACGATCTCGGCCGGATCCACCCCGCTCTCGGCCAGCAGCGCCGCCGTGATCGTTCTGAAATCGCCCCACCAATCCTCGTCGGGCCGATGCTCGGCCCAACCGGCTTGCGGCACGATCATTTCGTGTGGTTGAGCGGCTGAAGCGACAATGCGCCCCGAACCGTCGACCAGGACACCTTTCGACTCGAACGTTCCGATATCGATGCCAAGCGTATAGGTCATGTACTGGGTCCCTCTCTCTCAATCCCTGGTCAGCGCAAAATCCCCGTCGATCCGACCGAGCGCGGCCGAAAGCAGGCGCGCCAACGCCTCGAGGTCGGCCAGGTCGCAGACCTCGAGCGCGGAATGGCTGTAGCGCATCGGAAAGCCGACATCGACCGCGGCGACCCCCTTGCCCACAAGTTGGACATAGCTCAGATCGGTGAGCACACCGACCTGCGCCGAGCGTTGCAGCGACATGCCCTCGGCTTCAGCGGTTTCCTCGAACAAGCGCACCATCTGCGGGTGCGGTATCACCCCGTTGAGCGTACCGCGGCCGTGGAAGGAGTAGAGGCTCATCCCAGGTCCACCGCCCAGCGCCATGTCGCCGCGGTCGGCCATCGCCGGCGTGTCGGTTGCCAGCATCAGATCGATCTGGATGGCGATATCGGGCGCCAGCGCCTGCGCCGCGACCAACGCGCCGCGCAGGTTGAACTCTTCCTGCACCGAGAACACCAGGTGCACCGTCGGCCCACCGTCGCGGGCAACGAGCGCCCGGGCGACCTCCAGTTGCACCGCACAGCCAGCCCGGTCGTCAATGCTGGTCCCGGCGATCCGCCCCCCCGCCAACTCCATCACGTTCGGCCGGTAGACCACCGGCGTGCCGATCCGCACACCCGCCGCCTCGATGCGCGCGCGCGTTCCATGACCAGTATCGATCACCAGCTCAGGCGCGCGCTCCACGTGGTATTTCTCGTCCGGCGTGGTGGCGTGGTGGCTCTTGTTGGCGATCACCCCGGCCACGTCCTGCCCCGGGGCGACGCAGAGCGTCACCGCCTGGGCCGCCAGCGCGCGCTCGGGCACACCGCCCATCCGCTCGACGCGCACCAGCCCGTCGTCCTCGATCTTGCGCACGATGAAGCCGAGCTGGTCCATGTGGGTGAACAGCATCACCGAAGGCGCGGCGGGGTCGCCCGGAAAGGTAGTGATCAGGTTGCCGAGCGGGTCGGAATAGCTTTCCACTCCGGCCTCGGTCAATCGCGCGGCGATGGCCTGGCGGACCCGGTCCTCATGGCCGGACAAGGCGGGGATCAGCATCAGCTCGGTGAGGTCGCGCCCGATCCGCGCTTTCATGAGCCGCGCGCCTTGTCGACCAGGGCCATGAAGTCGGAGGCGCGTTCGGGGTCGATTGCCTTCCAGGTATCTCCACCGATTTTCAGGGCCGAGCCGACGATGCAGCCGTCAGACACGTCGAGCACATCGGCGATTGTCTCGTGCTTCACGCCCGTATTGGCCATCACCGGCGTGTCGGGCAGCACCGCCTTGACTGCCTCAAGGTCGGACAGCGCCGCCGCTTCGCCGGTGATCGCGCCCGAGACCAGCACCGCATCGGGGATCGACGAAAACACCGCGCTGCGGGCACGGTCGGCGAGCGAGCGACGGTCGAGGCTGTCGGCGAACTCGGCGCAGACGTTGTAGAGCATCGCCACGTCGCTTGCGCCGAGCCGGTCGCGGTAGCGCATCGCCTTGCCCGCATCGGGCGTCCAGGGCCCCATGTCAGAGGCATAAGTGCCGGTGAAGATCTCGCGCACGAAAGCGGCCCCCGTGGCCGCGGCGAGCGCCACGGTGCTCATCGGGTCCCAGAGCACGTTGACCCCAAAGGGCACGGTGATCTCCGAGCGCAGCCGGCCGACGACATAGGCCATGGTCGCGGTCGAGGCGGGATCGACCTGAAACTCGTAAGGTCTGTCGTTCTCGTTGCCGAACATCACCGCGTCGAAACCTGCGGACTGCAACGCGAGCAGGTCCGCCCGGGCGGCAGTGATGATGCCTTCGACACCTGCCGCGCCGTCGTGCAGCGGCGACCCCGGCAGGGCCCCAAGATGCACCATGCCGATCACCGGTTTTTTCGCCCCGAACACACGTTCGAACTTCGTCATGTCGTCCCTCCCTCGCACCCGATCGGCGTGGTCTGAGACTAGCCCCGAACCGC
>DQCI01000247.1 GCA_003545125.1 Paracoccaceae bacterium
CTGGGCCGGATCCGCGACACCGGCGCCCGGCCCCGCTACGCCGGCCGCCCGGCCTCCGCCTCTCCCGCAACCGGCCTCATGAGCCAGCACAAAGCACAACAGGAAGCGCTGATCGACGATGCGCTGACGATCAAAGGAAACTGACCCGATGAGCATAGACGTTCGAGTGCCCACGCTGGGCGAAAGCGTGACCGAAGCAACCGTGGCGACCTGGTTCAAGGCGCCTGGCGACAGGGTCGAAGCCGACGAAATGCTTTGCGAGCTGGAGACCGACAAGGTGACGGTGGAAGTGCCCTCGCCGGCGGCCGGAACGCTGGGCGAGATCATCGCGCCGGAAGGCGAGACCGTGGGCGTCGATGCGCTGCTCGCGACCCTCGAGGCAGGCGGCGCGGCCGCGGCGGTTGCTCCCGCGGCGGCAGATGTCCCGGTCGAAGCACCGGCCGAACCCGCCGACGCCAGTGGCGCGGCGGTCGAGGTGATGGTGCCGGCGCTGGGCGAGAGCGTGACCGAAGCGACGGTCTCGACCTGGTTCAAGAAGCCGGGCGACGCGGTCGAGGCCGACGAGATGCTCTGCGAGCTGGAAACCGACAAGGTGAGCGTGGAAGTGCCCGCGCCGATTGCCGGCGTGCTGTCTCAGGTGTTGGCCGAGGAAGGCGCGACGGTCGAGGCGGGCGGCAAGCTCGCGGTGATGACCGGCCGTGCCGGTGGCGCGGCGACGGCCGAGAAGGTGGCGTCAGCCGCCGCCGAGGCCCCCCCGCCCGCCGCAGGCGGCGCCGCAGGCGCAAAGGACATCGAACACGCGCCCTCGGCGAAGAAGGCGATGGCCGAGGCCGGCCTCACCGAAGCCAAGGTGCAAGGCACCGGGCGCGACGGGCGGATCATGAAGGACGATGTCGCCAAGGCTGCGGCCGCAGCCGCCTCCGCCGCGGTTCCCGCGTCATCGGCGCCCGCCAGCGCCCCGCGTGCCCCGAGCCCGGCCGAGGATGCTGCGCGCGAGGAGCGGGTCAAGATCACCCGGCTGCGCCAGACGATCGCGCGCCGCCTGAAGGACGCGCAGAACACCGCCGCGATCCTGACCACCTACAACGAGGTGGACATGTCGGCGGTGATGGCACTGCGCAACCAGTACAAGGCCGAGTTCGAGAAGAAACATGGTGTTCGCATCGGCTTCATGTCGTTCTTCACCAAGGCCTGTGTGCATGCGCTGGGGGAGGTGCCGGAGGTCAACGCCGAGATCGATGGCAACGAGATCGTCTACAAGAACTTCGTCCACATGGGCGTGGCGGCGGGCACGCCGCAGGGCCTCGTCGTGCCGGTGATCCGCGATGCCGACCAGATGAGTTTCTCGGAGATCGAGAAAGCGATCGCCGAAAAGGGCCGAAAAGCCCGCGACGGCAAGCTGTCGATGGCGGAGTTGCAGGGCGGTACCTTCACCATTTCCAACGGCGGCGTCTACGGCTCGCTGATGTCTGCGCCGATCCTCAACCCGCCGCAATCGGGCATCCTCGGGATGCACAAGATCCAGGACCGCCCGATGGTGGTGAATGGTGAGATCGTCATCCGCCCGATGATGTATCTGGCGCTCAGCTACGACCACCGGATCGTCGACGGCAAGGGGGCTGTGACCTTCCTCGTGCGGGTGAAGGAAGCGCTGGAAGACCCGCGCCGGTTGTTGATGGATCTGTGAGCGCATGAGCAACGACCACAAACCCACCAGCGCCTTCAGGGCGCTGATGCCGAGCCGCAAGACGAAGTTCAGGATCTGGGCGATCCGCTCGGTGATCGTGGTCGTCGCGGCTTACGTCTTCGTGGGGGCGGGGGTCGGGGCCTGGTTCATCTGGGCCGCCTGGGCTTATGTGGCGGTGACCCTTGTGCTCGCTTTCGTTCTGACCCGTCCGCAAAGCGGCGGCGGGTCGGGCGGCGGCGCGGACTGAGCCTGGACCGGGCATGGCCTATCTCGACCCCAAGTCGCTCAAGTGCCCTGGCTGCGGCAAGACCGGCGAGGTCGTGTTTGTTGTCGGGATTGGTCCCAGCACCAAGCCCGGCCAGGGACCGGCCTACGTGACCTTGCGCAACGCCGGGCCCTGGGTGGTCGAGGAGACATCGGCGCGCCCGTTCTTCGCGGGGCGTCTGTTCTGCCCCGATTGCGGGGTGGAGGTTCTGAACCGGTCCGAGCGCCGGCACACGTGATGAGATCTGCGCATCATGCGCAAAGCGTGCACATGTCGTGCACGGGATATTCGGCCAAAGGAGGATCCAATGGCACAGGAAAAATACGACGTGATCGTGATCGGCGGCGGCCCTGGCGGCTATGTGGCGGCGATCCGCTGCGCCCAGCTCGGGCTCAAGACGGCCTGTGTCGAGGGGCGCGAGACGCTGGGCGGCACCTGCCTCAACGTCGGCTGCATCCCGTCGAAGGCGCTCTTGCACGCCTCGCACCAGTTGCATGAGGCAGAGCACAATTTCGCGGCCATGGGGCTCAAGGGCAAGGCGCCGAGCGTCGACTGGAAACAGATGCTCGCCTACAAGGACGACGTCGTCGGCCAGAACACCAAAGGCATCGAGTTCCTGTTCAAGAAGAACAAGGTCGACTGGATCAAGGGTTGGGCCAGCATCCCCGCCGCCGGCGAAGTGAAGGTCGGCACCGACTACTACTATACCAAGAACATCGTGCTCGCCTCGGGTTCCGAGCCCGCTTCGATCCCCGGGGTCGAGATCGACGAGAAGGTGGTGGTCAGCTCTACCGGCGCGCTGTCGCTCGCGAAGGTACCGCGCTCGATGGTGGTGATCGGCGCGGGCGTGATCGGGCTCGAGATGGGCTCGGTCTATGCCCGGCTCGGGACCCGGGTGACGGTGGTGGAGTTCCTCGATCACATCACGCCGGGCATGGACGCCGAGGTGCAGAAGGGGCTCCAGCGGATCCTGAAGAAACAAGGGCTCACGTTCGTTCTGGGGGCCGCCGTGCAATCGGTCGATGCGAAGAAAACCAAGGCGACGGTGCACTACAAGCTGCGCAAGGACGAGAGCGAGGCCAGCGTCGATGCCGATGTGGTGCTGGTGGCGACGGGCCGCAAACCCTTTACCGAGGGGCTCGGGCTCGATGCGCTGGGGCTCGAGATGACCAAGCGCGGCCAGGTCGCTTCGAAGAACGGCCAGACCAGCGTGCCGGGGATCTGGGCGATTGGCGATGTGACCGAGGGCCCGATGCTTGCCCACAAGGCCGAGGACGAGGGCATGATGGTGGCCGAAAAGATCGCCGGCCAGGCGGGGCATGTGAATTACGACGTGATCCCGGGCGTGATCTACACCACGCCGGAGGTTGCCAGCGTGGGCAAGACGGAAGCCGAGCTGAAGGAGGCCGGGACGGCCTACAAGGTCGGCAAGTTCAGCTTCATGGGCAACGGCCGCGCCAAGGCGGTGTTCCAGGGCGAAGGCTTCGTCAAGATCCTCGCCGACAAGCAGACCGATCGGATCCTCGGCGTGCACATCATCGGCCCGGCGGCGGGTGAGCTGATCCACGAAGCCTGTGTGGCGATGGAATTTGGCGCGGCGGCGGAAGACCTCGCACGCACCTGCCACGCCCACCCGACCTTCTCGGAAGCGGTGCGCGAGGCGGCGCTGGCCTGCGGCGACGGGGCGATCCACGCCTGAGCGACGGGGCGCGCGACGGGGTGGGCGAA
>DQCI01000177.1:0-4536 GCA_003545125.1 Paracoccaceae bacterium
TTTCGGCATCGACCTCGTGCGCCTCACCGTGCCGGTGCATGAACCGGTCCATGCCGTGCAGCATCGCGGGCACATGCAGGCGGGCGAAGCGGCGCGGCGCCACGATGGCCAGGCGATCGACGATCTCTTAGGCAGGATCGGCGCCCGGCTCGGGCTTGAGGCGCTCACCCGCCTGCATCCGGGCGAAAGCCATATCCCGGAGAAGGCGGGGGTGGTGATGGCCGCGGGGTTCGCGGCACCACATATGGGGTGGCACCCCGGCCCGGCCCGGCCGGTGCGGCTGTGGTCCCCCGAGCCGGTGGGCGCAGCGCAGGGTCCGGCGCTGCCCGACAGGTTCCGTTGGCGCGGTCGCGACCACGCGGTCGTGGCGGCCGAGGGGCCGGAGCGGATCGCGCCGGAATGGTGGCTGGATGAGCCGGCCTGGCGCAGCGGGCAACGCGATTACTGGCGTGTGACCACCGACCGGGGCGAACGGCTGTGGCTCTACTTCGCCCATGGCGCTGCGCTCTCGGCGGGCTGGTTCTGCCACGGGGCGTTTGCGTGACGGATGAAGCGGTGCGCAAGCGGCGAGCAGGTGTTGGGGGGCCAGCCCCCATCACCCCCCGAGGTATTTCACGACCAAAGAAAGGGGCCGCGGGTTCACGCGTCGATCCGGATCGGTTGCCGCTTGCGCCCCCAGGTGCCGGGCGGGCCCTCGATCACGCCGGCGAACGTCGTGCCGCAGCCTGTGCAATGGCCGGTATCGTCCAGATGCCAGGCGGTGAGCCGGTACCCGTCGCGGCCGATCACCTTCTGCCCGCAGCCGGTGCAATAGCTCGACTGCGCCGCCTCATGGTGGACGTTGCCGGCGTAGACGTGGTGGAGCCCGGCCTCCTTCGCGATGCGATGGGCTTCCAGCACTGTCTTCAGGGGCGTTGGCGCATGGTCGGGCATTCGGTGCTGGGGCGCGAAGGCCGAGAAGTGGAGCGGGGTGTCGGGGCCGCAGGTGTCGCGGACCCAGGCGCTCAGCGCTTCGATTTCGCCCGGGCTGTCGTTTTCGCCCGGGATCAGCAGCGTGGTGAGTTCGAGCCAGCAGTCGGTCTCCTGCGCCACGTAGGCAATCGTCTCCAGAACCGGCTCGATATGAGCACCTGTGAGCTTGCGGTAGAACGCGGGGCTGAAGCCCTTGAGGTCGATATTGGCCGCATCCATTGCGGCGAAGAATTCGACGCGTGGAGCGGGCTCGATGTAACCCGCCGTCACCGCCACCGAGCGCACGCCGACCGCGCGGGCTGCGGCGGCGGTATCAACGGCGTATTCGAGGAAGATGACCGGATCGTTGTAGGTATAGGCGACCGAGGCACAGCCATGCGCCTTCGCGGCTCGGGCGAGGGCCTCGGGCGACGCACGGTCGGCCAGACGGTCGACGCTCCGGGCCGTCGAGATGTCGTAGTTCTGGCAGAACTTGCAGGCGAGGTTGCAGCCTGCGGTGCCGAAGGAGAGCACCGAGGTGCCGGGCAGGAAATGATTGAGCGGTTTTTTCTCGATCGGGTCGATGCAGAAGCCCGACGAGCGGCCGTATGTGTCAAGGACGATCTGGTCACCTTCGCGCCTACGTACGAAGCACATGCCGCGCTGACCATCGCGCAAGGAACAGAACCGCGGGCAAAGCTCGCAGCGCAGCCGTCCGTCGGGCTGTTTGCTCCAGTATCGTGCGGGGTGTCGAGGCTCGGTCATGTCTTTTGTCGGGGCAGCGTCCTGCATCGGGGCTCTCTCGTTGTTATATGAGAACAACATGAGGACTGCGCGCACGATATCAACCAGGCGACCTGCGGTAGCGGGGAGGTTCTACCCGGGCGAGGCCGGGGAGCTCACGCGCATGGTGCGCGAATGCCTCGCGGACGGGCGGATAGAAGTGCCCCAGACGCCGCCGCGCGCGATCATTGCGCCACACGCGGGTTACGTCTATTCCGGCTGGCTTGCCGGGGCGGCTTGGGCCAGCACGGCGGCAGCGGACGTGCGCCACGCCGTGGTGCTCTCGCCCTCGCACCGGCACGCCTTTGACGGGATCGCCCTGCCTTCGGGCACGTGTTTCGCGATGCCGGGTTTCGACCTTGCCATCAACACCGGCGCGCGCGGCGCGCTGGTGGCCGCGGGACTGGCCCATGTGGAGGATGCGGCGCATGACCACGAACATGGGGCCGAGACACAGTTTCCGTTTCTGGACGCCCTGCACCCTGAAGCGGATGTACTGCCCCTCGTTCTGGGCCGGGTCGACGACGAACAGGTGGCAGCGGCGATCGACTTTCTCGACGCGATGCTCGACGGCCCGCTGTTCGTGTTGTCGAGCGATCTCAGCCATTTCCTAACCGAACCGGCCGCCATCACCCACGACAACGAGACCGCGCGGCTGATCGAGACCGGCGGCTGGCGGGAGTTGACCGCGCAACATGCCTGCGGAGTGAAGGCGATCCGTGGGTTCTTCGCCTCGAAGGCGGGGACAGGCGCGCGGGTCAGCCGGCTCGCCCGGGCGACGTCGGCCGACGTGTCCGGCGACCGGTCGCGGGTGGTGGGCTACGGCGCCTGGGCCCTGCACGGGCCCGACGGTGATGCCATCGCGCCGGGCGACCGGGCGGCGCTCCTCGGGGTGGCGCGTGCGGCGTTGGAATCGCGCACCCGGGTGGGACGGGCTCCCGAGCTTCGCGAGACCGGCTTTTCCGCCCGGTTGCAGACCTATGGCGCCGCTTTCGTGACGCTCAGCACGGCCGGCCGGCTGCGCGGCTGCATCGGCTCGCTGACGGCCCACCGGCCCCTGGTGCGTGACGTGGCCGAAAACGCGATCAAGGCCGGGCACGGCGACCCGCGGTTTCCGGGCCTCACGCCGGGCGAGATCGACGAGATCGCGCTGAAACTGGCGGTGCTCGGACCGCCGGCCGCGATGACGTTTTCTTCCGAGGCGGACCTCCTCGCCCAGCTCCAGCCCGGCGAGGACGGATTGATCCTTTCCGACCGGGGTCGGCGCGGGACGTTCCTGCCGATGGTCTGGGAGAGCCTGCCGGCGCCCGCGGACTTCTGGCAGCAGTTGAAGCGAAAGGCGGGGCTGCCCGTGAACCATTGGAGTGAGACGCTGCAGGTGGAGCGTTACCGGGCGGAAAGCTTCGTCGAGGGCGCGTGAAGCGGTGCGGCTTGCGTCGCGCAGGTCTTGTTGGCCGGGGGCGCTGGCCTGCCGCCGTCACCAGTGGTCGGACGGACCAATGGCGCAGCAATGGCCGCGCCCGCGGCATCTGCAGACCACAGGAGCCCGGGCGGGCGAGGGGTGGGCGAACTCGGACAGGGGGTCAAGGTCCTGATTTCTATGACGTTAGCGCTAACCTACTTTGCCCGGGCGAACCGGGGCGCCCTCGGGGCTACACCGCCTTGATTCCGTTCAGCACCATGCCGGTCGCGAGCGCGCAATACTCTTCCCGCGTGAGCCCCTTGCCGGGACGGTGCCACATGTAGAACCAGTTGAGGATGCCGAAGACCGACATGGTGACGGGGCGCAGCTTGTCGGTGCCGACGAGCCCCGGGGCCTCGCGGGCCAGGGTTTCGGACATGATCCCCACCAGCTCGCGTTGCAGCGCGATGAGCGGGGCCTGGAGGTCATCGGGCAGCACCGCGAGCGCGTCGATCTGGAGTTTGTGCTCGGCGTCGGCATCTTCGTAGGCTTCCATGATGGCGCAGATCAGCGGTTCCAGCCCGCCGCCCGGGTCAACGGCGCGAGCGGTCTCGGCAAGCTCGGTCAGATGGGTGTCGAGGATGTCGTAGAGCAAGGCTTCCTTCGAATCGTAGTAGTGGTAGATCAGCGCTTTCGACACGCCGCACTGGCGCGCCGCCCCGGTCATCGAGGCGCGGTCGAACCCATGTGCGGCGAAATATTGCGCCGCGCCCTTGCGGATCGCCTGGCGTTTCTGGTCGTGATCGCGCGCGATGCCCCTCGGCATGGCCTCACCCCTTCGGCCGGTTGTCGACGATGCGCACCGCCTTGCCCTCTGAGCGGGGCACGCCGCCGGGTTCGGCCACATGCACCTTCACGGTGATGCCGACGTGGGATTTCACCAGGCCTTTCAACACGTGGCTGACATGGATCGGCTTCGCCAGGGCGCCCTCGGCGAGCTCGACATGGATATGCATCTCGTCCATCCGGCCAGGGCGGGTAAGCTCGATCTGGAAGTGGGGGCTGAGGTCCGGCACCGTCATCAGCTGTTCCTCGATCTGGGTCGGAAAGACGTTGACGCCGCGCAGGATGATCATGTCGTCGGTGCGGCCGGTGATCTTCTCCATGCGCCGCATCGAGCGCGCGGTGCCGGGCAGGAGCCGGGTGAGATCGCGGGTGCGGTACCGCACGATCGGGAAGGCTTCCTTGGTCAGCGAGGTGAAGACCAGCTCGCCGAGCTCGCCATCGGGCAGCACCGCGCCGGTCTCGGGGTCGATCACTTCCGGGTAGAAGTGGTCTTCCCAGATATGCAACCCATCCTTGGTCTCGACGCATTCGGTGGCGACGCCGGGCCCCACCAC
>DQCI01000177.1:4627-17612 GCA_003545125.1 Paracoccaceae bacterium
GTATTCGTCGAGGATCGACAGCGCGTAGGACGGGGTGACGGTCATTCCCTTGGCGCCGAAATCCTCGATCAGACGCACCTGGCGCTGGGTCATGCCGCCGGACACGGGCACGACCGTGAGCCCCAGCTTCTCGGCCCCGCCGTGGATGCCGAGACCGCCGGTGAACAACCCGTAGCCATAGGCGTTGTGCAACACGTCGCCGGGGCGCAGGCCGGAGGCCCGCAAGCTTCGTGCGACGACCTTGGCCCACATGTCGAGATCGTTCTTGGTGTAGCCGACCACGGTGGGCTGGCCGGTGGTGCCGGAGGAGGCGTGGATGCGCGCGACCTGTGGACGCGGGACCGCGAACATCCCGAACGGGTAATTGTCGCGCAGGTCCTGCTTGGTGGTGAAGGGGACGCGGGCCAGGTCTTCGAGGTGGTGAAGATCGTCCGGGTGGAAACCGGCCGCGTCGAACTTCGCCTTGTAGACGGGAACGTTGTCATAGGCGTGGCGCAGCGACCATTTCATCCGTTCGAGCTGGACCGCGGCGATCTCGTCGCGCGTGGCCATCTCGATATATTCCAGGTCCTCGTGATGGGGCGTGAGATCTTTCATGTCGTCCTCTCAGTTCTGTGTCCCTGTGCGGCGTCCCTGTGGGGTGGCGTATCACACACCGTCGTCTTCTGCGAAATGGGCCCCGGAGACCTGCCGCGAATGGCCGCGGAACAGCGCGACTTTGCGCCCGTCTTCGCCGGCCACGGTCACATCGTAGACCCCGGAACGCCCTGCCCTGTGCGCCTCGGTGCAGCTGGCCGTGAGCACCTCGCCCACGCGGCCGGGCGTGAGGTAGGTGACCGCGTTGCTCTGCGCCACGACGAGGGTGTTGTAGCTGTTGCAGGCGAAGGCGAAGGCGGTATCGGCGAGCGCGAAGATGTAGCCGCCGTGGGCGATGCCGTGGCCGTTGGCCATGTCGTCGCGCACTGTCATGGTGGCGGTCGCATGGCCGGGGCCAACGGCGGTCAGCGCCATGCCCATGGCCTGGCTGGCGCGGTCGTCCGCCCACATCGCCTCCGCCGACCGGCGTGCTCGTTCCTGAGGGGTCATGGCCTCTCCTCCTGCCGGGAGCGTCGCATATAGCCGACCGTACGGTCAAGAGTGTTGCGGCATTGGCTGGCAGTCCCTTTCACAACCGGGTCTGCGTCTCCCACTCACAAGGGTATGGAACCCGGCAGACAGCAGCGAAGGACCGCTGTCACGAAAAAGCAAGCCGGATCAGACAACGGGAAGGACACGGGAATGTTTGGATACAGCACGCTTGGCGAAACCTGGGACACGCAGTGGGGGCCGGAGCCGGTTCTCGCGCTTCACGGAGCCGATGAGCGCTCGCGTCCGATCACGCTGCCCGGCCGGGGAACCGCCAAGCGCCGGGCCGGTGTCGCGGCGGCTCGCACTCCCGACGGTACGGGCGCGCGCGGGTTTGTTTGATAGCGCCCTGTTGAGGGCGGCCCGTCAGATTCCAACGGCCTGGAAGAGGTATCGGCACGTCGTCCGACCGGAAACGAAAAACCCCGCCAGAAAGGCGGGGCTTCGGCGTAGCCCCCGGTGCCGCGAACTGGGTGGGGGCTGTTGATAACGGCACCGGGGTGAGCAAGTAGCTCGCTACGTGAAGACTGTATCACTGGGAAAACGGGCGACTTCGAGGAGCGCCTTGGGCTGTTGCGCGGTCATTTCGTGGCAAAAAGAAGGCAGCCGCGCGCGCACGCCGCCGCAGGTTGACGCGCAGGTGTTGATTTGGCCGGGGAGAGGCCCCATCCTCCCCTGCATGAACCAGCAGTCGCCGACGCCGTTTCCGAAATCCGATCCGTTCGAGAAGGTCGCGTTTGACCGGCGCGAGCTGGGTGTCATCATGGGCCTGTACGGGCGCATGGTGGCGGCCGGGGAATGGCGCGACTACGCGATGTCGTTTCGCAAGGATCACGCGGTGTTCGCGGTGTTTCGCCACACCGCCGAACACCCGCTCTACCGGATCGAGAAACGCCCGAAACTGCGCGGGCGGCAGGGGCAATACGCGCTCTACGGGATGGACGGACGGGTGTTGAAACGGGGCGCCGACCTCAAGGCGGTGCTCTACGTGCTCGAGCGCAAGCTGATCCGGGCCATCGAGTAGCTTTCAGCCCGGAAGCAACCCCCATTCGGCGAGCCTGTCGGCTTTGCCCTGGGCCGTGAACAGCCCGGCAAGCTCGGTCGCAATCGCATCGAAACGGGAACGCTCGCCGTGCGCGAGCGCCGCGCGGGCGTCGGGAAGGAGCGCGAGGGCCCGGCGCGTGGTGGCGAGGTGGTCGGCGAAGATCTCGTTTTTGGGGAAGGTCGTGGTGAGCCCGGTGACGACCCTTTCCGAGCGCCGCAACGCGGCTTCGATCCGGTCGAAGTCCGGGTTCCGCGCTTCGTTGCGAAACACAAAGATGTCGAAGGTTTCGAGATCGGGAAGGGTATCCACGGGTGCTTCTCTGACTGGCGATTCTCTGGCTGGACCGCCCGCAGTCTATGGCTCAAATTTGACGAAAATCGGGTGAACCGGGCCGGTCAGCCGACCCGCACACGCCGGCGTGCGATCACCGGCCCCTCGCCCAACGCGGCGATGCGCCGGATTGCCGTGTCGATGCCTTCGTAGGCGACGGCCATGTGACCGGCGTTGGCGTGGATGAGGCGGTCTGCGTCCACCACCATCGCGACGTGGCCTTTCCAGAAGATCAGATCGCCGCGCTGGGCGCCGCCGGTCGCGTCCTCGCCCAGCGTCTGCTGCATGTCGCTGTCGCCGGGGCAGTTGAGGCCGCAGGTGTGGAGCGCGGCCTGCACGAGCCCCGAACAGTCGATTCCGAAGGCCGAGTTGCCGCCCCAGAGATAGGGGGTGCCGAGAAACTTCTCTGCCACCGCCACAGGGTCGGTCTCGAGCGCGCCGACGGGGGCGAGATGGACGGCGGGCATCCAGGCCTCGCGGAACCAGACCGCGTCGGGCGGGGTCTGGATTGCGAGCTTCGCCCAGGCGCCCTCGATGCGCGCGACCCGGACACGGGCGCCGAAGGAGAGCGGAAACAGCCGCATCGCGCGCTTTATGTCGGGCTCTTCCTGCCAGTTGGAGCGAATCGCGTTGACCCGGTGGGTGGGCGGTTGTTCGGGGAAGAGAAACTCCTCGAACACCCAGCCGACATTGCCGTCGCGGCCCGCAAAGCCGAAGGCGAAGCCGTCGCCCTGGTCGAGCACGCAGAACCGTTCGCCTTGCAGCAGTTCACGCGTCCTGGAGCCGTCAGGCGCGTCGAGCAAAGGCAGCACGCCGGTTTCGACCTGCCGCCAAGTGCCCTCGGTGTAGCGCTCGGCCGCAACCTGCCCTTTGAGCGAAACATGGGCGACGCGGCCGTTCGCCGGTGTGAGGCGCGGATCGCTCACAGCCCCACTCACAGCCCCACTCACAGGCCGAGCAGCTCGGGAAGCGCCGCGAGCAGCGCCCGCGCGCCCTGGCCGACACCGCCTTTCGGCCGGGCCGGCGCCGGTTCAGGCTGCCAGCCGTAGATGTCGAAATGCATGTAGCGCGGCGTGGCGGTGACAAAGCGCTTGAGGAAGAGGGCGGCGGTGATGGAGCCCGCCATGCCGCCCGCGGGCGCGTTGTCGAGATCGGCGATCTGGGGTTCGATCTTCGCCTCGTAGGGTGTCCAGAACGGCATTTCCCAGACCGGGTCGGCGACCGTTGCGGCGGCCTGTTTCACTGCCGTCGCATCGTCCGGGTCGGTCGCGTAGAACGGCGCGAGGTCGGGGCCGACGGCAACCCGGGCGGCCCCCGTCAGCGTGGCCATCGACACCACGAGATCGGGCGTGTCTTCATCCGCGAGCGCCAGTGCGTCGGCCAGCACAAGCCGTCCTTCGGCATCGGTGTTGTTGATCTCGACGGTGAGCCCCTTGCGGCTGGTGAGCACATCGCTCGGGCGCATCGCATTGCCGCTTACGCTGTTCTCGACAGCCGGGATCAGCACCCGCAGCCGCAAGGGCAGACCCAGCGCCATGATCATCTGCGCGAGGCCCAGGACCGTGGCGGCGCCGCCCATGTCCTTCTTCATCAGCCCCATCGACTCGCCGGGCTTGAGGTTGAGCCCGCCGGTATCGAAGCAGACGCCCTTGCCGACGAGCGTGAGCCGCGGGCCTTCGCGCCCCCAGGCGATGTCGATGAGCCGCGGGGGGCGAGTGGACGCCCGCCCGACGGCGTGGATCATCGGGAAGTTGTCCGCGAGCACAGCGTCTTCCCGGGTCACGGTCATGGTGGCGCCGAATGCGTTCGCGAGGGTCTTCGCCGCGTCTTCCAACTCCTGCGGCCCCATATCGGAGGCGGGCGTGTTGATGAGATCGCGGGTGAGCGCCTCGCCGGCAGCGACGGCTTCGAGGCGCGCGGCATCGACACTGTCCGGCGCGATGAGCATGGCCCCGAGCTGCGGCGCGGCTTTGTACCGGGTGAAGCGGTAGCCCGCGAGCAGCCAACCGAGCGCAAACTCGTCGCGTTCGTCTCCGCTGGGGCCGGTGACGAGGCGGTAGGTGCCGGCGGGCAGGGCCGCGCGAATCACCGACGCCCCGAAACGCAGGCGGGTCCGGGCCTCGGGGGTTCCGAGCCCGCCAAGTGCGAGCCTTGGCGCGCCATCTTCTCCCGGAAGCACAATTGCCGCACCGAGATCGGGCTTGAAGCCCGTGGCCGTGAGCCAGGCGCGCGGCCCGGGGTCCAACCCGTCGGCGAGGGCGGCGAGCCCGGCTTCATCGACAAGGTGGAGCGCAAGGGCATTGGCCTCGGACGGGGCGAATTTGAGCGGCATGGAAGGCTCCGGGTCGGGGAAAGATCGTGCCAGACTACGCGAGCGCTCGGCGCCCGCAAGGGGTGAGGCTTGCGGCGACGGCGCTTTGTGGGCAACAAGAGACCAACCGGGAGCCCGCGCAGCATGCAGATCACACCCAGGACCGAAGAATTGCTCGTCGAAGCGGTGCGCCGGGTCGCTGCCCGAGAAATCATGCTGCATTTCCGGGCGCTTGGCGCGGGCGATATCGACACCAAGTCGGGCCCCGACGACCTTGTGACCACCGCAGACCGGGCCGCCGAGCGGGGGTTGGCCGCCGAGATTGCGACGATCTTGCCAGACGCGCTGTTCGTCGGCGAGGAATCGGTGCATGCCGACCCGGGGCTTCTGGACCGTCTGAGCGCGGCAGAATTCGCGGTGATCGTCGATCCGATCGACGGCACCGGCAACTATGCCGCCGGGCTCACGATCTTCGGGGTCATCCTGGCGGTGGTCGCGAAGGGAGAGACGGTGTTCGGGCTGCTCTACGACCCGGTGATCGACGATTGGGTCCTGGCCCGAAAGGGCGGCGGCGCCTGGTTCGCCGGGCCCGGCAAGCCGCCGCGGAGGCTTCAGGGCCGCGCACCCCGGCCGCGCGCCGAGGCGCAGGGCTATGTGCCGTTGTCTCTGTACAAGGGAGCGCGCCGGGCCGAAGCGGCGTCGGCGATCACCGAGTTGGGGCGGGCCACGTCGCTGCGCTGCTCATGCCACGAATACCGCCAAGTGGCGCTGGGCCAGGCCGATTTCGTTGTATCGCCGATAGCGAAGCCCTGGGATCACGCTGCCGGTTGCCTCGTGGTCACCGAGGCCGGCGGGCGGATCGTGTCGGGCGGCGTGCCCGGCTACGACCCGCGCGCGCCCGAGGCGCCCGTGGTCGCCTACGGGCATGCGGCGAGCGGGAAAGACCTGCTCCCGCCCGCTTTGCTCACACTGTGAGCGACGCGTTCAGACGCTGAGATCCTGCAGATCCCAGACCGCGACGAGAGAGGTCTCGCCGATGCGTGTCAGCCGCGCCATCGTCGCGCCCAGCGCGGCAGCGTCATGGGTGAGCGAAAGCTCCTGCACATCGCGCGCCACGCGCGCCAGCGTCATCATGCCCACCTGTTGCGCCACCGCGGTGAGGCCGCGCAAGGTCGCGCGCAACTCATCGAGCCGACCTTGACGGTATTCCTTCACCCCCCGCGTCAGCGAGATCGAGATCTCTTCCAGCGCATGGTTGACCACTTTGTCGGCACCGGTCGGCCCGAGGGTCTGGTAGAGCACTTCAAGTTGCGACCGATCGAGCCGGACGGATTCGTCATGTGCCAGTTTCAAAACAGCGCTCATCGCACCACCCCTTCTTTCCCCTTTATTCCCACGTCGCCAAGGTGCCAGCGCCACCTCAAGAAAACGTTGCCAGCGCGCACCGAAATTCCTCGCATTTCATCTAAATCCCGCACGCGCAGCGGCCTTCCGGATCTGCCGCGGGCACCTTGGGCGGCTCAAGGCGGTTGCTGAACCTCGGCGCTTGTTTCGGCGGGTGACGTGCTCTGGGCCAAAACCGTTTCAGATTGGATCAAATCCGAAAAAGGATTTTGCTCCGGATTCAAGAGTTTGTGCAAAATCCTGGGATCAGATAGTTTCAGTCCGAACCGGATATGCTCTAGAACCGCTGGAGTGAATCAACCGCCCGGGAGGTGCCCCATGACCGTTGCCCATCCGCTTCCGAAGTCGCTCGCAGGCCGCTATCATGGCTGGAAAGCCACCGGGTATGCCGAGAACAAGACCTGGTATCGCCGCCTGGCCGCCGAGGGCCAGCATCCGCGCGCGATGATCATCTCGTGCTGCGACAGCCGGGTGCATGTCACGTCGCTGTTCGGCGCCGACCAGGGCGAGTTTTTCATCCATCGCAACATCGCCAACCTGGTGCCGCCCTATGAACCCGACGGCTTGCGGCACGGCACCTCGGCGGCGGTGGAATACGCGGTGACCGCGCTCAAGGTGGCGAATATCATCGTCATGGGGCATTCGTCCTGCGGCGGCGTGCGCGGGTATTTCGACATGGCCACGGGCAAGGCGCCCGAGCTTGCCGATGGATCGAGCTTCGTGGGCCGCTGGATGGAACTGCTCGAGCCGGGTTACGACCGGGTCAAGGAAAGCTGCTCCGGTCCCGAATGCATCGATGCGCTGGAGAAGGAGGCGGTGAAGGTTTCGCTCGACAACCTGCTGACCTTCCCCTTCGTCGCCGACGCTGTGGACCGCGAGGCGCTCACGCTGCACGGCCTCTGGAACGATATCGGCGAGGGGGACTTGTGGTGGTACGATCCCACGGTTGATGCTTTCAAGCCGGTCTAGGCAAGCGGTGCGGCTCTGCCGCAGAGGTTTTCTGGGGAGGAGGCGCTGCCTCCGCCGTGTCGAAGACACGCCTCGGGCGTGACGGCTCCCTGAGGTATTGTCGACCGAAGAAGCCCGGTGACGGACGCTTGGGTTTTGCGCACCGCGCTCTATGATGACGGTACGGCAGGGGGGAGCGGAGCTTGAAAAAACTGTTCGCCGCGATCGCGGGCCGGGGGCTGGTGATCATCGTGCGCCTGGTGACGGCGCCGCGGGCGATCTGGGCCGGCATCGAGCCGATCCCGCGCCAACGCGTGTATTTCGCCAACCACACGTCGAACGCCGATTTCCCCACCGTTTGGGCAGTGCTGCCCGGGTTTCTGCGCGAAAACACCCGGCCGGTGGCGGCCTCGGACTACTGGCTGAAAAGCCGTCTGCGGGCGTTTTTTGGCCGGGACGTGCTGAAGGCCGTGCTCATCAACCGCGACCGCGCGGGCCGTGATCCGCTCGAAGACCCGGTGGCGCTGATGGTCGCAGCGGTCGATGAAGGCGCGAGCCTGATCCTTTTCCCCGAAGGCATGCGCAACCTGACGGAAGACCCTGTGCTCGACTTCAAGACCGGCCTGTTTCACCTCGCCAGCGCGCGGCCCGAGATCGACCTGGTGCCGGTCTGGATCGACAATCTCAACTCGGTCCTGCCGAAGGGCGAGGTCGTGCCGGTGCCGCTGATCTGCACGGTGACATTCGGCGCGCCGCTGCATCTGCGGCCGGGCGAGGACAAGGACATCTTCCTCGACCGCGCCCGGATGGCGCTGGCCGCTTTGGCGAAGGCGCAGGGCGCATGACCCAGCACGCCGAATACGCACAATTGTTCACCGGGTTGGTGCTCGCCCTGCTCGCCGCCACGCTCGCGGCAGCGGCGCTGAGGCGCTGGGGGGGCATGACGGGACGAAAGGCGATCATCGTGCAGACGCTGTTCGCCCGGATCAACGCCTGGTGGGCAATGCTGGTGGCGCTGTCGCTCGCCGGACTGGTGGGGCGGGGCGGCATCGTGGTGTTGTTTGCGCTGGTGTCGTTCTCGGCACTGAGGGAGTTCCTCACGCTGACCGCAAAGCGGCGCGCCGACCATTGGGTGTTGATGTTTTCCTTCTTTGTCGCGCTGCCGGGGCAATACCTCCTGGTCTATTTCGGTCAGGTCGGGTTGTTCACCATCTTCATCCCCGTCTACGCCTTCCTGTTTCTGCCGGTCCTCGCAGCGGCGAAGGGCGATACCTCGGGGTTTCTGACCCGGGTGGCGGAAACGCAATGGGGGCTGATGCTGTGCATCTTCGCCGCCGCCCATGTGCCGGCGCTGCTCTGGATTGAGATCCCGGGGTACGCCGGCAAGGAAATCCTGCTGATCTCCTGGCTGGTGATAGTCGTGCAGGCCGGTGACATCGCCCATTTCATCGCACCGCGGCTGACGGGGCGCACGCGGATCGCGCCCAGCATCCATCATTCGCGCAGCTGGGAGGGGTTTATCGGAGCGCTCGGCACCGGCGTCGTCATCGGCACGGCGCTGGCCTGGATCACACCCTTCGCGCCCTGGGCCGCGGCGTTGGTGGCGCTCGCGGTCTCGGTGCTGGGCTATGCGGGTGGTCTGGTGATGACCGCGATCAAGCGCGACAAGGGCGTGAACGACTGGGGGCACCTCCTGCCCGGACAGGGCGGCCTCATCGACAGGCTGGATTCGGTGCTGTTCGCGGCACCGGTGTTCTTTCACCTGGTGCGCTTCTTTTTCGAAGCGGGGTGAGGCCGGGCGGGTCGGCGGGCTTCGGGCCGCCCGTAGAGACAATGTCGTTCGGACTGCAGGATTTCGGCGGGCTTGCGTCTGCGGTCTGAGCGCAAACGCGGGGGGGCGCGCGCGGCGGGCAGGCGCGGGGAGCCCCACGCCCGCCATCGCGGCGGATCGTTCAGGCGGCCAGCAGCGCGGGCCGGGGGGTAGCGGCGGCCGGGAACGGGATCACGTTCGAAGCCGATTGCTCGAAATCGTTGAATTTCGCGTCGAAGGCCTCGTCGAAGATCGACACAACATTGTCGTCTTCATCGCCGAGGCGGGCGACGGTCAGGGCGGCAAGTGCGGCGCGGCGGCCTTGGCGGGCTTTGTCGAGGAAGTTGGTCGTGGCAAGCATTGGAATTCTCCAAGGGAGGGGGGGCGCAACGCCGTTCAAGCGCTGCCCGGGGGGAGGATCAGGCGGCGGAGCCGTAGGTCGTCAGCACGCCGGTAGTGAAGAACACGCCGGAAGCGGTGCGGCGCGTGCGGGCCCGGCCCTGCCAGTCGGCGATGGCGACGACATTGTCGCGCAGCTCTTCAGCGGCGGCGCGAACCGTTGTGCGGGCGTTGGTGCGATCCGCGCGGCGGTTACGGTCGAAGGCGATGACGTTGTTCTGTGTGTGCATTTTGTTATCCCCAGGTGTCGGCATTCCGCCGGATGTTCAGGTTCCGAGTGTCGTGTTCAGGCAGCGCGGCTTGTGCGCAAGGTCTGGCGGCTCATCTGGTCGAAGATGGTTTCGACCTCCGCGCTGCTGATCGTGGGCAGACGTTTCTGACGATCCGTCTGGCTCACGGCCTCGCAATTTCCTTGCAGGTGCAAGATCCGTGCGAGGCTTCGGGGGGTCATGGTGGCAGCCATATTGTGTCTCCCGTGTCTTCTTTCCGTTCCGATAAAGACAAGATCGTACCGGAATCAGGCGCCATTTGCGCCAGATTGGGGCGGTTTTGTGATTTTGCATGGTTCGGCCCCAAATTCACCTGCCACTGGTCACAAGTAGCCGTACCGCCGCCACTATTGACCGAAGAAGGCCATATTTTCTGGCGTTGCGGAGGTGTTTCGACCGAACGGTCCGGTAACGGATTGGAAAGCAATATGCCGAAATAGCGGCGGTCAGGGGGTCAAATCAGGCGCGAGTCGCGCCGCAAAGTGGCAAAAGTGTGATTTGGCGCGGTTTGGCCTCAAATCCACCGTGCCGCCTGCCAGAAACCAACGCATCACCGCCATCTTTGGGCAGGGGTCTGCGGGGGGCAGGCGGACCGGGGAGAAACATGCGCCGATCAGGCGGCGGCGCGGTCGGTTGTCACCAGCACCGGGCGGCGCAGGGGCGCGGTGCGCACCGAGTGGAACTCGGGCTCGGCCAGGCGCAGCGGAAAGGCGTTGTCGAAGATCGAGACCACCTTGTCGGTGTGACCGAGACGCGAATGCAGCGAAGTGAGCGCGGCGCGGCGGCCGGCACGGGCTATTTCGATGATCGCGGTGGATTCGGTGATGATGGTCATAATGTTTGCCTCGACTTTGGATGACCTGCCACGCGGCAGGCAATGGGGGGAAGGGGGACGGGATCAGGCGGTGAAACCGGGCGTCGCGAGAACGTGGGTGGTGAAGAACACACCCGTCGGCGTCCGCCGCGGCCGGGCACGACCGAGCCAGGCGGCCATCGGCACGATGTTGTCGTGACGCTCGGCGGCCTCGGTCGCTGCGATGGCGTGCAGCGGGGCGGTGTTGCGGTTGGCGTTGCGGCCGGCGAATGCGATGACGGTGGCGGTCATGGATCTCTCCCCAGGTACGGCGCCCGACGCGCCGATGGATGTCTCGTGTTGTGCGATGACGACCGGTTTCCGGTGGGGTGCCTCTTGGGGCGGGCGGCTTTAACGCCGGGGCAATCTCTGTTGCCAATGTGTAGAGACTTGCTCCGGATTCCGACTTAACCGTTACCCAATTGTGGCAAAAGTCTGCAAATTGCAGAGTTTTTTACCACAAGTTGATTTGAGGTATTGCGGGTTTCCGCTGTGCAGCAGACCGGCCCCGGGGCATCGCGCGCGACGCCGGCCCGCGATGAGAGGGTATTCGCTTTGCCGGAAACGCGCGGCCCTCCGGTGCCGGGTACCGCAAAGGCCGCGCGCGAGGCGCTGCGTCGGGGCTTGGCCCGGATCTTGTCGGAGCCGTGCGCCCAGCCAGGTCAGACACCCGATGCGCGCGGCTTACATGACGATTTCGTCGAGCGGCAGCACCGCGACATTGTCGAGCCGGGCGAGGGTTTCGTTCTCGCCGGCGATGACCGCCTGCCAGTCGCGGCTCTCGAAGGCATGGGTGGTGTGGGCGTCGCTCACCAGCACGGCCTGGAAGCCGAGCGCGGCACCCGCGCGCACCGTCGCGTGAATGCAGCCGTCCGACTGCATGCCGCAGACAATCACCCGTTCGGCGCCGAGGATCGTGAGCTCGGCTTCGAGGTCGGTGCCCTCGAAAGCGTTGCCGTGGGTCTTGACGATCTGAGGCTCGTCCTCGGCAGGGGTGAAGCTTGGATGCAGCGCGACGTCGGGCTCCACCCGGGAATCGGTGATCCAGACCACGGGTACACCGTCGCCGCGCGCGACCTCGACAAGCCCGGCAACGATGTCGAGGATCTCGCCCGGATTGGGCGTCTCGTCCTCGATCAGGCTCACTTGCATGTCCACTACGATTAGCGCGGTTGTCATCCCCACCTCCTCCTTTTTCTTCTGCCGGCGCGATTGGACGCGCGGCGGTCGTCCGCCACCACATTCACCCTAGTGACGGGGGGCAGATTGCACAATTCGAAACCGCCGGGGCAGCAGGATCAACCGTGGCCCCGGCGCGCGCGTCACACGTCGAGGCACCAGCGCATGATCGCCTTTTGCGCGTGCAACCGGTTCTCGGCCTCGTCGAAGACCACGGACTGCGGCCCGTCCATCACCGCGTCGGTGACTTCTTCGCCGCGGTGCGCGGGCAGGCAGTGCATGAACAGCGCATCCGGCTTGGCACCCGACATGAGGTGTTCATTGACCTGGTAGGGGCGCAGCAGGTTGTGGCGCCGCTCGCGGGTCGAAAGCGCATCGTGCATGCTCACCCAGGTGTCGGTCACCACCAGGTCGGCGCCCTTGATCGCTTCCTGCGGATCACGCACGATCTCGGCTTCGACACCGCGCGCGCGGGCCTCGTCCAATATCCGCGTGTCGGGATCGAGCTGCGCCGGGCCGGTAAAGGTGAAATCGAACCCGAACTGGCCGGCGGCATGAATGAAGGAGGCGGCGACGTTGTTGCCGTCGCCGGTGAAGACCACCTTTTTCCCGGCGATCGGCCCGCGATGCTCCTCGAAGGTCATCAGGTCGGCCATGATCTGGCAGGGGTGCGACCGGTCGGTCAGCCCGTTAATGACCGGCACGGTGGCGCGGTCTGCGAGCTCCAGAAGCGCCGTCTCGTCGAAGGTGCGGATCATGATCAGATCGACGTAACGGTTGAGCACGCGGGCGGTGTCGGCAATGCTCTCGCCGTGGCCGAGTTGCATTTCCTGGCCGGTGAGCACCAGCGTCTGCCCGCCCATCTGCCGCACGCCGACATCGAAGCTCACCCGGGTCCGGGTCGAGGGCTTCTCAAAAATCAGCGCCACCATCCGGTTCGCGAGCGGTTGCTCGGCATCGGGAGTGCCTTTCGGCACGTCGCCGCGGGCGTCCTTCGTCGCCCGCGCCTGGGCGAGGATGGCCTTCAGATCGTCCCGTTCGGTCTTGTCGATATCGAGGAAATGTCTCATGCGCCCGCTCCCTTCACGTCCCGCGCCGCGGCGTCGAGCCGCTCGATGGCAATAGTGATGTCGTCATCGGTGATGGTGAGCGCCGGCAACAGGCGCACCACGTTCTCGGCCGCCGGGACGACCAGGATGTTGTGGTCGTAGCCCGCCTTGACCACGTCGAGATTGGCCGTGCCCGGCTGGCAGACGAGGCCGAGCATGAGCCCGGCGCCGCGGACCCCGGCGAACACCTCCGGGTGCACCGC
>DQCI01000177.1:17679-24375 GCA_003545125.1 Paracoccaceae bacterium
GGGTTGCCGCCATAGGTCGAGCCGTGGGTGCCCGCGGTCATCCCCGCAGCCGCAGCCTCGGTGGCGAGCACCGCGCCCAGCGGAAAGCCGCCGCCGATGCCCTTGGCCACCATCATGATGTCGGGGGTGATCCCGGCCCATTCATGGGCGAACAGCTTGCCGGTGCGGCCCATGCCGCATTGCACCTCGTCGAACACCAAGAGCGCGCCGGTTTCGTCGCAGGCATCGCGCAGCCCCTTGAGGCATTGATCCGGCAGAACCCGGATCCCGCCCTCGCCCTGGATCGGCTCGATCAGCACGGCCGCGGTCTTGTCGGTGATGGCGGCGCTGAGCGCGTCATGGTCGCCGAAGGGGATATGAACGAAGCCCGGCATCAACGGCCCGAAGCCGCCCACCATTTTCTCGGCACCGGAGGCGGCGATGGCGGCGGTGGAGCGGCCGTGGAAGGCGCCCTCGAAGGTGATGATCTCGATGCGCTCGGGCGCGCCCTTCTGGTGCCAGTACTTGCGCACCATCTTGACCGCCAGCTCCAGCGCCTCGGTGCCCGAATTGGTGAAGAAGGCGGTGTCGGCGAAGGTGGCCTCGACCAGCGCATCCGCAAGCGCCTGCTGACCGGGGATATTGTAGAGGTTGGAGACATGCCAGAGCTTCGCGGCCTGGGTCGTCAGCGCCTCGACCAGCGCGGGATGGGCGTGGCCCAGCGCGTTGACCGCAATGCCGGCGCCGAGGTCGAGAAACCGTCGGCCGTCCGTCGTTACCAGCCAGGAGCCATCACCGTGGTCAAAAGAAAGGGGCGCGCGATTGTAAGTCGGCAGAACGGACGGGATCATCGGATCACTCCATCAAAAGAAGCCTTTGGGTGCCGCATGGGCAGGCTCGTGTCAACGATTATGGAAGGGATGCGCCGCTCGGGCGCGGGTCATGACGGGCGGGACGTCAGGCGCGCAGGCGTCGGCGTCGGGTCTCGGCATATGCGGGACGGATCGTCATGGCCCGTGCTTTGCCCGCTTTGGCCCGTCCAGGCAAGAGAAAACGTCGCCTTGCCCCGTGCGCGCCACGCCAGGGCCGAAGTCCGCAAGGATCGTGACGCGCAAACCGTGTGACCGGAGTAAAGACATGGCAAAAGGCATTTCCGACATCATCGGCGACATCGCCGAAACCGCCGCGCGCGGCGCGCAAAACCCGATGGCCGAGATGGCCGGGTCCGTACGGGATATGGAAGAGCTGCTGGCAACCCTGTCGGAGACCGATCCGGGGGCCGCCGAACGGCTCGCGCCGATGCTTGAGCAGGCCACGGCGATGAACGGGATGATGGAGAAGATCGTCGCGGCGGAAGCGGCGGGCGACACCGAGGCGATGCTGGCGCTGAGCCAGGACTTCGCCGCCGTTGCCGATGTACCGGGCTATGAACCGGAAACCGACCCGGAGTACAATGCACTTTCCGACGCGCTGGACGGGGACGACGACGCGGCGGTTGCCGCCGTGCTCGACGGTCTCGGCAATCTCAACCGCCACCTGGGGCAATATGACCAGACCCCGCTGGGCATGGCGCTTTCGGCGCCGGGGCGGACCGCCGCACGGGTGGGTCTGTTTCTCGACCGCGGGGCCCGGGCGGAGTTCGCCACGTCCGAGGGCTACACCCCGCTGCACAACATTGGCGACTATATGTGGACCGGAGATACGCCGGACACAGCGGACGAGTTGGCGGCCATCGTCGCCACGCTGGTCGCCGCCGGGGCCGAGATCGAGGCCCGCACGCATTGGGGCTGGACCCCGCTGGTCCGGGCTGCGGTCGAGGGCAGCGCATTGGAAATGCGCGCATTGCTTGCCGCCGGGGCAGATCCGAACGCATGGGTCGGTGAAGAGGGGCCGTGTGTCACCGGGGGGAAATCCCTGCTCATGCTGGCCGCGGCAGAGCCCGAAAAGGTGGCGCTGCTGCTCGACCACGGCGCCGATGTCGCGGCGAGCGGGATCGAGTCCTATATCGCGCAGGAACTCGCGGGCGAAGATCCGGACGGCTACACGCCCTATTGGGACGGTCTGCGCGCCAGTCAAAGCCTGATCGACGGCGCCCGCCGCCAGTAACGCTTTTCTTCGCTCGCGTTAGGGCGTAGGCGCACCCCAGGCACGCCAGGCAAAATCTCGCGGCGATCGGCTTCATGCTGGTCGCCACCGCCTTCATCGCAGGCACCACCGTGTTCGCCAAGATGCTCGGCGCGGGGCCGGACGGGCTGCACCCGGTGCAGATCACGCAAGGCCGGTTCCTGTTCGCGCTCATCGGGTTCTCGGTCGCGGCGGGCGCGATCCGGCCCCGCTTCACCCGGCCCAACCTGAAGATCCATGCCTGCGGTCGCTCGCCGGGTTCGCGGGCGTTACGCTGATGTTTGCCGCCGTCCGGTTCATCCCGCTGGCCGATGCGACCGCGCTCACCTTCACCAACCCGATCTTCGCGATGATCCTCGCGATCTGGGTACTTGGCGAGCGGGTTGGGCCGTGGCGCTGGGCGGCGGCCGGGATCGCCTTTGCGGGCGCTCTGATCCTGATCCGCCCAGGTGCTGGCACGCTCGAGATCGGGGCGCTGGCGGCGCTCGGGGCGGCGGCGCTGACCGGCATCGAGATCACGCTGCTGAAATTCCTCACCGGGCACGAGAAGCCGTTCCAGATCCTCCTGATCAACAACGCGTTCGGCCTCGTGTTCTCGACGCTTGCCGCCAGCCTGGTCTGGCAATGGCCTGGCCAGGGGCAATAAGGCCTGCTCTGTGCCCTCGGCCTGACGATGGGCACGGCGCAGGTTTTCTACATCCAGGCGATGCGGCGTGGGGAGGCGAGCTTCGTGGTGCCTTTTTCCTATGCCACGCTGATCTTCGCCGCCGCCTACGACCTCGCGCTGTTCGACATCATGCCCGATGCGCTCTCGGCGGTCGGGGCGGGTGTGATCCTGGCCGGGGGGCTGCTTCTGGCCTGGCGCGAAGGGCGTCAGAGGGGGGCCAAGGCCACGAAGAGCGCGGGCGCCTTGGACGGCACAGCGAACGGCACGTAGTCGCAGACCTCCGCATACCCGGCCCACAGCGCCCGCACCTAGGCCATGTAGTGCGCAGGCGCGGCGGATCTGTTCGCCGTCACGGCCCGGTCTGGGATGACAGACGACGAAAACAATATCGGGCATGGCCTTCCCGCTTGCCTTGTTGTAATGGGTTTTACCCCGCCGCCACCTTGTACCCAACGCGGGGCTGATTAAATTGGCGGCTTGCTGTAGAGAGGCGGGCGAAATGCCCTGCCCAAAGGATTGAACGCACATGTCCTGGACCGAAGATCGGGTCGAAACCCTCAAACGCATGTGGGCCGAGGGTCAGTCGGCCAGCCAGATCGCCAAGGAACTTGGCGGGGTCACCCGGAACGCGGTGATCGGAAAAGTGCATCGGTTGGGCCTGTCGAACCGGGCCGGCGGCACACCCAGCGCCACGACCGCGAAGCCCGCGGCCAAGGAAAAGCCGAGCAAACCAGCCGCGAGACCATCGAAACCAGCCGCCAAGAAACCCGAGGCAGCCGCCGCCGAACCGGCTTCCGACCAGTCCGGGGCGCCGGAAACCCCTGCGCCGGTCCCGGCGCGCAAGCCGATCATTCCCGCAGGCCAGCCGCTGCCGCCGCAACCTTCGGCCAACGAGATCAGCCCGGAAGCGCTGGAAACGGTGCGCGAGGTCGAGAAGACCGCGAAGCGGCTCACGCTCATGGAACTGACCGAGCGGACCTGCAAATGGCCGATCGGCGATCCGGCCACGGATGATTTCTGGTTCTGCGGGTTGCCGGTCCAGCAGGGTAAACCCTATTGCGAGGCGCATGTGGGCGTGGCCTTCCAGCCGATGTCGTCGCGGCGCGACCGCAAGCGGTGAATTCGGAATCTGGGGGCCAGCCCCGTTGCGCCAAAGGCACACCTTCGGTGTGACGCCCCCCGAGGTATTGGCCGACCAAAGAAGAGGGGAAGATGGAAAAACTCAGCCCCGCCGTCCCCATTCTGCGCGTCTTTGACGAGTCAGAGGCACGGGATTTCTACCTGCGCTATCTCGGCTTCGGCGTGGTGTTCGAGCACCGGTTCGCCCCTGACCTGCCGCTGTACATGGGTGTGCGCCGCGGGGGGTGCGAGCTGCACCTGTCTGAGCATCACGGCGATGCCACGCCCGGCAGCGCGGTGCGGATCGGGGTGGACGATATCGACGCCTGTCTCGCCGCGTTGAACGCCCGCGGCCATCCCCGGTTGCGCCCCGGTGTCCAGGACCAGCCCTGGGGCACGCGCGAGATCACCCTGACCGACCCGTTCGGGAACCGGATCATTTTCTGGCAGGACGCAGCCCCATGACCAACCCGCCCGACCTGCGTCCCGATCTCGCGCGCGCGATGATGGAAGAGACGGCGCGCCCCGGCCAGCCCAGGATCGGCATGGTGTCCTTGGGCTGCCCCAAGGCGCTGGTGGACAGCGAGCGGATCCTGACCCGGCTGCGCGCCGAGGGCTATGCGATCTCGCCCGACTATGCCGGCGCCGAGGCGGTTATCGTGAACACCTGCGGCTTTCTCGACAGCGCCAAGGCCGAGAGCCTGGAGGCAATCGGCGAGGCGCTTCAGGAGAACGGCAAGGTGATCGTGACGGGCTGTCTCGGGGCCGAGCCGGACTACATCACAGGGGTCCACCCTTCGGTGCTGGCGGTGACCGGGCCGGAAGCCTACGAGCAGGTGCTGGACGCGGTGCATTCCGCCGCCGCGCCGGTGCCCGACCCCTTCGTTGACCTGTTGCCCGCGACAGGCGTGAAGCTCACACCGCGCCATTACAGCTATCTGAAGATCTCCGAGGGCTGCAATCATCACTGCAAGTTCTGCATCATTCCGGCGATGCGCGGGCGGCTCGCGTCGCGCCCGGCGCATGCGGTGGTGCGCGAGTCGGAAAAGCTGGTCGAAGCCGGTGTGCGCGAGCTTCTGGTCATCAGCCAGGATACCTCCGCCTACGGGGTCGACCTGAAACATGCCGAGGCGAAAGGCCACCGCGCCCATATCACCGACCTTGCCCGCGATCTGGGCAACCTGGGCGCCTGGGTGCGGCTGCACTACGTCTACCCCTACCCGCATGTGCGCGAGCTGATCCCGCTGATGGCGGAGGGGCTGATCCTGCCCTACCTCGACATTCCCTTCCAACACGCCCACCCGGACACGCTGAAACGCATGGCCCGGCCCGCCGCGGCGGCAAAGACGCTGGACGAGATCGCGGCCTGGCGGGCGGTCTGCCCGGATATCACTCTGCGCTCGACCTTCATTGTCGGCTACCCCGGCGAGACCGAAGACGAATTCGAAACCCTGCTCGACTGGCTCGACGAGGCGCAGCTCGACCGGGTCGGGTGCTTCCAATACGAAAACGTGGCCGGGGCCACGGCCAACGAGTTGCCGGACCATGTGGCGGCGGAGGTGAAACAGGCGCGCTGGGATCGGTTCATGGAGAAGGCCCAGGCGATCTCGCAAGCAAAGCTCGCAGCCAAGGTGGGCAGCCGTTGCGAGGTGATCGTCGACAGTGTCGATGCCGAGGGGGCGGTTTGCCGGACGAAGGCGGATGCGCCGGAGATCGACGGCAATCTGTTCATCGACGAGGGCTTCGAAGCGCTCACGCCCGGCGATCTGGTCACGGTCGAGGTCGACGAGGCCAGCGAATACGATCTCTGGGGGCGGATCGTCTCGGACGGGTGAGACCGGTTGCCGGCTTCGGCGATGGTGTTCAACACTTCACAACCCGTTGTCGTCAGACCAGTATCGAAGCCGCTCGGAAACTCGGAATATCTCATGGTCGTCGCGGTCGACGCGCACAAAGTCGCCTATATGGCCGTCCCGAAAGCGGCCTGTTCGTCGGTCAAGGCCGCGCTGGCGACGCTTGACCCTCACGTCAGTGGGGAAACCAAGGCGTGTTTCGAGACCGATGTGATGGCGGTCCACCGGCTCTACCCGACCCGGCGGCACAGCGCGGAGCGGTGGCGCGGATACCGGGGTTGGTTCCGGTTCACCGTCGTGCGCGACCCCTTGCAGCGGATGCTGTCGCTCTACACCGATCTGATCGCCGGGCGGCGGATCCTGCACGATAGCGCCAATTTCCAGCGCGGGCGCGCACCGCTGCCGCAGGACCCGGGCCCGGACGAATTCTTTCTCAACCTGGCCGGGTACATGCAATGGGCCTCGGCGGTGAAACACCACGCCCTGCCGATGCGCCTGTTCACCGGGCCCGACCTCGACGCCTATGACCGGGTCTACCGGACCGGGGAGCTGGACGAGCTTTCGGATGATCTTGGCCGTGTGACCGGGCGCGCGGTGACGGTCCCACGGCTCAACGAGAGCCGGACCCGCCTCGATTTCGCCGCGTTGCGCGCCGAGACCCGGGCGGCGCTGCGCGCGCGGCTGGACCCGGAGTATATGTTCCTCGGCGACTATTTCGCCCCGCCCTGGTCGTAGCGGGCGTGGTGCATAGGCGGATCAGCGTGGGCTGAGCCGGTCGAGCGCGTAGCCATCGGCCCAGGTGCCGTGCAACTCGCCGTCGTCCATCACCGTGTAGACGATGAGGTAGTCGGAGCCCCAGTCGATCAGGATGATATTGCCGTCGCGGGCGCCGGTGCCGGAATAGCTGCCGATGGTCGTGTTCCAGAAGATAGTGACGGTCTCGCCGTCGTCGCG
>DQCI01000334.1 GCA_003545125.1 Paracoccaceae bacterium
CCAGAATGCGGGGGCGGAGCCCCCGCGCGGGTCGGCCCCGGCGCAGCCGGGGGCGAAATCACTCCCGCGTCACGTCGCGGTCGTAGATCCAGTCGTAGCGGTTGAGCACCGCCTCGGGGCGCAGACCGCCCAGAAGCCTGAGCGCCCCGAACCCCACCGCGCGGGCGAGCGGGTTCGCGTGGTGGTAGTTGCGCGCATTCTTGTTGGCCTCCTCGATCACCCGCTGGGCGCGCGGGCGGCGGCGGGCCTGATACAGTGCCGGGCCTTCGTCGAAACCGCTCAGCGACAGCGAATCCGCCAGCACCCAGGCATCTTCCAACGCCATCACCGCGCCCTGGGCCATGAAAGGCAGCGTCGGATGGGCCGCATCGCCGAGGATGACGGCCGGACCCCGGTGCCACTGGTCGGCGACCGGGTGGCGGAACAGGCCCCACAGATGCACCTCCTCGACCCGGTCGACGAGGCAACGCGGCGCATCGGCGAACCGGTCGAAGGCCCGGCGCAGGTTGAGCGGTTCGTCGCGGTGAAACCAGCCTTCGTCGGCCCATTCCTGGCGCTCCTCGACCGCAACGATGTTGATGATCTCGCCGTGGCGGAGCGGATAGGTCACCATGTGCCGCCCCGGCCCCATCCATATCGTCGCCTCGACCCGTTCGCGGCCCCGCGCGGGCACCAGAGCCCGCCACGCCACCTGGCCGGTGAAGAACGGTTTGCGCGGGCCGTTGAGCACGCTGCGCAACCGCGAATGCAGCCCGTCCGCGGCGACCAGGAACGGCACCTCGCGCGCGCCCTTCCCCGCGATCTCCAGCCGCACATGATCTTGCAAGACCTCGATCCCGGTCACCTGCGCACCGGTCTCGACCTCTACCCCAAGCGCCACGGCGCGCTTGGCGAGAATCTCGATCAGGTCGGCGCGGTGGAAGAGCAGAAAATCCTTGCCCGGCCGCATGGTCTCGAGGTCCATCCGCACCACTTCGCGCCCCGTCAGACCATCGGCCAGCACCACCGCGCGCGCGCGCATCGCCCGGGCACGCGCGGTCTCGGCAAGTCCGAGGGCATCGAGCACGGCAAACCCGTTGGGCGAGATCTGCAGCCCCGCACCGACTTCGGTGATCGCCTCGGCCTGTTCCAGAACCGTCACCCGGGCGCCCCGCGCCGCGAGCGCCGCGGCGGCGGCAAAACCGCCGATGCCGCCACCGAGAACGGTGATTTCCTGTCCGATCAGCATGGTCCCTCCCCATTGAGGATGCCGGCCGACTGGGATCCGGCCGCACAAGAAACTGGCCAAAAAAAACCGGGACGTCGCCGCCCCGGTGCCGTTGTCGTTTGATCCGTCCGGCCCGCGCGCGGGCGTCCGGGTCAGTCGTCGCGGTGCACCTTTTCGCGACGCTCGTGACGCTCCTGCGCCTCGAGGCTCAATGTCGCGATCGGGCGGGCGTCGAGCCGTTTGAGCGAAATCGGTTCGCCGGTATCCTCGCAATAGCCGTATTCGCCCTCGTCGATCCGGCGCAGCGCTTGCTCGATCTTGGCCACCAGCTTGCGTTGCCGGTCACGGGTTCTGAGTTCCAGTGCGCGGTCGGTCTCTTCCGAGGCGCGGTCGGCGATATCGGGAATGTTGCGGGTGCCATCCTGCAACCCCTCGATCGTGTGTTTGGAATCGTCCAGCAGATCGGCCTTCCATGTGAGCAGCTTGCGGCGAAAATACTCCATTTGCCGCTCATTCATGAAAGGTTCGTCCTCGGCAGGGCGATAATCCTCCGGCAGGAAGACTTCGGCTTTCATCCCAGGCTCCTTGTGCGCGCCGGTCGAGTTGTCTTGTTTTGCAAAATCAACCATCCGGCCTACCTCCTGCGCTGCCGTTTAAACGACCGATTGTAGGTTGTCACTATCCAAAGCGTCGCGGAGAGCCTGAGCGAAACCGATCCGGGCACCGGCGGCCACTCCGCAGGGCACGGCGTCGCTGCGCGGGGAGATTCCTCAAGCGTTTTCAACTTCCAGTGGTCGGCCCCGGCGAATGGCCCCGCGCCAGCCGGCGCGGCTCCGGCCCGCGCCAGCCGCCGCGGCTCCGGCCCGCAGCCAGCGGCTGGACAACGCACCTGAGCCCGCCTACCAAAGGCCCACAACAAGGAGTGACGCCATGCGCTTCGACGGCACCGACACCTATATCGCCACCGATGATCTGAGCATCGCGGTCAACGCCGCGGTCACGCTGGAGCGCCCGTTGCTCGTCAAGGGCGAACCCGGCACCGGCAAGACCGAGCTGGCCCGCCAGGTTGCCAGCGCGCTCGGGCTCGACCTGATCGAATGGCACATCAAATCCACCACCCGCGCCCAGCAGGGGCTCTACGAATACGACGCCGTCTCGCGCCTGCGCGACAGCCAGCTCGGCCCCGGACTTGGTGGCGAACGTGTCCACGACGTCGCCAATTACATCAAGCGCGGCAAACTCTGGGAGGCCTTCGCGGCCGACCGCAAACTGGTGCTGCTGATCGACGAGATCGACAAGGCCGACATCGAGTTTCCCAACGATCTGCTGCAAGAACTCGACCGGATGGAGTTCCACGTCTACGAGACCGGCGAGACCGTGCGCGCCACCCACCGCCCGGTGGTCATCATCACCTCGAACAACGAAAAGGAGCTGCCCGACGCCTTCCTGCGCCGCTGCTTCTTCCACTACATCCGTTTCCCCGACATCGAGACGATGAAGGCGATCGTCGAGGTCCACCACCCCCGGATCAAGGACCGCCTGCTGACCACGGCGCTGACCCAGTTCTACGAGATCCGCGAGCAGGCCGG
>DQCI01000003.1 GCA_003545125.1 Paracoccaceae bacterium
TCTACTCGATAAACAATCCGGGGGAATACTTCCGAATAACTGGCTTTTTCGAAAGCCCGGGGCTTTTCTCGTTGTCGCTCAGTGTGTCGGTCCTGTACCTTTTCACCAAGGCCATGGGCACCGGGACGTCGCCAATGAGGTTCCTGGCCGTCCTGGCCTACGTAGGCGTCGCCCTGTTCTTGCTGGGGGGCATGTTCGCGTCGGGAACGCGTGCAAGCCTTCTCGGTGTGTTCGGATCCATCGTTCTGACGATAGCGGCGCTGGTCGTGACCAAGCGCCGATCATACGTCTTCAACTCGGCAAGGGTTCTGGCGATCCTGGTTTCCGTTGGCGTGATCGCGTCGTTCTCCTTCGGGCAACTGCGGTTCAGTGACCGGTTGCTCGCGGTACGATGTTGCGGGGGTGGTCGAGAGCGAGGAACGGGTTGACCTGTGGAGAGCGGCGATCGAGCTTGGGCTGGATACCGGGTTCATGGGGGTCGGGGCCGGACGATATATCGATTATCACGCGGAATACGTCCGCAAAGTCGGCGCCACGCGGCGTGTCTTGTTGGAGACGAACCTTGGGGTTCACTCGGACTACTTGTCGGGACTGGTCGAGTATGGATGGTATGGTCTGTTGTTCTACCTCTATTTCATAGCGACCTTCCTTCGTCTTCTCTGGCGCAACCTGGTGTCTTCCGTGCATCCGGATTTTTTCGTCGTCGTGTTCCCGCTGATGGGATTCCTCAATCTGCTGATCCAGGGCATGTTCAAGTTGACCTTTATCTTCCCGGTGTATTGGTTGGCGCTTTCGCTGTTCATGGTGCTCGCGCGGTGGGCAAGCAAGGACAGGTAGGCAGGCGGCAGGGGCCCTGCGCGCGGTCTGTGCGGTGACTGGAACACGGGGCAAGCCGACCGCAGACGGGCCGCGCGGAGCGAGGTCACGCCCAAGCCCGCGCGATCGCGTGGTGGCGGCAAGGCGGCGGGATACGGCGGGGAGCCCCGGTCGAAAATGGTCGGCGGGTACCGGCGGTAGCTGATGGCGCCGGAGTGGTTTTCTGCTAAGCCGAGGCCATGACGCCCGCTGCCCGCATCGCCGCCGCCATCGAGGTCTTGGACGCCTGGCTCGCCGGAGCACCGGCCGAAAGAACCTTGACGACATGGGGGCGGACCCACCGGTTCGCCGGCTCAAAGGACCGTGCCGCGATCCGCGATCACGTCTGGGAGGCGATCCGCTGCCGCCGCAGTTTTGCGGCGCTGGGCGGGGCCGAGACCGGGCGCGGGCTGATGATCGGGGCGCTTCGGGCTGCGCGGCAGGACCCGTCGGACGTGTTTTCTGGCGCGGGCCATGCGCCGCCACCGCTCGCCGAAGGAGAAGGCGACACTCCCACCCGCGGCGTTCTGCCCGAAAACGTGCGCCTTGATATCCCGGACTGGCTGGCGGCTGACCTGCGGGCCAGTCTCGGCGCGGATTTTGCCCCTGTCATGGCCGCGCTGCGCCACCGTGCGCCGGTGTTCCTGCGGGTCAACACCGTGCGGACGTCCTTGAAAGCGGCGCAGGCGGCCCTTGTCGCCGAGGGCATCGAGACCCGACCGCACGCGCTGGCGCCGGCCGCATTGGAGGTTATCGTCGGGGCGCGGCGGATCCGGGGGGCGGCGGCCTACCGCGACGGTCTCGTCGAATTGCAGGATGCCGCCAGCCAGGCCGTTGTCGCGGCGCTCGGGGTGCGGCCCGGCATGCGGGTTCTCGATTATTGCGCCGGCGGTGGCGGCAAGACGTTGGCGCTGGCCGCGGACGGTGCGGAGGTCGCGGCGCATGACGTCGATCCCGGGCGAATGCGCGACCTGCCGGAGCGGGCGAAACGGGCCGGGGTGCGGCCGCGGATCCTGTCCGGAGAGGTCGTCGCCGGCGCCGGACCGTTCGACTTGGTCTTTGCCGACGCGCCCTGTTCCGGCTCCGGCGCATGGCGACGGGCGCCGGAGGGAAAATGGCGGCTGACCCGGGCCCGGCTGGATGACCTCGTGGCGCTACAGGCCGGGATTCTCGACGATACCGCAGGCCTGGTCGCGCCGGACGGGCGGCTGGCCTATGCCACCTGTTCGCTTCTGGAGGTTGAGAACGGCGCCCAGGTCCGCGGCTTTCTCGACCGCACTGCGGGCTGGCGGCTCGACACCGAACGCCGTTTCACGCCGCTGGATGGCGGCGATGGCTTCTACGTCGCTGTATTGTCGCAGTCTTGACGCGTTAACGCCCGACTGGTCGGACAACTTCACGTTGAGGAAAGCAACCTCACGTTGAGGCAACACGGGACCGGCCGAGCAGGCTTAAGAGGGCGTTAACCCTTTCGAAGCCCTAATGCCGGGAACCGAATCAGGACAGGGGGTGCCGTGGCACATCTCGCCCTTTCTCCGCGACCGATCACGCTGGCGGCGCTCGAGCTTGCGCCGCGCGCGATGTGGTTGATGCTGATCGGCGTCGTGCTCCTCGCTGGCGCCTGGGTCGCGCCCGCGCCCGGGCTCGCCATCGTTCTGATCGTGCCGGCGATGGTCTTCGTGATCCTCGCGGTGCTGGTAAAGGCGCTGTCGCTGCGCCACATCCGCGCCGAGGCCCAGCTTTACCAAACCATCGCCGAATTCGTGGCCAACGATGCGGCGCCGAGCCTGACGGCGGACCGCGACGGGGTCATCGGCTATGTCAACGCCGCCGGCCGCGCCCGCTTTGGCGAGGCTGCAGGCGAGACGCTGCTCGGTGTGCTGGGCGAGATGTTCGCCTCGCCGGCCTCGGTGCTCTACCGGCTCCAGAACAAGGCGCTCGCGATGGGCGCGGCGCGCGAGGATGTGGTGTTGAAACAGGGGCACATGCGGATCTCTGTTCACCGTGTCGGACAGGGCGGTTTCCTCTGGCGGCTTGAGGATATCGGCGCGACGGTTTCGGCGGGCCGGTCGGGCGAACACATCTCGCTGCCGATGATGAGCGTGTCGAAATCCGGCACCATCCTGTTCATGAACGAGACGCTCCGGCGGCTGCTCGGCGGGCGAGAAACCACACTCGACCGGGTGTTCACGGACCTGCCTTTGCGGCCGGGCGAGGTGCATCATGTCTCGGGGTGCGACGGCGCCGAGCCTGTGCAGGTGATTGAGGTCGCGCTCTCGGCGGGGCGGCGCGAGCTCTACCTTGCGCCGGCGTCCGGGCAGCACCGGGTCGCGCCCGGCGAATGGGGCGTGGTCGACAGCTTGCCGGTCCCGCTCCTGAGGCTCGACCGCGCCGGCCGGGTGACCATGGCCAACCAGCGAGCCCTCGGCCTGCTCAAGGCCGAGGCGGTCGTCGGCCAGCACCTGTCCGACCTTGTCGAGGATCTCGGACGCCCGGTCTCCGACTGGCTGCGCGAGGCCTGGGCCGGGCGCAATCTCGGGCGCATCGAAACCGTCCGCGCCTCGGGCGGAGAGGAACGCTTCGTCCAGATCACGCTCGAACAATTCGAAGACGAGGACGGGCGCGCCCTTGTCGCGGTCCTCAACGACGCGACCGAGCTCAAGACGATCGAACGCCAGTTCGCCCAAAGCCAGAAGATGCAGCTCATCGGCCAGCTCGCGGGCGGGGTCGCGCATGATTTCAACAACCTGCTCACCGCCATTTCCGGCCATTGCGACCTACTGCTCTTGAGCCGCGACGCCGAGGATCCCGACTTCGCGGATCTCAGCCAGATCGCCCAGAACGCGAACCGCGCGGCGGCGGTCGTCAACCAGCTCCTCGGGTTCTCCCGCAAACAGCGGCTGCGCCCCGAAACGCTCGATCTGCCTGATACGATCAGCGATCTGACCCACCTTCTGGGTCGGTTGGTCGGCGAACGGGTTCACCTCGATCAGGATGTGGATCCGAAAACCCAGAAGATCCGCGCCGACAAGTTCCAACTCGAACAGGTGCTGACCAACCTGGTGGTCAATGCGCGCGACGCGATGATGCCGGACGGCGGGCGGATCCGGCTCAAACTCGGCAACCTCTATCTCGACCGGCCGCTTGAACGCGACCGGGCGGTGGTGCCGGCGGGCGACTACGTCTCGATCCAGGTGATCGACGAGGGCGCCGGCATCCCGGCCGACAAAGTGGAAAAGATCTTCGAACCGTTTTTTTCAACTAAAGGCGCCAAGGGGACCGGCCTCGGGCTGTCGATGGCCTACGGCATCGTCAAACAATCCGGCGGGTTCATTTTCGTCGACACGGTCGAGGGGTCGGGCACCACCTTTTCGCTCTATTTCCCGGTCTTGCGCGAGGATAGCCATGCCAGGTCCGCGCAAGCGGACGCGGCGGCCGCAGAGCCGCGGATGGGCGAGGGCGCGACGCATGCGGACCCACAGCAGGCCGCGCTGCTGCGCATTGAAGACATAGCGCCGCGTGGACTCCGGGAGACGACGGGCGCGCCGTCCGCCGGTGCGGACCCAGAGGATGGCGACACGGCACGCACCCCCGGTGCGGCGCGCATCGACAAGTCCAGGGCCAAGTCGAGGGCCAAGTCCGGGGCCAAGTCCGGGGCGGCGCGAAGCGCAGCGCAGGATCATGACGGCGGGCTCGTCCTGCTGGTCGAGGACGAGGCGCCGGTGCGCGCCTTTGCGTCCCGCGCGCTGCGGCTCAAAGGCTTCACGGTTCTCGAGGCGGAAAATGCGGAAGAAGCGCTGGCCACGCTCGAAGACGAGAGCCTCGAGGTCGACATCTTCGTCACCGACGTGATCATGCCGGGCATGGATGGGCCGACCTGGGTGGCCGAAGCGCTGAAATCACGCCCCGGCGTGAAGGTCTTGTTCGTATCGGGTTATGCCGAAGACAGCATTTCGGAGCACCAGGCCCGGATTCCGAACTCCATTTTCCTGCCGAAACCGTTTTCGCTCACGGAATTGACGACCGCCGTCGCCGATCAAATCCGGTGAGACCGGTCGTGCGAGGGCGCCGAACCTGTTGAATTCCCGTATTTCTTGCCCTGCATCAAGAAAATGCCACCGGCGCTAACGTCCTGTTAACCAAGTCCGCGGAAGATGTAAGCGCACAATTCGACTTGAATTGTTCTCATTTTGTGCGAGAAAAGGCGCAAGCGAACAAGAGGCGAACATCTCCGGTCCGGTCGGGGTGATGGACGACCGCCCGCGGGTGTGAAATAAGGAACAGAGCAATGGCAACGGCAGAACTTTTCGACATGGACAAGAAGCGCGACGGTGACAAGCAGAAGGCCCTGGATTCGGCCCTCGCCCAGATCGAACGGCAATTCGGCAAGGGGTCGATCATGCGCCTCGGCGTCGACAACCCGGTGGCCGAGATCGAAGCGACCTCGACCGGCTCGCTCGGCCTCGACATCGCGCTCGGCATTGGCGGCCTGCCGAAGGGACGGATCATCGAGATCTATGGCCCGGAAAGCTCGGGCAAGACGACACTCACGCTCCATTGCATCGCCGAGGAGCAGAAGAAGGGCGGGGTCTGCGCCTTCGTCGACGCCGAACACGCGCTCGACCCGCTGTATGCAAAAAAACTCGGGATCGACCTCGAAGAACTCTTGATCTCGCAGCCCGATACCGGCGAACAGGCGCTCGAGATCGTCGACACGCTGGTGCGCTCCGGCGCGGTCAGCATGGTGGTGATCGACTCGGTCGCCGCCTTGACGCCGAAATCCGAGCTCGAAGGCGACATGGGCGACAGTTCGGTCGGCGTTCAGGCGCGGTTGATGAGCCAGGCGATGCGCAAGCTCACCGGGTCGATTTCGCGCTCGAAATGCATGGTGGTCTTCATCAACCAGATCCGGATGAAGATCGGCGTGATGTTCGGCAGCCCGGAAACCACTTCCGGTGGCAACGCGTTGAAGTTCTACTCGAGCGTGCGGCTCGACATCCGCCGGATCGGCGCGATCAAGGACCGCGACGAGGTGGTCGGCAACGCGACCCGGGTGAAGGTGGTGAAGAACAAGGTGGCGCCGCCGTTCAAGCAGGTCGAGTTCGACATCATGTACGGCGAAGGCATCTCGAAGATGGGCGAACTGCTGGACCTCGGCGTTAAGGCCGGCGTGGTCGAGAAATCGGGCGCTTGGTTCTCGTATGGCGACGAACGCATCGGCCAGGGCCGGGAGAACGCCAAGACCTTCCTGCGCGAAAACACCCGGATGGCGCTCGAGATCGAAGACAAGATCCGCGCCGCCCACGGGCTCGAATTCGACATGTCGCACGACGATCCGGACAAGGATGCCGGCGACGAAGTGCTCGAAGTCTGATTTCCCGCCCAAGCGGGACCGGCGGCCGGGGCGGCAATCGTCCCGGCCGTTTCTGTTCGACGGGGCCCTTTCGGGTGGGGTCGAACCACCGCCGCGCATGGTTTGAGAAGCGGCGCGGGCCTTTCCGCCCAGGCCGGACGCGCGGGGCGCCGCGCCTGTGTAACGACCTGGACACCCTCTGGTCCCGGTGCGCGCCGGGGCGGCCGGAATGATTTCCGTTCGGAAATCGACACGAAATCCGAAGCGGATTTCGACTTCGTTTTCCGCTACGGAAAACGCCCGCCTGCCGCAGTCGCCCCGATCCCCCATGGACACGCCCGGCCCCCGCATTTAAACCGGGGAGACGGCCCGCCCGGGCCACCGGACCTCCGCCCCTCCGCCCCGAAGAGACCCACATGGCCAGCCTGAACGACATCCGCTCCACTTTCCTCGGCTACTTTGAAAAGAACGATCACCGCGTTGTCGATAGCTCGCCGCTGGTGCCGCGCAACGACCCGACACTGATGTTCACCAATTCCGGTATGGTTCAGTTCAAGAACCTGTTCACCGGGGTCGAGCACCGCGACTACACCCGCGCCACTACCTCGCAGAAATGCGTCCGCGCCGGCGGCAAGCACAACGACCTTGACAATGTTGGCTACACCGCGCGCCACCACACCTTTTTCGAGATGCTCGGCAATTTCTCCTTCGGCGACTACTTCAAGGAGCAGGCCATTCCTTATGCCTGGGAGTTGCTGACGAAGGACTTCGACATCCCGAAGGACAAGCTTCTGGTCACCGTCTACCACACCGACGACGAGGCGGCGGATATCTGGAAGAAGGTCGCGGGGTTGCCGGACGAGCGGATCATCCGCATCCCCACCTATGACAATTTTTGGCAGATGGGCCCGACCGGACCCTGCGGCCCCTCGACCGAGATCTTCTTCGATCACGGCGAGAAAATCAGGGGCGGCCCGCCGGGCAGCCCGGACGAAGACGGCGACCGGTTCATCGAGATCTGGAACCTCGTGTTCATGCAGAACGAGCAGTTCGAGGACGGCTCGATGCGCGCGCTCGAGATGCAGTCAATCGACACCGGCATGGGGCTCGAGCGGATCGGCGCGCTGCTCCAGGGCAAGCACGACAATTACGATACCGACCTCATGCGGGCGCTGATCGAGGCCTCGGCGCATGCGACCAACTCGGAGCCCGATGGCGACGGCAACATCCATCACCGGGTGATCGCCGACCACCTGCGGTCGACCTCCTTCCTGATTGCCGACGGGGTGATGCCCTCGAACGAGGGGCGCGGCTACGTGCTGCGCCGGATCATGCGGCGCGCGATGCGCCATGCACACTTGGTGGGCGCGAGCGATCCAGTGATGCACCGGCTGGTGCCGGAGCTCGTGCGCCAGATGGGCCAGGCCTTCCCCGAACTCGGTCGCGCGCAGGTGTTGATCGAGGAGACGCTGCTGACCGAAGAAAACCGATTCATGGAGACGCTTGAACGCGGCCTCAAGGTGCTCGATGAGTTCGTCGAAAAGGGAGGTCTGCGCGAAAGCGAAGGTCTTGTTCTTCCGGGCCACTTCGCGTTCAAATTGTACGATACCTATGGTTTCCCGCTCGATCTTACTCAGGACGCAATGCGCGAGCAGGGTATAACGGTCGACACCGATGGGTTCGACGCCGCGATGGCCGAGCAGAAGGCCAAGGCGCGCGCCGCCTGGTCGGGCTCGGGCGAGGCGGCGGACGCGACGATCTGGTACGACATTGCCGAGGACCAGGGCACGACCGAATTCCTCGGCTACGCCACCGAGAAGGCCGAAGGCCAGGTCCAGGCACTGGGGAAGGACGGGGCG
>DQCI01000343.1:0-431 GCA_003545125.1 Paracoccaceae bacterium
CCCATCGACATCGTGTAGTGGAAGTGGGCGACCACGTAGTAGGTGTCGTGGTAGATCCGGTCGACGCCGGCCTGGCTCAGCACCACGCCGGTCACGCCGCCGATGGTGAACAGGATCAAAAAGCCGAAGGCGAACAGCATCGGCGTCTTGAACTCGACCGAGCCGCCCCACATCGTCGCGATCCAGGAGAAGATCTTGATGCCGGTGGGCACCGCGATCACCATCGTTGCCAGCATGAAATAACTCTGCTGCGACAGCGACAGGCCGACCGTGTACATGTGGTGGGCCCAGACCACGAAGCCGATCACGCCGATGGCGATCAGCGCCCAGACCATCGGCAGGTAGCCGAAGATGGGCTTCTTCGAGAAGGTGGCGAACACATGGCTGACGAGGCCGAAGCCCGGCAGGATCACGATGTAGACTTCCGGATG
>DQCI01000343.1:457-4007 GCA_003545125.1 Paracoccaceae bacterium
AGAATCAGCCAGGCGGTGACGAAGACCGACCAGGCGAACAGCGGCACCTTGAACAGCGTCATGCCGGGGGCGCGCATGTTCAGGAAGGTGGTGATCATGTTGATTGCGCCGAGGATCGAGGAGGCGCCGGAGACGTGGACGGCGAAGATCGCGAGGTCCATCGAATAACCCTGCTCGCTGGTCGACAGCGGCGGGTAGAGCACCCAGCCGACGCCCGAGCCGGACTGGCCGTTGCCGCCCGGGGCGAGCAGCGAGGCGACACCGAGCGACACGCCGGTGACGTAGAGCCAGAACGACAGGTTGTTCATCCGCGGGAACGCCATGTCCGGCGCGCCGATCTGCAACGGCATGAAATAATTGCCGAAACCGCCGAAGAGGGCCGGGATGACCACGAAGAACATCATCAGCACGCCGTGGTAGGTGATGAGCACGTTCCACAGATGTCCGTTCGGGGTGCACTCGGCGCCACCGCTGCCGAAGAGCCGGAAGCCCTCGAGGCACATGAACTGCACACCCGGCTCCATCAGCTCGAGGCGCATGAACACGGTGAACCCCACCGAGATCAGGCCGACGACGCCCGAGACGAAGAGATACAGGATCCCGATGTCCTTGTGGTTCGTGGACATGAACCAGCGGGTGAAGAACCCCCGGTCATCGTGATGTTCCTGTCCGTGGATGGCTGCATCCGCCATGAACGTCTCCCTTTGGTTTCGTCCCCGTGCAACCGCTGGTCACAAACGGGTTTTGGAATGTGTTTAACGGTGGGGGTAGGCTGTGGCAAGTTGTCACTGCGTCACTTCGGGCAAAAAAGATGGCGTGTTCGGGCGGTCGGCACGGCCCCCCGTGCGCCGCCGTTTCGCGGCGGCAGAAACCGGCGCTACCGGCCGGTCTGCGGGCCGGTCTGCGAGCTTGGCCGGGACATGACCCGCGCGCGATTTGGGCGACGATGGTGCCGGATCCGTCGCAGGGCGACTCTACGCACGGTGTTCGCGGCCGCTTCGGAAATGTCGCGGCTGATCAGGATTGACGGGGGCGCGGAGATCGCCGCCCGGACGAGGACAGGGCGCGCGGGAGGCGAAGGCCGACGCGATGCGCCTCAGGCGCGGCGCCGTGCTCAAAGCGCCGGGCCGCGATCCCGGCGCTATCGGCCTCCTCTTCGGGTTGGGCGCGCATGTCGGCATGAGCAAGGCCGCGTTCGAAGTGCCGTTCGAGGCCGCCAAGGGTTTTGCCTGACCGCGCCAGGGCCGTTTTCAGCAGGTGAAAAAGCAAAACCCCGCCCGCGGTCAACGCGGACGGGGCCTGATCGCGTGCTTCGGGCTGGCCTATTCGGCCGCCTCTTCCGGGCCGTACTGGGCCAGGAAGGCGATGACGTTGTTCACGTCCTTGAGCTTCTGCGGCGTCATCGCGGTTTTGGCGCCGATGTATTCCTTGGCGTTGGGGATGTACTTGCCGAGCTCTTCGGGCGTCCACTCAAGTCCGCCTTCCCCCAGCGCGGTCATCTCGTCGGTGTATTTGCCGAACTCGGGATCGGTGCCCGCCTGGCGGCCGACGACGCCCCAGAGGTTCGGGCCGGTCTTGCCGCCCTTTTCGATCTTTTCGCCGTCCGGGTCGGTGATCGCGTGGCAGGCCTTGCACTTCTTCCAGTCTTTTCCGCCGGCTTTGATGTCGCCCGCGATCTCGTCTTGGGCGAAGGCCGGGGCGGCGAGCGCCAGAACGGCAGCGGCGGCAGTGAGAATGGTTTTCATCGCGTTCCTCATTGGTTGCTTTGGATTGGGTCGCAGGAATCCTCGTTGCACGACCCGGCTGACATAATTCTCCACCCGCCAGGCCCGCGCTTGTCGTTACTCCTTGTGTGTGCGGATTCGGGACTTTTCTCAAGAGACGAGCTGCCGCACGAGCGACGAAACCGCGCGAACAGCCGGTTGATCGGGTCGCTGAGGTGCTCACTGCGGGTCTCAGGCCAGCGCAGAGGGCCCGAAAACCCCGTCGAAAGTGCGCGCGAGCGCCAGGTCGAGGTCGGTCATCGTGACCGGCAGGCCGAGGTCGATGAGCGAGGTCACGCCGTGGTCGGAAATGCCGCAGGGCACGATACCGGTGAAGTGGTCGAGCTCGGGATCGACGTTGATCGAGATCCCGTGGTAGCTCACCCACCGGTGCAAGCGGATGCCGATGGCAGCGATCTTGTCCTCGCGCGGGCGCCCGTCCGGCAGGGACGGTTTTTGCGGACGCGCGACCCAGACCCCGACACGGCCGTCGCGAATTTCGCCGGTCACGTTGAACTCGCCGAGTGCGGCGATTACCCAGGCTTCGAGCTGCTGCACGAAGGCGCGCACGTCGCGGCCGCGCGCGTTCACGTCGAGCATCACGTAGATCACCCGCTGACCCGGCCCGTGATAGGTGTATTGCCCGCCGCGCCGCGCCTCATGGACCGGGAAGCGGTCGGGATCGATCAGATCGCGGGGGTTGGCGGAGGTGCCGGCGGTGTAGAGTGGCGGGTGTTCGACCAGCCAGACCAGCTCGCCGGCCTCCCCGGCGGCAATCGCCCGGGCGCGCGTCTCCATGAAGGCGAGCGCCTGTGCGTAATCGGTCAGGTCCGGCGTGATCCGCCATTCGGGGCGGGGCAGGGGCTGGGTGGCGGCGCGTGGCATGCCTCGCAGATGTCCACGCGAAACGCCGCTGTCAACCGCGTTTTGCCTGCATCTTGGCCGAAACACGCCCGTGCGTTCGGCGGTTTCGCGCGCCAAACGCCCGCCGGGTTTGCGATCCGGCCACGGCGGGATCGCTTTGGGTCCGGGGGCGAAAGTCCCGGGCGCGCGGTTGCGGCTCGAAAAACCCGAGAATCCCTCTTGGCATCCCTGGGAGGTGGCGCTATGTAGCCCCCCACCAAGCCTAGATCGTGCGGTCGTGGCGGAATTGGTAGACGCGCAGCGTTGAGGTCGCTGTGGGGTAACACCCGTGGAAGTTCGAGTCTTCTCGACCGCACCAAAACCAAGTAAAATCAATGGGTTCCTTCGCCGAATGTAACGGATAAGGAGCCTGTTTATGGCACATGTAACGGTGAAGCTCAGGTTGCCCGACTACCTCGTGAAGAGGGGCAAGGGATACGCGGTTCGGTTCTCGGTCCCCACGGAATTCCAAGGAATCGTCGGCAAGAAAGAGATCATCCGAGGCTTGGGAACTCAGGACCTCGGAGAAGCCATCGGGCGTCGAGACGAAGTTCTAGCCGAGATCAGGGAGACCATCCGGCAGGGTGGAAGGCCGGTTCCTACGATCCTCACGGCGGAACCCCCGGCCACTCAGGGCAGCACAGTCCGCGACACAGCGCACCGCTGGCTCTCAGAGTCGGATGGGATACTGAACTCCACCCGCGCGAGGTACCGGCAGCATTTGGATGCGTTCGAGGTTTTCTCGGGGAACATCGAGGTTGCTGAGATCGACCGTGGGTTGGCTCTCCGTTTCATGGAGTACATCAAGACCACACCGTCAGAGCGGACTGGGGAGCGGTTGTCGGCTCGCTCCCTGCAATCGTATCAGTCTTGTCTCGCGTCCT
>DQCI01000343.1:4089-5731 GCA_003545125.1 Paracoccaceae bacterium
TCGCGAGAAGAACCTGAGACCTGTGAAGCGCACTGAGGCAGAGGCCCTGTTGTCTTACATCGCAAGGAATGACCGGCTGAAGTACCAGTTCGAGATGTATGTCACCGTCAGATTGCTTTGGGTCACCGGGTGTCGTCTCAATGAGATCGCAGGGCGAACCCTTGAAGACATCGAAGACCGTGGGGACCAAGGGATTATCATCCATGTCCGACAATCCAAGACCGAGGCTGGAAAGCGGAGTGTGGTGATCGTCGGGGAGGATGATTGTTGGCTTGTGCGGGAGGCGGTAGCGAAGGCCCGGATTAGCGAGCCTAGCTGTCCCGATGCAAGGGGCCTTCTGTTTCCTAGGGTGAACCTAGGGGGATACGACAGGAGGCCCAGCCACTACCTCGGGAAAGCCTTGGAGCACGCTAGGAAGGCGCTAGGAGCGGCACACAGCACGCCTGAGTGGGACATGCACAGCTTCAGGAGGACCGCTGTGTCAGCCTTGGTAAACGCTGGGGTTGCGGCCCATGCCCGGAACCTTGCGGTTGGGCACTCGAACAAAGAGGATATCGGGGTCTCGGTGTACGCGAAGCGGGGCGACCTAGACCACCTCACCCGGGCCACCTTCCAAGCTCTGTTTGATGAGTTGGGGGGTGGGTTGGCGTAGACCGGTCGTTTCGGTTGTCTAGGCGAGCGCTCTAGCTATAGCCAGGGCGTTCACTTTGCGTCTAACCACAAAACCTCGTCGATGAAGCAGGTAGCTTGGAGATAGTGAGCGCTGAGGACGCTGGTGCCAGATAAGTCGAGCAACTCGAACGGTACGATTAGGGTCCCGTAGGCATTGGAGTTGCCGAGGTGGATAGTCTCGGTCGTTTGCTCGTACGGGCGGTCGGGGAAGGGGCTAATATTCTCACTTCTCTCGATTTCAATTTCTGCTGAACAGGAAACCGTGATGTCCGCTTCGCGCTGGTTGGCGTTCAAGGTGAGTTCTACGTCGATCAAGAGGTCACAGTACTCGAATCCGATGTCAAATAAGCCCTCGCTACAAGAAAGGCTTCTGGGGGAATAGATGAGATCGACAAGGTTTTCGTTGTTTGGGTTGCGATACTGCCGCTGAGCTGGTGCTGGAGACGTAACGAAGGCATTAGGCGTACCGGGGTATTCCGTGCCATTGAAGGTGAATTGGGCGGATACTTGATTTGGAAATACGAAAATAGAGATTGCCAGCGATGCTGTCAGGACCACATTCTTCATTTTGGACTTCATAGGAATACTCTTTGCATTTTTCATAGGTGTTTGGCACCACCGAGATCAAGCGATTTCTCAGGGAAAAATGTGAAGACCCATTTATACGTATGGTCGATCCTGACTTCCCCCGGTACCCCACGTCGGCTGGCGGAAAACAAAGGGGGGTGGGGGTGCCCCGGGCCTCCCTTTCCTATCATCATCGCACAACACCCACGCCGCAGGCGGCTCGCTAGGCGGCTCATGGTGCACGAACGCAGGAGGGGCAGGGGGTCTCCCTCTTGTCGTTAGGTATTAGGACGTACTACAGACCAACACACCTCGCGCATGACGCGTTGCCCTCACCTTGAAAGCCAATGAACACCACTGGCGCAGCGGCTGAGCGCCTAGCGGCTGGTGTCCCTACGTTCAC
>DQCI01000153.1:0-2199 GCA_003545125.1 Paracoccaceae bacterium
CAGTCAGGATGGAAATGCTCTAGAGGATTGCATTGAACTCTCGTTGGACTTTCTATCAAGCCTTTGGAATATATTGAAAAATGGAGACTTCGCGATGCGCCGGACTGTGCTGCGGTTGGCCTTTGCAGAGCCTCATCGTTGCAGTCAAAATGAGGTGTATGAAACTCCAAATGTTTCCTTCCCTTTCAAGTGCTTAGGGAATTTTGTGGAGCCAATAAGCGAAATGGTGCCGCAGGGGAGGATTGAACTCCCGACCTCACCCTTACCAAGGGTGCGCTCTACCACTGAGCTACTGCGGCGAACCGTGGGCGGCTGATTAGACGGATTTGGCGGGGCGCGCAAGCGCAATTTGCGGCGCAGGGGCGGGGCCGTGGCGCCGGGGTTTGGGACCGGGCCGAAGGGGGGCGGCGCCGGGATTCTCGATGCGCGCACCCGCCGCGGCAACTGGACGGCTTGGGGTGCCTGCGCTAGAGAGGGCGCCATGAACAACAAACCCGCACCCCCCACCGAAGAACCGTGCAAACCCGGCCGCGACGACCGGTTGAAGGCGGCGCTGAAGGCCAACATGGCCCGGCGCAAGGCCCAGGCCAGGGCCCGGACCGATGCGGCGGCAGGCGACAAAAAGGCTGAGGACTGAGCTCATGGATTCCATCGTGGTCACGGGCAATGGCCCGCTTTCGGGCGAGATCGCCATTGCCGGGGCGAAGAACGCCTGTCTCGCGCTGATGCCGGCGACGCTGCTCACCGAGGAGCCGCTGATCCTCACGGGCGCGCCGCGGCTGTCCGACATCAAGACGATGACCGTGCTGCTGGAATCGCTCGGCGCCGACGCCGCATCGCTGCAGGATGGCCAGGTGCTGGCGATGTCGTCGCACGACCTGAAGTCGACACGCGCCGACTACGACATCGTGCGCAAGATGCGCGCCTCCAACCTGGTGCTCGGGCCGCTGCTCGCGCGCGAGGGGCATGCCGAGGTCTCGCTGCCCGGCGGCTGCGCCATCGGGGCGCGGCCGATGGATTTGCACCAGGACGGGCTCGAGGCGCTCGGCGCGGAGATCGAGCTGCGCGACGGGTATCTCCACGCCAAGGCGGCGAACGGGCTCAGGGGCGCGCAGATCGCCCTGCGGTTCCCGTCCGTCGGCGCGACCGAAAACATCGTCATGGCGGCCACGCTCGCCAAAGGTACCACGGTGCTCGACAATGCTGCGCGCGAGCCCGAGATCGTCGATCTGGTGCGTTGTCTGCGCGCGATGGGCGCCCAGATCGAGGGCGAGGGCACCTCGCGGATCGAGATCCAGGGGGTCGACCGGCTTGGCGGGGCGACCCACCGGGTGGTGACGGACCGGATCGAGCTCGGAACCTACATGCTGGCCCCGGCCATCGCCGGCGGCGAAGTGGAATGTCTCGGCGGCACGCTTGATCTTGTGCAGAGCTTCGTCGACAAGCTCGTCGAAACCGGCGTCGAGGTGGAAGAGACCGCCCGTGGTCTCAAGGTGCGCCGTGCGCCCGGCGCGCGGGTGCAAGCGGTCGATGTGGAGACGGCGGTCTTCCCCGGGTTTCCCACCGACCTCCAGGCGCAGATGATGGCGCTGCTCACCACCGCCGAAGGGGTGAGCCAGCTCCACGAGACAATCTTCGAGAACCGGTTCATGCATGCGCCCGAGCTCACCCGGATGGGGGCCGAGATCGATGTCCAGGGCGGTACGGCGACAGTGACCGGGGTCGCGCGGTTGAAGGGCGCGCCGGTGATGGCGACCGACCTGCGCGCCAGCGTGAGCCTGATCCTCGCCGGTCTCGCCGCGGAGGGCGAAACCGTGGTGAACCGCGTCTACCACCTCGACCGTGGCTACGAACAGGTGGTACGCAAACTGCGCGGGGTCGGCGCACAGGTCGAAAGGGTGAAGGGCTGATGGTGGAAGACGCAAGGTTCGAAGACGGGGGCGAGCGGCCGCTGCGGCTCATCGCGATGGATGCGCAAGACCTCGAGGTCATCTCGGCGCTCACCCAGGACGCGGTGTTCCCGATCACCGAGATGTCCTGGCAGCCGCGCCGGCGCCGTTTCGCGCTGCTGCTCAACCGGTTCCGCTGGGAAGACCGTGACAAGGCCGCCAGCCGGAACCGTCCGGTCGAGCGGGTGCAATCGGTGCTGACGTTCTCGGATGTAGAAAAAATACAATCCCAGGGCATTGATCGCGCCGA
>DQCI01000153.1:2341-5282 GCA_003545125.1 Paracoccaceae bacterium
TTCCTGGACTCGAAAGACCAAGGATTCGAGGCTGCCTTCACCGCGCTGCTTGGCATGAAGCGTGAGGATTCCCCTGATGTCGATGCGGTGGTCGCCGGGATCATCGCCGATGTGCGCAAGCGTGGCGACGCCGCGGTGATCGCGCTGACGTCGAAATTCGACCGGCTCGATCTCGCCCCCGACACGCTGCGCTTCTCGCCCGAGGAGATCGAGGTGCATTGCGCCACGGTTCCGAACGTCGAGCGCGAGGCGTTGGAACTGGCCGCCGAACGGATCCGCGCCTACCACGTCCGCCAGATGCCGCAGGACGCCGAATGGACCGATCCGGACGGCGCCACCCTGGGCTGGCGCTGGACGCCGGTGCAAGCGGCGGGTCTCTACGTGCCGGGCGGGCTCGCCTCCTATCCGTCGTCTGTGCTGATGAATGCGGTGCCGGCCAAGGTTGCCGGGGTCAAGCGGCTTGCGGTGACGGTGCCGACACCAGACGGCATCGTGAATCCGCTGGTGCTGCTCGCCGCCCGGATCGCGGGTGTCGACGAGATCTACCGCATCGGCGGCGCGCAGGCCGTCGCCGCGCTCGCCTACGGCACCGCGACGATCCCGCCCGTCGACAAGATCACCGGCCCCGGCAACGCCTTCGTCGCCGCCGCCAAGCGCCGGGTATTCGGCAAGGTGGGGATCGACATGATCGCCGGGCCTTCCGAGATCCTGGTGATCGCGGATGCCGACAACGACCCCGATTTTCTCGCCCTCGATCTGATGAGCCAGGCAGAGCATGACGAGAGCGCCCAGTCGATCCTCATCACCGACGACGTGGCGTTTGGCGCCCGGGTTGCCGCGGCGGTCGAGAAACGGCTGGAGACGCTGGAGCGCCGCGCCATCGCAGGCGCGAGCTGGCGGGATTTCGGCGCGGTCATTACCGTCGCCGATATGGACGAGGCGGCGGCGCTTGCCGACCGGATCGCGCCCGAGCATCTCGAGATCTGCACCGCGGACCCGGACGCGCTGGCGGCGAAAATCTCCAACGCGGGCGCGCTGTTCCTCGGGTCCTGGACGCCGGAAGCGGTGGGCGACTATGTCGGCGGTCCGAACCACGTGCTGCCCACGGCCCGCTCGGCCCGGTTCTCGTCCGGGCTCAGCGTGCTCGACTTCATGAAGCGCACGACGGTGTCGAAGATGACCCCTGCCGCCCTCAAGGCCATCGGCCCGGCGGCGGAGACGCTGGCGATATCGGAGAGCCTCGAAGCGCACGGGCTCTCGGTCCGGGTGCGGCTCGACAAGCTCAACGAAGGGTAAGGCGCGGCCCGGGCGAAGACTTCGCAGGGGGTGGGCGAACTCGGACAGGGGGTCAAGTACCTGTATTTTATACAGTTACCGCTAACACCTACTTCGCCCGCCTCATGCGCGGGTTGGGTGTTTCGGGTCCCGCCACGTGTCAGGAGTTACAGGGGGTCCGGGGGGCGTAGCCCCCCGGCCTGCCCGCCGCAGGCGGCGCGCCAGCGCACCCCCCGCCTGAAAGGCGGGTCGCCCGCGGAGCGGGCGAAACCCCCGTTGCCCCCCCTCCACGCATCCGGTACCCCTGATCGCACAACAATCGGACAGGTCCCATGAACCGCATTGTCAGGATCGAGATCGACGACGCCGGCCGCGCGCCGCCCACGCCCGAGATCGAGCAGGAACGCAAGGTGGCGATCTTCGATCTGCTTGAAGACAACAGCTTCATCCCGGCGCCGCGCGGCGATGTCGCTCTCCCCGAGGGGCCCTATGCGCTCACCCTGTCGATCCGTGATAAACGGCTGGTGTTCGAGATCGCCACCGAGGCCGGGGAGCAGGCCGGCGCGTTTCACCTGTCGCTCGGACCCTTCCGGCAGGTGGTGAAGGATTATTTCCAGATCTGGAAAGCCTATTACGAGGCGGTCAAGAGCCTGCCGCCCGCCCAGATCGAAACCATCGACATGGCCCGCAGGGGGATCCACAACGAAGGTGCGCGGGTGCTGATGGAGCGCCTCGACGGCAAGGCCGAGATCGATCTCGACACGGCGCGCCGCCTGTTCACCCTGATCTGCGTGCTCTGGGGCTGACGGGTGTCGGACGGTCTGCCGCAATCGATCCTGTTCTGCTGCGACCACAACGCGGTGCGCTCGCCAATGGCCGAGGGCATGATGAAAAAGTTTTACGGCGAAAGGGTTTACGTCCAGTCCGCCGGGGTCAAGAGCGAGATGGACGTAGACGGTTTTGCGGTCTCGGTCTGCGAAGAGATCGGGGTGCCCCTGCACCTGCACAAGTCGCGCAGCTTCGACGAGATGCAGGATTGGGGCGACGACGTGGGCGCCTATGATCTGATCGTGGCGTTGAGCCCCGCCAGCCAGCGCCGGGTGCTCGATCTCACCCGCTACCATCATCTCGAGGTGGAATACTGGCCGGTGCTCGATCCGACCGGGCTCGGTACCCGGCGCGACGAAAAGCTCGACGCCTACCGGCAGACCCGCAACCAGATCCGCGAGCGGATGCTGGCGCGTTTCGGCCCGCCGCTGCCGGACGAGGATTACGAGGGGGCGTGAGGATGCGCAGCCCCCATCCGCTCATCCGACCCTGCGGGCCGTCTTCGCCCGGGGCGTGCCGCGCCCCGGTCACGCCGGTTGTGCGCATATGAAAATCGCCGCCGCCTGTTACCCGATCGACTGGATCGGAGGCTACTTCGGGCTCGTCGAGAAATACGACGCCTGGGTCGCGGAGGCGGCGGACGAAGGCGCGGAGCTCCTGGTTTTCCCTGAATATGCGGCGATGGAGCTGGCCTGTTTTGCAGGGAAGGCGGTGTCGGCGGATCTGACGGGGTCGATGGCGGCGGTGTCTGAGATGTTGCCCGCCTACTGGGACATGTGCGCCGAGCTTGCCCGCCGCCACGGTGTGTATCTGCTCACGGGGTCCGGCCCCTGCCGCG
>DQCI01000153.1:5404-8121 GCA_003545125.1 Paracoccaceae bacterium
GATGCCGAGTTCCCGCTGCTCGCGCGGGCTTTGGTGGACGCGGGCGCGGAGGTGTTGCTCGTGCCCTCGCAGACCGAAGCGGCATCGGGCTACAACCGGGTGCGGATCGGGGCGATGGCGCGGGCCCTCGAGGGGCAATGCGTGACGGTCCAGGCGGTGACGCAAGGCCAGGCGCCGTGGAACCCGGTGGTCGATGAAAACGCCGGTGCCGCCGGGATCTACGCGCCGCCCGACCACGGCTTGCCGGCGACCGGGGTGATCGCGCAGGGGGGGATGAACCAGCCCGGCTGGACCATCGGCACGGTCGATCTCACCCAGCTCCACCGGGCGCGCGAGGCGGGAGACGTGCGGACCCGGGCGCATTGGTGCGAAAGCCCGACGCGGGCCGCAACGGTCCAAACCGTCGCCCTCACCTGATTTGGCTTGAATTTGTCAACATTTCGGACCATGTAGATGTCGCCCGCAAAATGGCGGGTCACCAAAACAGGAGACACCATGGCCAAGGAAGAACTGCTCGAATTCCCCGGCGTCGTGAAGGAACTCCTGCCGAATGCGACGTTTCGGGTCGAGCTGGAAAACGGCCATGAAATTATCGCGCATACGGCGGGCAAGATGCGTAAGAACCGCATCCGTGTTCTGGCCGGCGACCGGGTTCAGGTGGAAATGACCCCGTACGATCTGACCAAGGGTCGGATCACCTTCCGCTTCAAGTAAGATGGGGCCAAGCAAGATGGGGCCGGCGGGAGCGGGCCCGCGCCTCATCCTCGGGTCCGGCTCGCCGCGGCGGGCCGAACTGCTGTCGACGCTCGGGATCACGCCGCATGCGGTGCGTGCCCCGGACGTGGACGAGACGCCGGAGCCCGGCGAGGTGCCGCTGCACTACTGCCGCCGGATCGCTTCGGACAAGGCCGCCGCGATGGACGTGGGCGAGGGTGAGGTTGTGCTCTGCGCCGACACCACCGTGGCGCTCGGCCGCCGGATCCTCGGCAAGCCCGCCGATGCGGGCGAGGCCGCGGGTTTTCTGCATGCGCTCTCGGGGCGCCGCCACCGGGTCATCACCTGCGTGGTGGTGCGCAATGCCGAAAAGACCCTCGCGCGCGACGTGGTGACGGCGGTCAAGATGAAGCGCCTCTCGAACGGTGAGGTCAACGGCTACCTCGCGTCGGGCGACTGGCGGGGCAAGGCTGGCGCTTATGCCATCCAGGGACCCGCCGGCGCCTTCATCCCGTGGATCCAGGGCAGCTACACCGGCGTCATGGGGTTGCCGGTGGCCGAGACCGCGGCGCTTCTGGTCGCGGCGGGCTACCCGGTTTTTGACGGCTGGACGGAGGATCCAACATGAAGGGCAGCGTGATCGCACTCGACGAGATCGCGGGCCGCAAGGCGGCGGCCCGGCTTGTCGATGGAAAGCTCGACGATGTGCTGGTCGATCCGGCCGACGATACCCCGCGCCCGGGGGCGATTTTTCGCGCAATCTGCGACCGGCCGGTGAAGGGGCAGGGCGGCATGTTCGTGCGCCTGCCGGGCGGGTCGGGGTTCCTGCGGGGCGCCCGGGGCCTGAAACCAGGGCAGGCGCTGCTGGTGCAGGTGACCGGCTGGGCGGAAGAGGGCAAGGCCGTGCCAGTGACCGACCGGGTTCTGTTCAAATCGCGCTACGCGATCGTGACGCCTGGCGCGCCCGGTGTGAACGTCTCGCGCCGGATCCGCGACGAGGAGGCGCGGGTGCGTCTCAAGGAGATCGCGTTTGCCGCGATCGGCGCGGCGGGCGAGACCGGTCTCATCCTGCGGTCGGAAGCCGAGGCGGGGACCGACGCAGCGATCGCTGGTGACATCGAGACCTTGAACGACCTCGCCCAGGCCGTGCTGGGCGATGCCGAGGGCCGAGACCCGGAACTTCTGGTCGACGGCCCCGACGCGCACGAACTGGCCTGGCGCGACTGGCCCACGCCCGATATTCTGGCCGACGCCCCGGGGAGTTTTGCCGAACACGGGATCGACGAGATGATCGCGGATCTGCGTGGTCCGCGCGTGCCGCTCGCCGGTGGCGCTTTCGCCTTCGTGGAACCCACCCGCGCACTGGTCGCCGTCGATGTGAACACCGGCCCCGACAGCTCGCCCGCGGCGGGGCTCAAGGCCAATATCGCGCTCGCACGCGATCTGCCCCGGCAGTTACGCTGCCGCGGCCTTGGCGGCCAGGTCGTGGTCGATTTTGCGCCGATGCCGAAGAAGGAACGGCGCGGGCTGGAACAGGTGCTGCGCGCGGCGTTCAAGGCCGATACGGTCGAAACCGCACTCGCCGGCTGGACGCCGCTGGGGTTGTACGAACTGCAGAGAAAGCGCGAGCGCCGGCCGCTTGGAGGAGGAGAGACATGAGCTGCCCAATCTGCGGCAAAGACGCCGCCGACGGCTTTCGCCCGTTCTGCTCGAAACGCTGCGCGGATGTCGATCTCGGCCGCTGGTTGAACGGTGCCTACTTCGTGCCGGCGGAGGCGCCCGAGGAGCTCGAAGAGGCGGCCCAGGACCTCGCGCGCGCGCCCTCCGGCCCACATTGATCGGGCGACGAATCGAGGGCATTTTCCCTCTGGACACCTGCCGCCCGCCCCACTAGAACACGCCCACCCGAACGAACGCCGTTCACCCGTGCCCGGGTAGCTCAGGGGTAGAGCAGTGGATTGAAAATCCTCGTGTCGGTGGTTCGATTCCGCCCCCGGGCACCA
>DQCI01000047.1:0-1346 GCA_003545125.1 Paracoccaceae bacterium
GTCACCACCGCGACATCCCCCGAGGCCATGCGCCGGATCAGCACCCGGCCCTGTTTGGCGCTGCCGTCGAGCGAACACTGCCCGTCATAGAGCAGCGCCTCCATCGCGCGGATCTGGACCGGGTTGGAAAGCGCGCAGCGGACCTCGAAGTACCGCAGCCGGTCCTCGGCGATCAGGATCGCGACCGTTTCGCAGCCCGACCGATCCGGCGCCCGGCCGGAAGGGTTGGGCACGTAGACCCCGTCAAAAGGGCCAGCCAGCGTGCCGGCGGTGGACAGGCCCAGGCAAAGGGCCGCGTTTCGGGCTGTCGCGTTCAGTCGCATTTCAGCCAGACCTCCCAGTACCGCCCCAGTTGACCAGCAGCCGGCCCTCGGCGCGCGTCAGCATCACGCGTCCGCCGCCGGTCTCGCTGTCGCTCCAGCCGGCCGCGTCGTAGAGTGTCGCGTCCATGCCGCGCACCGCCACCGGGTTCGAGAGCCGGCATGCGTAGAGCGTGGTGACCATCTCGTCGCCCGCGATGGAGGTGAGGCCGTCGGGGGGGCCGGCCGCCGCGCACCTCAGGGCGCCATCCGCAAACTCCTCGGGCAGATAGCCGCCTTCATAGGGTGTTGTCCCGGCCGCGTTTCCCCAGCCCGCGGCCCACAGCGCACAGACGACCAAAGCGGCGCGCATCATCCGGCCTCGCAGGCGATCCAATCCAGCACGAAGCCGTCGCGAATGACGTAGATGCCGAACTCATGGGCCATCAGCATGATCCGGCCTTCGCTCGCCCCGCCCTCACCGGTGCAGGAGGCGTCGTAGAGCACCGCTTCCATGTCGCGGATCTCGACCGGCTCGGTCAGATCGCAGGTGTTTTCCACCGCGCGCATCGTTTGGTCCTCGATGGCGAGCGCGCCGCCGTCCTGGCCGATGCTCTTGCAATCCCAGGCCAGCGCCCAGTCGTAGTTTGGGCGGTAAAGCCCGTCGAACGGCCCCGCGCCCGCAGCCACGGGCCATAACAAAGCCAGGATCAACGCGTGCCGCATGGCACCCCTCCTCTATCAAGCGCCCCCCGGCACCATGGTTACCGGTGCCATGCTTTCCGGCACCATGCTTTCCGGCACCCTGTTTTCCAGCCCCATGTAATGCAGCGCCGGTATTTGCCGCATGCCGGGCCCGAGCCCCGCGCCGACGCAGTCGGTGCCCGTGTCGCGCCTTGCGGGCAGGTTCAGGCTCATCTCGCACCGCGCGAGATAGGCGCGGCCGTCGACCATCAGACAGATCGTCTGCCCAAACTCCACCCGCGCGCCCACCCGGTCGGTGCAAAAGCACTCGATGCCAGACGACAATGGGGCAGGCAGCGCCGG
>DQCI01000047.1:1363-7840 GCA_003545125.1 Paracoccaceae bacterium
CTTACACCACCCTGCCCCCTTGACCAAACGCGGGCAATACGCCACCTGCGTACCATGGTTCCCTTGGACAGATTATCCGCCATCGTCGAGCGGTTCGAATACCTCGAAGCGCGGATGGGCGACGGGCTTTCGGGCGCGGATTTCGCCAACGTGGGCCGCGAATACGCACAGCTGAAACCCGTGGTCGAGCAGATCGCGGACTACCGCAAACTGCTGGACGACATCGCCGAAGCCGAGGCGATGCTGGACGACCCGGAGATGAAACCGCTCGCCGAGGACGAGTTGCCGGGCTTGCGGGCGCGGCTACCGGAGGCCGAGCAGGGCATGCGGCTCGCGCTGCTGCCGACGGACGAGGCCGATGCGCGGCCCGCCATCGTCGAGATCCGCCCGGGCACCGGCGGTGAGGAGGCGGCGCTGTTCGCGGGCGATCTGTTGCGCATGTACCAGCGCCATGCCGAAGCCAAGGGCTGGTCATTCGACATCCTCGAAGAACAGCTCACCGAGCTGGGCGGGGTCAAGGATGTGGTCGCGCATGTCAAGGGCGACGGGGTCTTCGCGCGGCTCAAGTATGAAAGCGGCGTCCACCGGGTCCAGCGGGTGCCGGAAACCGAATCGGGCGNNCCGGATCCACACCTCCGCGGCCACCGTCGCGGTGCTGCCCGAGGCCGAGGACGTCGACATCCATATCGACCCCGCCGACATCCGCATCGACACGATGCGCGCGTCGGGTGCGGGCGGCCAGCACGTCAACACCACCGACAGCGCGGTGCGCCTCACCCATATTCCCAGCGGGATCGTGGTGACGAGTTCGGAAAAATCCCAGCACCGCAATCGCGAGATCGCGATGCAGGTGCTCAAGACCCGGCTCTATGACCTCGAACGCCAGAAGGTGCACGACGAACGCTCCGAGGCGCGCAAGGCGCAGGTGGGATCGGGCGACCGGTCCGAGCGCATCCGCACCTACAACTTCCCGCAAGGGCGCCTTACCGATCACCGGATCGGGCTCACACTCTACCGGCTCGCCGACGTGCTGGGCGGCGATCTCGACGAGGTGATCGACGCGCTGACCGAGGCAGACCAGGCAGAAAAACTCGCGGAGATGGAAACATGAGGCTGACACAGGCTTTGGGCAAAGGCACCGGGCTGCTGGGCTTTGGTGGCAAGATGGCCCAGTCGGGGCGCGACTCGCGCGCGCTGCTCGCTCATGCGCTGGGCATTGCGCCGGACCGGCTGATGATCGAACATGACCGCGAGGTCAGCGACGACGAGATGGCGGCCTACGAGGCGCTGTTGCACCGGCGGCTCGAAAACGAGCCCGTCTCACGTATCATCGGGCGCCGGATGTTCTGGGGGCGCGACTTCAAGATCACCCCGCAAGTCCTTGATCCCAGACCTGAAACCGAGATTATCGTCGAAGCCGCGCTGCAGGGCGCGCAGCCGACACGGTTGCTCGATCTCGGCACCGGCTCCGGCATTCTCGCGGTGACCCTGCTGGCCGAATGGCCAGCCGCCACCGGCCTTGCCACCGATATCTCGCCCGGCGCGCTGGCGGTGGCGGGCGCCAATGCCGAGGCGCATGGCGTGGCCGACAGGCTGGTGCTGGCCGAGGCCGATTGGTGGGACGGGGTCGAGATCAGGGACGAGGACGGGGCCTTCGACCTCGTGGTTTCGAACCCGCCCTACATTGGCGCCGACGAGATGGCGGGCCTCGATCCGGAAGTGCGCGAGCACGACCCGGAGGTGGCGTTGACCCCGGGCGGCGACGGTCTCACCGGCTACCGGGCGATCCTCGGCGGCCTGCGCGCGCGGCTGGCCCCAGGCGGCCGGGTGATGGTCGAGATCGGGCCGACCCAAGGCCCGGCCGTCGCCGGGTTCTTCACGACCGCCGGGTTCGAGCACGTCACCATCCTCAAGGATCTGGACGGGCGCGACCGGGTCGTGAGCGGGATCGGACCGGCCTGAACCCGGGTGGCATGGTCCCGGCAGGTCTGCGCCGGGCGGCATTGAACCCGGCCTGGTGAGTGCTTACCTTTTGTTAACCGACCGGCGCTAGCCTGCCCTTGGATGGTGTTGGTTTGCGCCAGGCCGATCCGTGGCTCCCGCGCCATCCCGGCAGGCAGACATTCGCCACCCGGTAATTTATGCTTGCCCCTTCCGCACGGCCCCGCTACTCAGGATAGGCGGCAGGGCGCAGTCTTTTGGATTGCCTGCCGCGGGCAAGCCGTACAAATGGACCGGAACATGAGGCGCGATCGACCGCGCCGGTCCTGCCAAGAAAAGCCAAAAAGGCTGAAAGCAAGAACCTATGAGATCTTCGAAATCGCGCTCGCGCGCAAAGAACAGGGGCGGCAACCGCTCCCCGGCCACTAACATCAACCGGGTGTTCGACAGCTCGGGCCCCGAGGGCAAGGTGCGCGGCACGCCACAGCAAATCATCGACAAATACATCCAACTGTCGCGGGATGCGTTTCTCGCGGGCGACCGGGTCGCGGGCGAGAACTTCCAGCAGCACGCCGAGCACTACACCCGGATGCTGAGCGAAGCGCAGCGCGACGCGGAAGAGAAGCGCCAGCAGAGCGACCAGCAGAACCGCGAACGCCAGCAGCAGAAACAGCAACATCGCGACCGCGACGACCAGCGCGACCGCTCCCGCGAGCCGAGCCAGAGCCAGACCCAAAGCCAGACCCAGCCGGAGACTGCGGCGCCGGCGCCTGAAAAAGCCGTCGATGTGGTCGACCTGGGTGGGACCCCGTCCGCAAGCGACAGTGGCCTCGTCGAAACGCCCGAGGAACAGCCCAGGAAAAAGCCGGCCCGCGCCCGCAAGCCGCGCGCCAAGGCCCCGAAGCCCGAGCCTTCGGGCGATGGCGCCCCGGCCCCTCAGGAGCCCGAGGCCCCGCAAGAGCCCAAGGCGTCCGACCCAGCCCCCGAAGCACCTGACGCATCGGAAGCGGCGGCCAGCTGATCGCGGCGCGCCGCGCGTCCGGGTCAGCCGCGCGGACGAGCGACGCCACCGGCCGTGGCCAGCAAACGCGCGCAGGCCGCGGCCGTCGCCGCGCCGGAAACACGCATCCGCCCGCCCGGCATCGGACCGATCCCGGACCATCGTTTGTTTGTGACCCGAAATGATCCGGCAGATCTCGCGGCAGGCAGCCTGCCGCGCCCGGTTATTGCGCAACCTGCCGCGCCCGGTTTGTCCGGAGCAAGGGATCGTGCGGCGGTCCCGACGTCCTGCACGCTCAGGCCTGCCCCGGGACTACCCCTTGTTTGAACCGCCGAGGCTTCACCCGCCTGCGGGCCATCCCTCAAAATCGGCGGCCCGATCAACGGCGGCCCGATTGACGCCGGATCTTCCCGACCGACACCGGGTGAGGCAATAAAAAAGGGCCGCCCCGCAAAGGGACGGCCCGGTCTCGGCACCTGGACAGGCTCACTCCGCGGCAGTCGCCACCGCTTTCGGCGCGCGCAGCCAGTCGAGTACCGTCTCCGGCGCGCTCTCGCCATAGGGGTCTTCGGGGTGGTTGTCGGCACGCCCGGGCTCTTCGAACCAGGCCTCGATCACGCCGTCGTTGATGACCGCGGCGTAACGCCAGGAGCGCGCCCCAAAGCCGAGGTTGTCCTTCTTGACCAGCATGCCGATCTGCCTGGTGAATTCGCCGGAGCCGTCCGGGATCACCTTGACGTTCTTGAGCTCCTGGGCCTGCGCCCATTTGTTCATCACGAAGCTGTCGTTCACCGACATGCAGTAGATCTCGTCGATCCCGAGGTCCCGGAACGCCTGCGCGCCGTTCTCATAGCCCGGCAACTGGTAGGTCGAGCAGGTCGGGGTGAAGGCACCGGGCAGCGAGAACAGCACCACGCGCTTGCCTGCGAAGTAGTCGGCGGTGGTCATGTCCTGCCAGCGAAACGGGTTGGAGCCGCCGACGCTTTCGTCGCGGACACGGGTCTTGAAGGTCACGTCGGGGACGCGCACACCTGTATGCATGGGGGTTACCTCTCTGGTACACACTTGGTCTTGCCGGGGCTTCGTCGCCCGGCGCGGACCGATTAGAGTGATTCCAAACAAGGTGCAATGCGCCCGATTGCAGCACCCGGATATCCCATGCAGGAGGCAGAAATTTCCGCGCTCGAGAGCGGCCGGTTTGCGGCGGGCACCGCACAGGTCGAGAACCAGGACGGTCGCGCGGATCGGGCGCCGAAGCGGTTTCCAAACCGCTTCTCAAGGCGTTTCGAAACGCCTTCTACACCGGCTGCAACGTCTCGACCAGACGCGCGAAGAAGCTCGCGCCCACCGGGGAGATCTCGTCGTTGAAATCGTATTCGGGGTGATGCACGCCGGCACCGCCCCCCTGGCCGAGAAACAAGAAGGCCCCGGGCCGGGCTTCGAGAAAATAGGCGAAATCCTCCGCCCCCATCTCGGGCGCCCGCGTGGTCGAGACCCTGGCCTCGCCTGCCACTTCGCGCGCCACCGCCGCGGCCTTCTCGACCTGCGCGGCGGCATTGACGACGGGCGGGTAGCTGCGTTCGTAGTCGAGCGCGGCGTCGACCCCGTAGGCCGCCGCAGAGCCTGCCACGATCTCGCCGAGCCGGCGCTCGACCATGTCGCGCACCTCGCGCGCGAAGGTCCGCACCGTCCCGGCCACGTAAGCCCCTTCCGCGATCACATTGTCCGCCGAACCGGCATGGATCATCGTCACCGACACCACCAGCTCCTGCGCTGGATCATGGTTGCGGCTGACGATGGTCTGGCAGGCCGACGCAATCGCCAGCGCCGGTGGGATCGGGTCCACCGCCTCGTGCGGATAGGCCGCGTGGCCGCCCTTGCCGGTGATCTGCACCCGGAAGGTGTCGACCGCGGCCATGATCGGGCCCGGCGTGGTCGAAAACGCACCCTCGGCCACGTCGGGGTCGTTGTGCAGCGCATAGACCTCGGAAATCCCGAAACGGTCCAGGATCCCCGCCTCGACCATGATCCGCCCGCCGCCGATATCTTCCTCCGCCGGCTGGAAGATGAGCGCGACCCGGCCGCGAAAGGCGCGGGTTTCGGCGAGGTAACGCGCGGCGCCCAGCAACATTGCGGTGTGACCGTCATGGCCGCAGGCGTGCATCCGGCCGGGCACGGTCGAGGCGTGGTCCAGCCCCGTGCGCTCGGCCATCGGCAACGCGTCCATGTCGGCGCGCAAGCCGATGGTGGGTCCGCCGTTTTCATCCCGCGGCCCCTGCCCTTCGATGATCGCCACCACGCCGCTGGTCGCGATGCCTTCGTGGATCTCGTCGACACCGAACGCTTTCAACTTCTCGACCACGAACGCCGCCGTCTCATGGCAGTCGAGCTTCAGTTCGGGGTGCGCGTGGATCCACCGGCGCCAGGTTTTCATATCCTCGGCGAACTCACCGATCCGGTTAACGATGGGCATGGGTTTCGGCCTTTCGCGGGCTCTGCTATCGGGGAGCGAAACTCCCCCGAAACGAGGTGCTGCGCAATGGCCAAATCATCCGACGACATCGTGCACGATCCCGCGGGCGGCATTCACCGGCTGGTCGAGATCATGGCGCGGTTGCGCGATCCCGCCACCGGGTGCCCCTGGGACGTGGAACAGACATTCGCGACCATTGCGCCCTATACCATCGAAGAGGCCTACGAGGTCGCCGACGCGATCGAGCGCGAGGCCTGGGACGAGCTCCGGGGCGAGCTCGGCGATCTGTTGTTCCAGTCGGTGTTTCACGCCCGGATGGCCGAGGAGGCCGGGCTGTTCAGTTTCCACGACGTGGCCCGAGGCATGGCGGACAAGATGGTGGCGCGGCACCCGCACGTCTTCGGCGACCAGACAGATATCGACAGTGTCGATGCCCAGTCCGAGAACTGGGAGGCGATCAAGGCCGCCGAACGCGCCGAAAAGGCTCAGCATGGCGTGCTTGACGGGGTGGCGGTGGGGCTCCCTGCCCTCCTGCGCGCATACAAGCTGCAAAACCGCGCGGCCCGGGTGGGGTTCGACTGGCCCGACGTGCGCCCCGTCCTCGACAAGGTGGCGGAAGAAGCGCGTGAAGTGGCCGAGGCCCGGGACAATCTGAGCCACGAGGAACTCACCGAGGAGATCGGCGATCTGCTGTTCGTCGTGGCGAACCTCGCCCGCCACCTCGGGGTCGAACCGGAGGCGGCGCTGCGCCACGCCAACGCCAAGTTCACCCGCCGGTTCATGGGCGTAGAGGCCAAGCTGGCGACGCGCGGAAAGCGGCCCGAGGACAGCGATCTCGCCGAGATGGACACGCTCTGGGATGCCGTGAAAGCCGACGAGAAACGCGGCTGACGCCGTTTTCGTGGCGCAAACGAACTCCGGCCCTCTCGGCGCGTTCGGCGAAATCGCCTGACGGGGTTGCGATCCGGACGGGACGGCGCGTCCAGGGTCGCCGGGGGAGCCTCCAGCGCCTGCGGCGGGCAGGGGAGGCCGCCTGACGGCGGCGCGCCTGCGGCGGGCGGGG
>DQCI01000047.1:7934-12241 GCA_003545125.1 Paracoccaceae bacterium
CCTCGGCACCGCCCTACCCGCCGCGGCCGAGGTCAACGTCTATTCCTACCGCCAGCCCGAGCTGATCCAGCCGCTGGTCGATGCGTTCACCGAAGAAACGGGCATCGAGGTCAACATCGCCTTCCTCAACAAGGGGTTGACCGAGCGGCTCATGGCCGAGGGGCGGCGCACACCCGCCGACATCATCCTCACCGCCGACATCCAGCGCCTGACCGAGGCGGTCGAGGCGGGCGTCACCCAGGCCGTCGAGAGCAAGGTGCTCGCGGCGAACGTGCCCGCGGCCTTCCGCGACGAAGACAACCACTGGTTCGGGCTCACTTCGCGCGCCCGCGTCGTCTATGCCTCGACCACCCGTGTGGCCGAGGGCGAGGTGACCACCTACGAAGACCTGGCCGACCCGAAGTGGCAGGGCCGGATCTGCACCCGGCCCGGCACCCATGCCTACAACACCGCGCTCACCGCGGCGATGCTCGCCCATCACGGCACCGAATACACGAAAACCTGGCTCGAAGGCCTCAGGGCCAACCTGGCGATGAAACCCCAGGGCAACGACCGGGCCCAGGTGAAATCGATCTGGGCCGGCGAATGCGACATTTCGCTCGGCAACACCTACTACATGGGCGAGATGCTCGAGGACGAGGAGCAGCGGGCATGGGCCGAAGCGGTGCGGATCGCATTCCCGGTGTTCGAGGATGGCGGCACGCATGTGAACATCTCCGGCGTGGCGATGACGGCGCATGCGAAGAATCCCGAAGATGCGCTGCGCTTCATGGAGTTCCTGACCGCGCCCGAAGCCCAGGCGATCTACGCCGCGGCCAACCACGAATATCCGCTTTCAGCCGAGGCTTCGCCCTCCGAGCTGGTCGCCGGTTGGGGCAGCTTCACCCCCGACACGCTCGATCTCACGGCGCTGGCCAGCGAGCGCGGCGAGGCGCTGAAACTGACCCAGGAGGTCGATTTCGACGGGTGACGTGCGGGGGGGGCAAGCGCGGGCGTGACCCGGCCGCGCCGCCCTGTCACCCAAGTGCGCAGACGTCGCGGATCAGCGCGGCATTGGCCCTGACGATCCGTTCCCCCTCGGAAATCGCCTCGGCGCCGCGGTGAAGCTCGAGCACCGATATCTCGTTGAGGTAGGCATTGAGCTCCACATGCGGCGGTTCGCCGGCGACACGGGCGCGCCGGATCGTGTCGGTCATCACGTCGATGGCCGTCGTCAGCACGTCGAAATAATTCGGCACCACGGCGTGCCCCGGCTTGGTCGGATCGATCCCGAGGCTCTTGTGCAGAGTGTCCGGCAGGATCTGCCCGACCCAGGCTTCGAACCCCGGGCGCGGGTCGGGCGGTTTCCAGAACTTGCCGTAGCGCCGGGCATTCGGATTGACCGCGATGATGATCTCGGCCCCGAGCGCACGCGCGGCCGAGACCGGCACCGGGTTGACCAGCCCGCCGTCGAGCAGCCAGCGGTCGTCGAGCCGTACCGGGCTCATCACCCCCGGAATGCCGACCGAAGCGCGCACCGCGCGAAAGGTGGGGCCCTCGTTCAGCCAGACCTCGCGGCCGGTTTCCATGTCGGTCGCGATGGCCGTATACGGCAGGCCCAGATCCTCGATCCGCGCGGCCAGACCGATCTCGCCCAACATCGTCTCGATCTGGCGCGCCTCGACCAGCCCGCCGCTGCGCAAGGAAGGATCCACCAGCGAGACCAGCTTGCGTTGGGTCAGGCCGCGAACCCAGCTCTCGAGCGCGTCGAGCCGGCCGCCGGCGAAGGCCGCGCCCACCAGCGCCCCTATCGAGGTGCCGGCAACCACGTCGATCTCGACGCCGAGCGCGGCGAGCCCGCGCAACACGCCGATATGGCACCAGCCCCGGGCCCCGCCCGAGCCGAGCGCGAGGCCGATTTTCGGTTTGCGTGCCATGCCCTGCCCTCCGTTTGCCGACACTCTGCGCCGCTGTGTTGCCGGGTCAAGCCGCTCGGCGAAGCTCCGCCGGTCGCGACGCGCCCCGGGCCGGACCCTTGCCAATCCCGGTCGGATCGCTGCAAGGCAATTTCATGTCTGCAATCTCTCGCCGCCTGTTCCTGAGTGCCCTGCCGCTGTTGACCGCCACCGCCTGTTCCGGGCGGATGCCGATTGTCGGGGGCAAATCCCCTGCCCCGGCGCTCGCGGCGGGTGTCAAACCGGGCGACCCGCCGCTCTACCCCAACGAGACCCCGACGCTGCGCGCGCTGATCAACAAATGGGCCGACCACTACGACGTGCCCCGCGACCTCGTCCATGCCCAGGTGAAACGCGAAAGCTCCCACCAGCCGCAGGTGCGCGCCGGGCCCTACTGGGGGCTGATGCAGCTCTTACCGCAAACCGCCCGCACGATGGGGTTCTCGGGGCCCAACGAGCGCCTGCTCGCCCCGGACGTGAACCTGCAATACGGGGTCAAATACCTGGCGGGCGCGTACCTGGTGTCTGGCGGCGACAAGGCAGCGGCGATGAGGTGGTACGCGCGGGGGTACTACTACGAGGCCAAGCGCAAGGGGCTGCTGAAGGAAACCGGGTTGGTGTGAGGCAAGCGGCAACGTCCTTGCCAAAAACGTGACAGAACCCGCGGCGTTTTGCCGGGCGTTTCTGTCACCGCCAAGTCCCTGGTATCCAGCCTTGCGCCCGGGCCGTGATAAAAACGACCGTTTTGGGCCGGTAGGTTGTGGCAAGGGGTTCTGTCCGGCAGCAGTCGTTCGTGATCCGCGCAGCGGAGGTCTCAAAAGAGCCCAAAGCGACCAATTCTGCCGAGCGCTCGCATGGCACCTCTGAAGAAAGGCGGTTTGAGGATGTTTCACAGCGTCACAGGCGATGAGGCAGGAGAATGCCCTTACTCCGATCCCCAGTAAGCCCGATCTCACGCGGATCCGACAGTGTTGCGCAGCCGACTCAACGTTACGGGTGTCATCCCAAGGAACGATGCGATCAGGGAATGGACAAAGATCTGCTCATAGCCGGGATACCTTGTCCGAAACCAGGCAAGGCGATCAGAGCCACCAAGCGCTGCCAGACACCACTCCCGGTCGGACTTTCGTGCCAGCTCTGCGCTCAGTACACCATTGGCCCAATCGCGAACTGGTTCAGACCTGATCATCCGGTCGGTGAGGACGTCGCTGTCCATTTGCACCACCTTGGTATCCGACAGAGCTTCGACAGAAACGAGTGACATGCCATCCCGCGTGCGGGCGATGTTCGGTGCGACGACACATGGTCCGACATACAGGCCGACGCAGACGGCGTTGCCGTTGGGGTCGTGAATTTGGCTCGCAACGCAGCCGTCCAAAATGATGAATTCGCGGTTCTCCGGCTGTCCTTGTTGGGCGACGTGCGCGCCCTTCGCCACCCGTCTGGGTTTCCAGTCTGAGGCAAGCCGTGCGGCGCTCGCCGTGTCCGGCCAGTCAGCCGACCGCATCAGAAATGCAAGCAGGTCCATTCTCGGAAACCCTTATCAAACGATAATGCGGAGGGCTTGGTTTGCGGGCAAATGTTGCGCATACCAAGGAGATGAGAAGATGACGACAAGACATGCGCCTCGGCGATACGGCATGGCGGCGATTACCCTTTTTTTGGCAGGCGCATCGATTTACGCGCTGATGATCAACGTAACGCTTGCACATATCGAAGCTGTATCAAAGCAGGTCCCTTTCGACATGCGCCCTTTCGGTTACGGCCCCCAGGAGGCGAGCCGGCTTCTCGACGCATTGGGGGAAGAAGGGCGCATTTACTATCTGACGCGCCAGATCCCGTTGGATATGTTCTATCCGGCATTGCTCGCGATGACATTGGTTGCATCCATACTCTTTTTCGCGCGGCGCCCGCCCGGCAGCAGACTTGTGCGCGCAGGCATCGCATGCGCGTTGGGCGCGGCTCTGTTCGACTACGCGGAAAACCTTGGCATCGCATCGATGATCCTGCGTTGGCCCGACCTGTCGCATGGTGTGGTGCATGCGACCAGCGCCGCCTCGATCGTGAAATCGGGTTTGACTACAGCTGCCGTGGCGATCGTTCTTCTCGTCGGAGCCGGTTGGCTGCGTCGACGTAAAGCAGACCCTCATCTTTAGGGGCCCATGGTCGGCTTCGTCCGCACAGCCGCTGTCGGTCAAGGTGACAACGAAGGTCTGCTGTACAGGACAAACCGGCCAAAACTGGTACGTTTCTGTCTCCTGTGAAGACTGGTCGGATAAGAGTTCTCATGTGGCAGCGGGATAGACCGGGCTGAACGGTCTTTTCGGCCTGCGTGTTACATCACATCTCTTATATATCAGTAACGCTGACCTA
>DQCI01000047.1:12349-14229 GCA_003545125.1 Paracoccaceae bacterium
TGACCCCCCGTCCGAGTTCGCCCACCCTTCGCCCACACGCACCAGACACCCGCCAAACGCCCACCCGAACGACAAGGGCCGCCCCGAAGGACGGCCCTGAAACTTAGGGTATGAGAGGAGTCCGACCCTCGGATCACTCCTCGTCGAGCGCTTCCACGGCTTTTTCGAGATCCTCTTTCGAGACCTCTTTCTCGGTCAGCGTCGCGCCTTCGAAGATGTGGTCGACGACCTTGTCTTCGAAAATCGGCGCCTGGATCTGCTGGCGCACCTGGGCGTTCTGCTGGACGAAGTCGAAGAAGGCGCGTTCCTGGCCGGGATACTGGCGGGCCTGGTTCATGATCGCCTGGGTCATCTCGGCGTCGGTCACTTCGATCTCGGCCTTCTGGCCGATGTCGGCCAGCAGCAGGCCGAGCTTCACCCGGCGCTCGGCGAGCGACTTGTGCTGGTCTGCCACTTCGATCTCGGGGTGGTCGTGGCCCTCGACGTCCGGGTTCTCGTCATGCCAGAGCTGGTGGGCGATCTGGTTCGCCTCCGCATCCACCAGCGACGGCGGCAACTCGAAGCTCACGGTGTCGTCGAGCGCATCGAGCAGTGCGCGCTTGGTCACCGCGCGGGCCGCGCCGGAGTACTCGGCTTCAAGCCGCTCGGTCACCTGGGTCTTGAGCCCTGCGAGATCCTCGGCGCCGTAGCGCTTGGCGAGCTCGTCGTCGATCTCGGCCGCCTTGGGCGCCTTCACCGCTTTGATCGTGCAGGAGAACACCGCCTCCTTGCCCGCCAGCTCGGCGGCGCCGTACTCCTCCGGGAAGGTCACGGAGATGTCCTTTTCCTCTTCGGCCTTCACGCCGGCGAGTTGCTCCTCGAAGCCGGGGATGAACTGGCCCGAGCCCAGCACCAGCGGGAAATCCTCCGCGGCGCCCCCTTCGAACGGCTCGCCATCGACACGGCCGACGAAGTCGAGCACCACCTGATCGCCATCCTTGGCCTTGGAGCCCTTCTTGCGGTCTTCGAAGTTCTGGGCGTTCTCGGCGAGCGAGGCCAGCGCCTCGTCGACCTCGGCGTCACCGGCCTTGACCACCTTCTTCTCGAACGAGAGGCCAGCGAGGTCCACCTCGGGGATCTCGGGCAGTTTCTCGTAGGACATCTCGACCTCGACGTCGTCGCCCTCTTTCCAGTCCTCGTTGGTCATCTTGACCTGCGGCTGCAGCGCCGGACGGTCGCCGGTTTCCTCGAAATGGGCGTTCATCTTGCCGTCGATGCTTTCCTGCATCGCTTCGCCCATCAGCCGCTGGCCGAACTGCTTCTTGAGCAGCGCCATCGGCACCTTGCCCTTGCGGAAGCCCTTCATCTCGACCTCGGGCTGCGCCTCGACGAGCTTTTCGTTGACCTTGTCGTCCAGCTCCTGGGCGGTGATGATCAGCTGGTAGCCGCGCTTGAGGCCTTCGTTCAGGGTCTCGGTGACCGACATGTGCGTTCTTCCTCGTCTCGAAGGGCACGCCACTTTCGCAGCGCGCGGGAAAATTCAGGCCCTTCTAGGGGGGGCTGCGGGGTTACGCAAGGGGGCTACGTCAAACGGAGGTGATTGCGCAGCCCGAGACCGAGAAAGAACGGCAGGATGACGCCCGGGGGTGTCTGGAAACCGGAGAGCGCCTTGAGCGCATCCGGCAGCTCCCGCGGCAGGTCCACGAAGAACGCCCGGTTCAAACCGAGGAAGCCGACCAGCGCCCCGAAGCAGTGCCGAACCGGCTGACGACGCCGGCGGCGGGCAGGCCGTGGACGGGCCGGTCAACGCAGGCACCCGCCGAAGCGAACGCCGCACGCAAGACCTGGCTGCCGGTCCAGGTCTGCTCGACCCACTTTGCCCCCTCCGACTTGCCCCCTCC
>DQCI01000047.1:14349-22284 GCA_003545125.1 Paracoccaceae bacterium
CGCCGCCGTGCACCCGGCAGATGGACCCGGTTCTGTCACCCCGGCGCCTCACCGCCACGCCACCGACGCATCCCGTCAACAGACGGGGGGAGGAAGCGATGCCAAAGCCGGCGGGATGGCCCCCGTGGCGGATGCGGTGGCGCGCGCGCGCCGGACGCGCGGGAGACCCGGGCCGGCGCGCGCCGGCCCAGTTGCAACCACGCCGACACAGACTGTCCACGATTGGGATACTTTTTATCCACGGAATGTGGTGCTAGAGATCGGATACATTTGAGGGGATTGGACGGATTTCTAGCATGGACATTCAGCGGGCGACCATTTCAGACGCATCGCCGAACACCGCTTTCGCCGACGTGTCGATACGCGACGGCAAACCGGACTTCACCGGGCTCGCAACGGCCTCACTCGGCACCCGGACACCGGGGCGGATCTCCGGAGCTGGCCAGGGCATTTTCGCCCGCTGGCACTGGGACGGCACCGCGCTGAGCGCCGAGGTCGACCCGTACGGGTTCTACAGCCTGTACTATTGCGTCGATGGCACCGGCGTGCGGGTCTCGTCCAGCCTCCTGCAACTGGCCGCCCTCGGCTGCGACCTCACCCAGGACCGCCGCGCGCTTTCGGTATTTCACCGGCTGGGGTTCTTCATCAACGAAGACACACCCTTCGAGAAGATCAAGGTCCTGCCGCCCGGCGGCAAGCTGACCTGGCGCGACGGCAAGGTCACCATCGAGGCGCCGGACCGCAGATACAAAGAGCTCAAGATCAGCCGCTCGGAGGCGATCGACGGGTACATCGATCTGTTCCGCCAGAGCATCTCGCGCACGATCAAGGCCTGGGACGGCCCGATCATCTCGCCCCTGAGCGGCGGCCGCGATTCCCGGCACATCATGGTCGAGCTGGCCCACCAGGGGCACAAGCCCGATGCCTGCATCACCTTCCAGCATGGCGGCGATGCCTGGAACTCCGAAGTGAAGGCCGCGCGCGCGATCTGCGAGGCAGTTGGCGTGCGCCATGACGTGCTCGGCTATGTGCGCTCGCGCCAGTCCGACATTGTCAGGGCCGTCGCGCTCACCGAGCTCTGCGCCGACGAACACGCGCAGATGATGCCGCTGCACGACTATTACCTCGACCACCATGCCGCCGCCTATGACGGCATCGCCGGCGACGTGTTGAGCGGCGACGTGATGGACCGGGGCGGCGAACCGGACGCGATCGCCATCAAATTGGCTCGCGCCGGCAAGTTCGCAGAGATTGTGCAATCCATGATCGACGGCCATGGCCGGGTCATCTCGGCGACCGACGATCCACGCGGGGCGGCCGACCTCTATTCGCCGGGCCAGGACGAGGAAGCCCTCGCCTACGTCGCCCAGGCAATGGAAAAGCATGCCGATGCGCCCAATCCCGTGCAGGTGTTCTTCCTGATGAACCGGACCCGGCGCGAGATCGGCTTCGTCGCGCGCGGGATCCTGGGAACCGCCGGCGCCACGTTCTGCCCCTATCTCGACGAAGACCTCGCGGAGTTCTGCTTCAGCTTGCCGTGGGAGGTGAGCAACATGCAGGGCGGCAAGACCTTCCACGACGATGTGACCGACAGGGCCTATCCGGCTTTCGCCGACGTGCCCTTCGAGGAAGGGTTCACCTCCGACCCGCCGCCGCGCACGCCGATGCAGCACAAGATCAACAGCGTCGCCGACATGGCACGCGTGGCGCGGTTCCTCGCCACCGACAGCACGCCGGTCACCGAATTCCGGGCGCTCCTGGGTCGGGGCCAGCCGCTGGTTTCCGGGTCGAACGAAGTGCTCCACATCCATCACCGGCTGATCGAAACCCTTTCGCCGACAAGGGCGCGCGAACTCCTCACCTTCGCCGAGGAACTCGCGGCGGCGCGGCCGCGCGATCTGATGTCCGACAGCTTCATTCCGTCCACCTGACACGGGGAGAGCACCGGGGTGTTCGGACGCGTTTCGCTCAAGCTCAACAGGATCCTGCGCAAGCGGGACCGCGCCCGCCGTCATGGCGCCGCCTTCGATCCCGGCGCACAGGAACGCTTGCTGCTGGTGACCATCCCGGAACGCATTCCGGGCAGCCAGATCTTCCCGTTCCAGTTCTATCGTGACGCGCTCAAGGCGCGGTACCGGGCCGATATCAGCGAACTGCATCTCGACGAGTTTCTGGCCGGCACCCGCACGGTCACCGGCGCGACCGTGGTCGCGTTCCAGACCGAATACGGGCTCGACGAGGCCTTGCGCGACCGGGTGCTGACGCGGATCCGCGAAACCAGCCCGGGCGCCCGGATCGTCTACCTCGACTGGTTCGCGCCGACCGATCTGCGTTATGCAGAGCTGCTCGGACCGCATGTCGATCTCTACGTCAAGAAGCACCTGTTGCGCGACCGCTCGCAGTACGGACAGGAGACGTTCGGCGACACCAACCTGATGGATTTCTACGGCCGCAAGCACGGGCTCGACCACGACCCGGTGCGGTTCGGGATTCCCGACGGGTTTCTCGACAAACTCGTTGTCGGCCCATCCTTCGCGACGGCGGATTTCATCCTGCCGACGCTCGACAAGGCCGAAGTGCCCAAGGGCGACCGGCCGATCGATCTGCACGCCCGTATCGCGGTCGGTGGCACGCCCTGGTACCAGGCGATGCGCGCCGAGTGCCACGCCGCGGCCGAAGCGCTCACCGGGCTCAACGTCATCACCGGCACCGGCATCCGCCACGACCAGTTCCTGGCGGAACTGCGCAGCTCGAAAATCTGCTTCTCGGCGTTCGGCTACGGCGAGGTCTGCTGGCGCGACTACGAGGCGATCCAGAACGGCGCGGTCCTGCTCAAACAGGACATGTCGCACGTGGAAACCTTGCCGGATGTCTTCGTTGCCGGCAAGACCTACGTTCCGGTCCGCTGGGATCTGACGGATTTCGAGGACACGATCCGCGGCCTGCTCGCCGAACCCGACCGCTGCGCCGAGATCGCCCAGAACGCGCTCGACGTGCTGACCCGCTATGCAACCGAGAAGGTCTTCGTCGACCAGGTCGCGCCGCTCTTCGGGGTGACCCGGACGGTGCGCTGACCGGCGCATCGTGCCATCCGCTGCGCGGCGGCCCTGTCGCCTCGGCGGCGGAGGACCGCGAACCCGTCCGGGTATACGCGATGGACCGATTTGCCGTGTAAGCAAAGCCGCGAACAGTTTTCTGCCGCCAGAACCCCAGACGCCGCGCGGGTGTCGGTTCGGCGCGCCGGAGCCTTCTATTAGAGGGCCTTTGGAATCAACTTGTCCCGCAGGAAACCCCGCATCATCGCAGCGAGCGCGACTGGCCCCACCTAGAATACCCCGAGGGGTATTTTCGAAAGACCATGACGGGGGGGGGCATGACAGATCAATCAAACCTGCCGAAAACCACTTTCGAACGCCGCGAAAGTGCCGCCCGCTGATAGTGCCGCGGCATGCCGGCAATATTCAAATCCGCCCTCGGGTCCGAGGTTGGGGATGCGAACGGCCGTGTGTATATCGACTTTCTCGCCGACTGATCTTCGCTCGATTACAGCCACAAAGACCCCGACATGATGGCGGAAACCTCCGGCAGCGAGGACCAGCTCATCAAGATCCTTTCCCCGCTCACGACCTCTGCGGACCTCCTGCGCGATGGCTTCCGGATCCTTGCGCAGGCGATGGACCAGACCTTGGCGGGGCAACAGCCAGACCCGGGATGTCGGGCCGGTCCCGGACCAGGTCTGGCCATTCTTGGGATCACGGGAGTATTATCAGGGGCTTGCGATCGAGGGAGGGATCGCGGGCGTCACCGGCGGGCGCGCTCCGCCGCGTCCAGTGTCTCGGCGATCTCGCCGAACAGCGCTTGGGCCTCCAGCGCCTCCCTTTCCGGCACCACACCCTGCACGAAGCCGAGGTGAATGGTCACGTAGTCGCCGATCACGGGCGGTTCGTCGCCCATCAGCATGAGGTCGGCCCAGCGTTCGGCGCCGAGCCCCGCGCAGCGCGCGCGGTGTCCGTCGATCTCTTCCACCCGCATCGGGACGGTCAGGCACATGGGCTTTCTCCTCGCGCAACAGCGCTTCAGGCCNNGCTTCAGGCCAGATGCTTCAGGCCGGGCGTTTCCGGATCCAATATGGCAAGGCCACCGACGGACGGCAAGGCGGCAATCGCGCCGCAGCACCGCCCGCAATGCCGCTCCCGAAACCTGCGCCAGATCAAGGTGAGCCCCCCTGCCCCGGCCTAGGATTCCCGACAAGGCCAGCGAAACCCCAAAGCCCGCGGAGACCCAGGATGCATGAAATGGCGCTCGCCGAAAGCGTGGTGCAGATCGTCGAATCGCAAGCCCGCGCGGCGGGGTCCGACAAGGTGCTCGCGGTGCGGCTCGAAATCGGCGCGCTCTCCCATGTCGAGCCGGCAGCCCTTGCCTTCTGTTTCGACGCGGTCACGGCGGGCGGCCTCGCCGCGGGCGCGCGGCTGGATATCGACCGCAGCCCCGGGCGCGGCTGGTGCCACGACTGCCTGGCCGAGGTCGAGATCGAGGCCCGCGGCGCGCCCTGCCCGCGCTGCGGCGGCTACAAGCTCCAGGTGAGCGGCGGACAGGAGCTTCGGGTGAAAGAGATGGAGGTCGCCTGACGGAACCGCGCATCGGCCGGCTCCCCGTCACATCGCGACCCTGTCGCGGCGGAATGCGAGCCAGCCCGGCCGAGGTGCGCGTGTGCACCGCCGACTTGCGCGGCCGGATGACGGAGGCGCGCCCAGATCCGCGCCGACGCCGAGTGCATGCTCGACGGTTGGCGGCCCTACGCGGACCGCGCTGGCTTCCCGCCCTCGGTCAAGAATCTGGCGCGCTCCCTCATGCTCCGGAGGCCCGATCTGACCGCCGAACCGGCTGCGCTGACCGAGCTCTTGCTGTCGTCGCTGGGCCGGGCCGAATCGTACGTGCAGGCGACGCTCGACGCGGCAATCGCCGCGCTCGCGGCCCGCGCCGGGGCGGCAGATGCAGTGATGGCGCAGCAGGCGCAATGCGTGAGGCTGACCAAGGGGCCCTGTACCGAGGAGCCGATCGCCTTTTTGCGCCGTGTCGTGCTCAGCCTGGACCGCCACCGGGCCGGGAAGCCCCCCCGGCTCGCACCGCTCCGGGCCTGGCCCGACCCGCAGGGGGTGTGACCTCGGGAGAGGCCGGGCGCCGGAACGCTTTTTGAAAAGCGTTGGCAAGCGATTTCGAAATCGCTTCTGGCCGCCCCCGCAGTCGCCGCGAATGACCCCAATCACGCCACGTTTCGGCGCTACAATTGTCACCATCTGCGGGACACTCGGACCTGACCTGATCTGTTGGAAAGCGCCCCGGAACAATGCATGTAACCGAAGCCCGCTCCGCGGCCTCTGAAAGCCTGGCCTTTGCGCTCAAGGAACGAGAGCACTGCCTGTCCGACCGTGAATGGCGCCACCGGCTGCACGGCTACGGCTACGACGTCCGCCAGACCGCGGATGGCCGGGTCCTGACCCTGCTGGCCACCGGCGCCACACTCGGCCGGCTCGACCTCCCCTGACCGGTCTCGCCCGACCGAAAGCTCCGACGCGGCCTCAACCCCGCGTCATCACGTTCAGCTCGACATCGGTCGATACCCGGATCCCGGCCCCGAAGGTGCTGCCGGTGACCGGCAACGTGCCCGCAAGATCCGCTGCGGCGGCGACGGCGACATGGCCCTCGCCGGTGCGGATCCCCAATATCGGGTCATAGCCCTGCCAGCCGACATCGGGCAGCAGAACCTCCGGCCAGCTGCGCGCCCCGCGCGCCGTCGCCGGATGCGCGGTCTCGGCCCAGTAGCCCGTGACGAAGCGGGCCGGCAGCCCCGCGCGGCGGCTGAGGTCCACGAACAGCGCGGCGATGTCGCGCGCGCTCCCCCGGCCCCGGGCCAGCGTCTCTCCCGGGTTGCGCAGGGGCGCGGTGTCGACCGCGTCAAACGCGATTGCCGATTGCAGGGTCGCGGCCAGGCTGTCCGCGAAACCGGCGGGATCGGGCCCGGCGAGCGCGCGCAGCCGCGCTGCCGTCGCCGCGACGGCCGCGTCCGCCATGCCGGGCAGGAGATAGCGCTCGGGGGGCACGTTCGCGCCGTGCGGACGCACGAGACCATGGGTGTCCAGTTCGAACCGGGCCTCGATCTCCAGCGTCGGAGTGGCGCCGGCAAACCCCAACCGGGTCACCAGGTTGCCGTGCGCATCGGTCTCGTCGAGGCGGAAGGCGGGCTTGGGCGTGACCTGGATGCCATGCGCCATGCCGGCAGCATTCCGGGGCGTGAGCCTGAGCACATGCGGGCCCAGAGCGACGGGCGCATCGTATCGATACCTCACGCGGTGACGCACACGAAACCGCATGGTTACCCCCGGAACCCCGTCGCGACCACAAACTTTTCCGACGAGTCCGACCGCGAGGCCGGCGGTTTGAAATTCACGACCTTGGTGAATTTCTGCTTGAGCAGCTTCTGAAGCTCGCCCTCTGCCCCGCCCGCAAGCACCTTGGCGACAAAGGTACCGCCGGGCTCCAGCACATCGAAGGCGAGCCAGGCGGCGGCCTCGCCGAGGGCGATGATCCGCAGATGGTCGGTCTGCTTGTGGCCGGAGCTCGACGCGGCCATGTCCGACATCACCACGTCCGCCTTGCCGCCGAGCCAGACTTTGAGCTGGTCGTCCGCTCCGTCTGCCATGAAGTCGAGCACATGCGCCTCGGCGCCCGCCACCGGTTCGATCTCCTTGAGATCGACGCCCAGCACCCGGCCGACCGGCTTGTCCGGCCGCGCACCCAGCGCGTTGACCCGGGCGACAGCCACCTGCAGCCAGCCGCCCGGCGCACAGCCCAGGTCAACCACCCGCGCGCCCGGCTTCAGAAAGCCGAACCTGTCATCGGTTTCGAGGATCTTGTAGGCCGCGCGGCCCCGGTACCCCTCGGCCTTCGCGCGTTTCACGTAAGGGTCGTTCAGCTGGCGTTCGAGCCAGAGGGTCGACGACAGCTTACGCCCGCGCGCCGACTTCACCTTTACGTGCAAGTCGCGCTGACCGCGTCCGGATGTGCCTTTCTGTTTCGCCATGCGCGCGTTCTCCTGCCGCTCAAGGACATAACCGCGTGGTTGATCGCCCGCAAGGACGCGTAGCGCCCGCCGATGTAGGCTTGGCGGGACCCAGGGAGGAGGCCATGTCACACAGAACTTTCCGCGAGAATGCCGTCTATGCCGGTATCTTCCTGATTATCGCCACGCTGTTCCTGTTCGTCGGCGAAGCGATCTACAAACCACCGCTGGTCGCGCCGGACGTTCTGGAGACCGCCGCGTTGTCCGCCGACCGGATCCGTCTCGGTATCATGATCGAGTTCTCCTGCGTGCTCGCCATTCCGCTGGTCGCCATTTCGCTTTACCCGGTTCTGAGGTTGGTGAGCCCGGCGCTGGCAGTGGGCTATGTTGCCTTCCGGCTGTTCGAAGCGGCCATCTTCGCCAGTATGGAGATTGACAAGATGATCGTGGTGGCGCTGTCCGAGGCCTACCTGGCCTCGCCCGGCGCCAATGCCGCAACACTCAACGTGTTGATCGCAGCGTTGATCGGCGGCGAGGCGTTTTCCGGCGTCTCCGGGGCAATCTACAACCTTGGATTCGTCACCGGCATGCTGATGCTGAACTGGATGTTGTGGACCTCCCGGCTGGTGCCGCGCTGGATCTCCGGCTGGGGGATGGTCTGCGCGGTTGTGCTGGGCATGCTGTCGGTGGCCGCGCTGTTCGTCTCGGTGCCCGGCATCGTTGCGGTAACCCTGATCGGACCGTTGGCGGTGCAGGAAATGGTGCTGGCCGTGTGGTGGATCGTGAAAGGGTTCGACCAAACGGCGCTGGCGCGGCTGGGATAGACGGCGACACATCGGGTGGGCTCAGGCCGCTGGTCCCGCGAGATCCGCGCC
>DQCI01000028.1:0-1929 GCA_003545125.1 Paracoccaceae bacterium
TGGTGCCGCAGGCACGCCAGCGGCGTGACACCGCCACCGAGGTATCTCCGAACCAAAGAAGGGGGGCCGCGCACTTTGCCTGCAAAGCCTCGAAACCCCTCGCGCGCCGGTGCGGGCCGTCCGCTACCCCGCCCGTCGGCCAAGCGCCAGCACAGCCGGCACGATCAGCGCCACGATCAGCGCGACCGCGCCGAAGGAGACGCGCAGCGACCACAGCTCGGCAAGCCCGCCCATCATCGCCGGGCCGATGAAAAAGCCGAGGAGACCGGCCATCCAGGCCCGCGAGATCGCCAGCGGCCGGGCGGCGTCGCTCACCGCGCGCCCGATGATGGAGTTCGTTGCCGGGACGATCACCGCCATGCCGAGCGCCACCACCGCGACGCCCGCGAGCACCACCGCCTTGGTCGGCGCCAGCGCGACGATCACCGCGCCGATACTGCCCAGCACCGCCGAGACGAGGATCAGCCGCGCCTCACCGAACCGGCTGGCGACGAGTTGCCCGCCGAGACGGCCGGCGAACATCACCAGCCCCAGCGTCGCCGGGCCGAAGCTCCCCGCGCCCGCGGGCGCGCCGATGGTGCGCTCGATATGCAGCGCCGACCAGGCCTCGGTGGAATTCTCGCCGACGAAGCCCGCGAACAGGATCAGTCCGGCGATCAGCACCACCCCCCAGGGCGGCGCGGACCCTTTCGCCGCGTCATCGGGGTCATCAATCGGCGGCAGCGCCGCGCGGTCCCAGCCGAACAGCACCAGCACCAGCGCGGCGAGCGAGATCACCGGCAGCACCTGCGTGTGATCGAAACCCGCCTGGCGCGCGAAGGCGACGGCGAAGGCCGTGAGGCCGAAGCTCAGCGAAAACACCGCATGGTTCACGCTTTGCAGGTGCAGCCCTGCGCGCGCCTCGAGCCCGGCAATGCGCACGTTGGCGGTCATGTCGGCAAGCGCCACGGTGGCGCCGGTGAAGAACAGCGCCAGCGCGAGCGTGACCGGCGAAACAGCGAGGACCGGCAACAGGATCGCCACGACGATGCCGAGCCCCGAGAGCGGCAGCGCCAGCGTGCCGACCCGGACGCCGAAACGCGGCGCGAACCACAGCGCGATCATCGAGCCCACCGCGGAGGCAAGCAGCGTCATCCCGAGCACCGCGTCCGAAGCGCCGACGGTGGATTTGATATCGGGCATCAGCCCCGCGAGCCCACCCCAGTTGAGCCCGACCGCGGCGAGGGTCAGCATCGGCGTACGGGTGATTTTCGCGGCCTCGAAAACGGACATCGGCCTGACCTTTCAAGCTGTCGAGGTGACCGGACCGGGCGTCCCGGCGGCGTCCGCGACGGATACGCCCGCAGCGCGGACGGCGCAAGCGGGGACGGTCGGCGACGCCAGCCCCGCCAGGCGAACGCCACATCGCTGCGCCCGATCCCCCGAGGCGCCCACTTTTCGCTTCCCTCGCTCGCGTTTCAGGTCTATACGCCCGCACTCAAGCGGGAGGCGCACCCTTGGAGGCAGCCCGCGGACTTACAATCTGGAGAGACCAATGGCTCGTGAAATTCCTGACTTTCACGCCACGGTACGGACGGGGACAGGCAAGGGGGCCGCTCGTCAAGCCCGCCGCGAAGGGCTCGTACCTGGCATCGTATACGGTGGCGATCAAGAACCGCTTCCGATCAACATCCCCTTCAACGTGCTTTTGAAGACCCTCAGAGAGGGCCGCTTCCTGTCGAAGCTGCTCAACCTCAAGGTCGACGACCATGACGACGTGCGGGTGATCTGCCGCGGCGTCGAGCGCGACACGGTGAAGGACCTGCCGACGCATGTCGACTTCATGCGGCTGCACCGCAACACCCGGATCAACATCTTCATCCACGTCGAATTCGAGAATGAAGAAGAGGCGCCCGGCATCAAGAAGGGCGGCGTTCTGGTCGTGACCCG
>DQCI01000028.1:2029-2219 GCA_003545125.1 Paracoccaceae bacterium
GCCGACGATCGACCGCGACTTCATCATCGCCTCGCTCTCGGCCCCGTCGGGCCTGCGCGGCGCGGATGAGGAGACCGACGAGATGCCGCAAACCGAGGTGATCGGCGAAGTGGAACGGGAAGAGGACTGATCCTCAACCGCCGTTGCGACGTTGAGACGGGGCCTTCGGGCCCCGTTTTCTTTTGGCCGA
>DQCI01000028.1:2414-3999 GCA_003545125.1 Paracoccaceae bacterium
GTGATTTCAAGCATCTAGATCCGTTCCGGAAACGCCGTGATGAATCCGTTCTAAGCCCTCGAATGCACGTTGACCGCCGGCACGCTTGCCAGGATCAACCCGCCCCCGAGCCGCGCGCGAGGCGCAACCCGTTGCAAAGGCCCGAATTCGCCGCCCGGCGCCCGACTGGCGTCGTTTCCGGATGGTATTGGTTTTGCCTTTCCCGCAATCTTCCCGAAACGGCGTGGCACCGGGAGACACAACATGAAAATCGGGTTCATCGGCCTCGGCAATGTCGGTGGCAAGCTCGCGGGCTCTCTGCTGCGGGGGGCGGCGCCGACCTCACGGTGCATGATCTGAACGCCGAGCTGGTCGCGGGGCTCGTCGCCGACGGCGCGAAGCGTGCGGGAGGACCGGCGGAGCTCATGCGCGCCTGCGACGCGGTCATCACCTGCCTGCCGTCCCCGGCCGCCTCCGACGCGGTCATGGGCGAGATGCTGGCAGAGGTGGCCCCGGGCAAGATCTGGATGGAAATGTCCACCACCGACGAGACCGAGGTGAAACGGCTCGGCGCGCGGGTGATCGCCCAGGGCGCCGCGCGCGGTGGATTGTCCGGTCTCGGGCGGGTGCCACCGCGCGGCGACGGGCAACATCTCGGTCTTCGCCGGATGCGACCGGGCGACCTTCGAACGGATCCTGCCGCTGCTCACGATCATGGGTCGCCGGATATTGCACACCGGCCCGCTCGGCTCCGCCTCGGTGCTCAAGGTCATCACCAACTACCTCGCGACCGCCAACCTCATCACCTGTGCCGAGGCGCTGGTGACGGCCAAGGGCGCGGGGATGGACCTCGCCACCACCTTTGCGGCGATCCGGATCAGTTCCGGCACCAGCTTCGTCCACGAGACCGAAAGCCAGGTCATCCTCAACGGCTCGCGCGACATTTCCTTCACCATGGACCTGGTGAAGAAGGATATCGGGCTGTTCCAGGAGGTCGCCGACCGGGCCGGTGTGCCGCTCGAGATGAACCCGCTGATGATCGAGATCTTCGACGACGCGATCGCGCGCTACGGCCCGCGCGAGCTGTTGCCCAACATCATCCGCCGGCTCGAAGACGCAACCGGGCTCGACATCCGCGCGCCCGGGTTCCCGGCTGAAATCAGTGACGACGAACCCGAGGCGCCGGGCGGCGAAGTGGTGGTCAACCGGGGGAACGGCACCGAAACCCGATCCCGCGAAAACCCGTGAACGCGGGTGCCTTGGCATTCCCGTCCGGCTCGCATAACGTGAGGACATCCCGGGCCCGAACGGGATGGGGCGAAGCCCCTTGGGGATGGGGCGAGGCGTGCAGCCGGAGGTGGCATGAAACTCTTTGTCGGTCTCGGAAACCCCGGTGCGAAATACGCCGGGAACCGGCACAACATCGGTTACATGGCCGTTGATCGGATTGCCGAAGACCACGGCTTTGCGCCCTGGCGGGCCAAGTTTCAGGGGGCCGTGAGCCAGGGCCGGTTGGGAAGCGAAAAGGTGGTGCTGCTGAAACCCGAGACCTTCATGAACCTCTCCGGCCAATCCGTTGGTGAAGCCATGCGGTTTTTCAAACTCG
>DQCI01000028.1:4113-10500 GCA_003545125.1 Paracoccaceae bacterium
GGCGAGGCTTACGCCCGCGTCCGCCTCGGCATCGGCCATCCCGGCCACAAGGACCGGGTGTCGCCCTACGTGCTGTCGGATTTCGCCCGCGCCGACGCGGGCTGGCTCGACGATCTCCTGCGCGGCATCGTCGATGGTGCGCCCTACCTCGCGGCTGGCGACGGTGCGAAGTTTACCAACGCGGTGGCGCTCAGAACGGCGCCGCCGAAGCCGAAGCCGGCCGCCAAACCGAAACCCAGCGACGAGGTGCCCACGATGCAAGCCGATGAGGCCGCGCCCATGGCCGATGAGGCCCGCTCGCCGCTCCAGAAACTGGTGGACAAGTTCCGGTGAAACTCGAAGACGCCTTCCTCGACCAGGCGCGGTCGAACCGCGGTCTCGGGTCCCCGTTCACCGCCAAGGTGCTGACCCTGCTGTCCAAACGCCTCACGCCCGGTACCCCCGTGGTCGACCGGATGCTGCACTGGCCCGGCGACATCTCCAACCGCAGCGCCTCGCTGCCGCTGAGGTTGCTCGGCGGCCTTCATGCCCTGGTGCTCACCGGCGCATGCCCCGAACTCATCGCCTGCTACCCGCCCAACGACTGCCCGGGCGAGGACAAGCTCGGCGCGGCGCTCGACGTGGCGCTCGAAAACCACGTCCAGCCCCTGATGGACTGGCTCGATCATCCGCCGCAGAGCAACGAGGTCCGGCGTTCGGCGGTGATGATCTCGGGCGCCCATTGGCTGGCCGCGAAATTCGGCATCTCGGATTTCGTGGTCTCCGAACTGGGCGCCGCTGCCGGGCTCAACCTGATGTGGGACCGGTTCCGGCTCGACCTCGCCTGGGGTGTGATCGGGCCGCGCGCCTCCCCCGTCCTGCTCGATCCCGACTGGCGCGGACCACCGCCCCCCGAAGCCAAGGTGAGCATCATCGACCGGCGCGGCGTCGATATCGCACCGCTTGACCCGCATGACCCGGGCGACGCGCTCAGGTTGGTCTCCTACCTCTGGCCCGACCAACCCTGGCGGATCGAACGCGCTCGGGCGGCGATGGAAATGTGCGATGCGGCGGTCGACGATACCGACACCTGCGACTGGCTCAGAGAGCGCCTCGCCACCCCGCGCCCGGGCGCCATACACCTCGTCACCCATACTGTGGCCTGGCAGTATTTCCCCGAAGCGACCCGCGAAGGTTGCCTCGCCGCGCTGGAAGAGGCCGGCGCGCGCGCCACCGCCGACGCCCCGCTCGCCCGGCTCTCGATGGAGGGCGACGAGCGCAAGGGCGAGGGCGCGCCGATCGAGCTTACGATCTGGCCCGGCGGCCACAAGCTGGGTCTCGGTCGCGTCGACTTTCACGGCCGTTGGATCGACTGGAACGCACCGCCGGAACACAGCCCGCGCAAGAAGAAGGAAGAACCATGACCGATACCCCCGAGATTGCCCAGAAAACCCCCTACGCCGTCGAGGTCGAAGAGGGCAAAACCTATTTCTGGTGCGCCTGCGGACGTTCGCAGACCCAACCCTTCTGCGACGGTTCGCACAAGGGCACGGACATCAACCCGGTGAAATACACCGCCGAAGCCTCGAAAAAGGTCTTCTTCTGCGGCTGCAAGCACACCGGGACCCAGCCGCTTTGCGACGGCTCACACAACAAGCTCTGACATGAGCCGCCGGCTCTACGCGGCTCTGCTCGTCGTCGTCGTGGCGATCGGCGGCGGCTGGGCTCTGCTGCACGAAGAGCTCAGCCGGCTGGTCGCGGTCAACACCCTGTTCGATCCCGACCGGATCGTTGGCAACTTCTCGAACATGGATGCGCTCTTTCACAGCGTGCCGATGCCCGCACCGGTGCACGTGCCGAGCCCCCTGCCCCGCGCGCCGGTGCGCACCGCGATGCCTGCGGGCTTCGCGACCTGGGTGGCGACACGCAACGTCACCTCCGTGGTGATCCTCCACCGCGGCGCGGTCGCCTTCGAGGAATACTACCTTGGCACCAGGCCCGACGATCTGCGGGTGAGCTGGTCGCTCGGCAAAAGCTTCCTGGCGACCCTGTTCGGTCTCTCCGTCACCAACGGCGAGATCGCCTCCGTCGACGACCCGGTCACCTATTATGCCCCCGATCTGATCGGGTCCGCCTATGACGGCGCCACCATCCGCAACGTGCTCGACATGGCCTCCGGCGTGGACTTCGATGAAGACTACGGCGATTTCTGGTCCGACATCAACAAGATGGGCCGGGTCATTGCGCTCGGCGGATCGCTTGACGACTTCACCGCCGCGATCGACGCGCGCCGGGCCGATCCGGGCAGCGCGTTCCACTACGTCTCGATGGACACCCACGCCCTCGCCATGGTGCTGCGGGGCGCGACCGGACGGCGCATCCCCGAGCTGATGAACGACCGGCTGTTCGCGCCGATGCGTCTCGAGGCCGATCCCTATTTCCTCACCGATGGTGCCGGCAACGCGTTCGTGCTCGGCGGCCTCAACCTCACCACCCGCGACTACGCCCGGTTCGGCCAGCTGGTGCTCGATGGCGGGCGGGTCGGCGGGCGGGTCGGCGGCACCCAGGTGGTGCCCGAGGCCTGGATCGACGAGATGCTGGCCGCAAGCGGCCCGCAGGGTCGCGGCAGCGGCTATGGCTACCAATGGTGGATCCCGCGCGATGCCCGGCCCGGCGAAGTCTTCGCGCGCGGCGTCTACGGCCAGTACATCTGGATCGACCGCAGCGCCGACGTGGTGATCGCGATCACCGCCGCCGACACCGGCTACGGCGGGCGCGGCGTCCACCGCACCAACCTGGAGATGATGCGCAGCGTCGTCGAGGAGCTCCGATGAAACCTGTTCCCGATCCTCCCCTCAACGTGCTCGGCGGCGACCTATTGAACTGTTCCGACGACCCGGTCACCGGGTTCTTTCGCGACGGATATTGCAACACCGCCGACGGCGACATCGGCCGCCACACGATCTGTGCGGTGATGACGGCCGAGTTTCTCGCCTTCTCGAAATACGTCGGCAACGATCTGTCCACGCCGAGGCCCGAATGGAGCTTCCCGGGGCTCAATCCCGGCGACCAGTGGTGCGTGGTCGCCGCGCGCTTTCTGCAGGCCCATGACGAAGGCTGCGCGCCCAGAGTTCGGCTGCAAGCGACCCATATCCGGGCGTTGGAAGTCGTTCCGCTGGAAATCCTCGAAAAATATAGCGCCTGAGGCGCGAGACGCATTCACACGGGGTACGCGCTCCCGTATGCGGGACCAAGGATCGAGGGAGACACGCCAATGGACGCGGATGCGCTGAACCGCCTGTGCTGGGCGGCGGGGATCACAACGCACTATGGCGACCGGGAGGTGCCCGAGGCGACCAAGCACGCCCTGCTCGCCGCCCTCGGCGTGAGCGAGACCAAACCGCCCGAAGACGCCGGCCTTCCGCCCTACGATACCGATCCCGCCCGCGCCGGCGCGGCGCCGCTGCCCGCCTGGTTGCGCGACAACCGCACCTGGGGGCTGTTCTGCCAGCTCTACGAATTGCGCTCGCACAGGTCCTGGGGGATCGGCGATTTTTCCGATCTCGCGCGGCTCAGCGAGGTCGCCGCCGCCGCCGGGGCGGATTTCGTCGGCATCAACCCGCTGCACGCCCTGTTCCTGTCCGACCCCGACCGCACCAGCCCCTTCACCCCGTCCAACCGGCAGTTCCTGAACCCGCTCTACATCGCGATGGACGACCTGCCTGGCAATACCCGGCCCGACAAGACGGCGCTCGCCAAGGTCCAGTCCGCGGATCTGGTCGATTACGGGCTGGTGGCCCGGATGAAGCGCAAGGGGCTGCGGGCCATCTTCGCCCGCAAGCCTTTCGAAGGCAACCGCTGGCCGGAGAGCGATTTCGAAGCCTTCCGCGCAGAGGGCGGCGTCTCGCTCGAACGCCACGCCCGGTTCGAGGCGCTGAGCCAGGCGATGGTCGAAAAGGGCCATGACGCCGGCTGGAAAGCCTGGCCCGAAGCCTACCGCGACCCCGAAAGCGCCGAAGTCGCTGCCTTCGCGAAGAAGAATGCGCGCGCCGTGACCTTTCAGGTCTGGCTGCAATGGATCGCGTCGCGCCAACTCTCCGCCGCCGCGTTGACCGGGCGCGAGGCCGGCATGCGGGTCGGGCTCTATCTCGACCTGGCCGTCGGTGAAGCGCCGGACGGGTCCGCCACCTGGTCCGACAACCATTTCACCCTGCAGGGCGTCGTCGTCGGCGCACCGCCGGACGTGTTCTCGCAGGACGGGCAGAACTGGGCGCTCTCGGCGCTGTCGCCCACAGCCCTTGCCCGCGCGGGCTATGCACCGTTCCGCGAGCTGATCGCGGCGCAACTGAAATACGCAGGCGCCCTCAGGATCGACCATGTGATGGCGCTGCGCCAGCTCTTCCTGATCCCCGACAACGCCTCCGCCTCGGCCGGCACCCACGTCGCCTACCCGCTGGCGGAAATGCTTGGCGTGGTCACCGAGGAGGCCGACCGCCACGACGCCTTGGTGATCGGCGAAGACCTCGGCTGGGTGCCGGACGGCTTTCGCGACATTCTCCAGGCGGCCAATATCATGGCCTACCGGATCCTTTATTTCGAACAGGACTGGGGGCTGTTCACCCGCGCCTCGACCTATCCCGAAAAGGCGCTCGCCTGCATCTCGACCCACGACCTGCCGACGCTGGCCGGCTGGTGGGCAGGCGACGACATCGGCCTGCGCGAACGCTTCGGCCTGATCGACGCCGAGAAGGCCGCGGGCGACGTGGCGCGCCGGGTCGATGAACGGGTGGCGTTGGTCAACGCCTTCATCGACGGCGGCGAACTGCCGGGCGACGCCGAGGACGGCGCGGCGAACGCACTACCGCCCCGTGTGCTCACCGCCGCCTACCGCTTCCTCGCCTCCGCCCCGTCGATGCTGGTCGGCGTCCGGCTGGCCGATCTCGTCGGTCCGCACGGCCCGACCAACGTGCCCGGCACGACGAAGGAACATCCCAACTGGCGAAGGCGCGCGGAGATTTCCGTCGACGAGATCGCCGAGGCGGAGGCGTTCAAGGAGGTCACCGCGGCGATGCGGGAAATGCGGCCGAGGGGGTAGCGCGGCAAAGCGGTTTTGAAACCGCTTGGCCAAGGCCTTTCGAAAGGCCTTGCGGCGCCCCACTCACGAGACCTTGCGCAACTTTTCGTCTGTATCCTGCTCGGGCCTGTGCGCCGGCCGTTCCTGCATCAGGTCGTCGATGAACAGGCTCAGGAGCTGGCTGCGGCCGTTCACACCCGCCTTGCGGTAGATCGCGTTGGTCTGGGCTTTGACGGTCCCCTCGGAGGTTTCCCGCGCGGCGGCGATTTCCTGGATCGTGAGCCCCTTGATGGCAAACAGCGCCACGTCGCGCTCGGCCGGGGTCAGCCCCCATTCGGTGAAGGCCGCCGCGACCAGGTCCATGAACGCGGATGAGGCGCGATGCAGCCCCTGTTCGGCGAGCAACTGGCGCTGGCGCGAGCGGCGCAGGGCCACCGCCCCGAGGACGAAGCCGAGCAGAAGACCGCCCGCCGCCCCGATCTCGATCATTTCGCGCAGTTGCCAGGAGATCGGCGTACTGCTGAACCCGATCCGGGCGGAAAGGATGTCGGAAATGAAGAACCCGGCGCAGACCGCCTGCACCACGAGCGCAATCTTGATCACGTGACGATCACGCATGGCGCCGGTGCGGGCAGACACGCCCCCCAGGGACCGGGTCGCAAAGCGGCGTGCGCGGCATCAATCGTCGTCCTCGTCTTCCTCGTCGTCTTCCTCGTCGTCCTCGTCTTCGCCGTCGTCATCATCGGCACGGTCGTCGTCGTCGCTATCGTCGTCCTTGGCAGTACCGCCCCGCCCGTCGTCGTCCACGTCGTCGTCCTCGTCCTCGTCATCCCCATCGTCGCTCGCGGTCCCCGCCGAAGACCCGTCGGCGGCGCCCCGGCCAGTGGACGACACCAAGCCGCCGCCGAAATCGTCCTCGTCGTCCCAGTAGTCGCGCAGGATTTCACCGGTGCGGGGGTTGAATATGATCTCGCGGTTGGCCCCGGGCGATGTCGCGAAGATGCGAACCCGTCCAAGGATGGTGTTGGAGATGTGGATGCGGGTGAACCCCTGGTTGCTCAGCTGGGCGACAATCGCGTCTTGCACCCGGTTGCCCGCGTCCTGAGCCGCCGCGGGAGCGGCCAGGGCGGCGAACAGCGCAAGGCAGGTTGTGAGTACAGGTCTTTTCATCGGTCCGATCCGGGTTTCATCCGAAGATGTATGTTCGCGGGCGGTCATTCAACCGCCCGCGAAATTCAACTACAGGCTGGCTGCATCCGGCCTATCCCGAGTACCGCCCGCCGGCCAAGCGATGATCAGTCGTCATCCTCGTCATCCTCGTCGTCGTCATCATC
>DQCI01000286.1:0-633 GCA_003545125.1 Paracoccaceae bacterium
TCTGCCCCCCCCATCTGCCCCCCCGTCTGAACCCCAGACTGCCCCCCCTCTCAGCCCCTGTCGGAGCCGTCATGAGCTGGACCCTGTCCCTGCCGCTCGCGATCCCCTTCGTGACCTCCGTCCTCGCTTTCGGGTTCCGCCAGAAGCGGGCCGGGCGCTGGATCTCTGTCGCGGGGTCGGCGGTGCTCCTCGCCACAGCACTCAGGCTCATGGCCGAAGTGCTCGACGCCGGCGTCATCGCCTGGCAGATGGGCGGCTGGCCCGCACCCTTCGGCATCACCCTGGTCGCCGATTAATTGGCCGCCGCGATGGTGCTCAACACCGCGATCATCGCCCTGGCGGTCGCGGTCTATGCGCCCGCCGACATCGACACCGCGGCCGAGCGGGCCGGCCATCAGCGCTCTACAACGTGCTGACCATGGTGGTTGGCGTTCTCGGCGCCGCCGCGCAAACCGGTTTTCGCAAGATCCTGTCGTTCCACATCGTCAGCCAGATCGGTTACATGGTGCTCGGCCTCGCGCTGATGACGCCGCTCGCGCTCGCAGGCGCGGTGTTCTACCTGATCCACCACATCGTGGTGAAGGCCAACCTGTTCCTGATCGCGGGCGTCGCGCACCGGATCGCAGGCAGCAC
>DQCI01000286.1:705-6780 GCA_003545125.1 Paracoccaceae bacterium
GGGCGAAATTCCTGATCGTGAAGGCGACCTTCGAGGTCGAGGCCTGGATCGTGGCCGCTGCTGCGTTCGCCGTCAGTCTGATGACGATCTACTCGATGACCAGGATCTGGGCCGCCGCCTTCTGGCGCCCACACCCCGAAGGCCGCGAGCCACGGCTCTCCAGCCTCGCCCCGGCTGAGCGCCGGACCCTGATCTGGCCCATCGCCGCGCTCGCCGGCCTCACCGTCGCGATTGGCCTCGCCCCGGAGCCCTTCGTCACTTTCGCCGAAACCGCCGCCGCGCAATTGCTCGACCCCACCGCCTATGTCGGTGCCGTGTTTGCAGAGACCCCATGAACCTCCTGACGACCAACCTCCTTCTGGCCTCCTTCTGGCCTTCGTCTGGGCGGTGCTCACGGGCGCATTCACGCTTGTTTCGCTCCTCCCCGGCTTCGTGATTGGCTTTGCCGCGCTCTGGGCCGTGCAACCCCTGACCGGGGCGAGCGCCTGTCACGCCCGCGTCTTCGCCTGGATCCGGCTCGTGGTGATGTTCCTGTACGAACTCATCGTCTCGTCCGTCGCCGTCGCCTGGGACGTAATCACCCCGCGCCACCGCGCCCGGCCCGCCATCATCGACCTGCCGCTCGACGTGCAAAGCGACGCCGGCATCTTGTTGTTGACCAACCTTGCCTCGCCCACCCCCGGCACCCTGAGCCTCGACGTGAGCGAAGACCGCGCCATTCTCAAGGTTCACGCGATGTTCGCCGACGACCCCGAGGCGCAGCGCCGGGCGATCAAGTCCGGCATGGAGCGTTGGGTGATCGACGCCGTGGAGGGCAAGCGATGAGCGATTTTGACCCTCGCCCTCGACATCGGCACCGGGCTCATCCTGCTCACCACGGCGCTGTCGCTCCTGCGGCTGGTGATCGGGCCGAGCCTGCCCGACCGGGTCGTCGCGCTCGACATGATGACGGTCGCCATCGTGGCCTTCTGCGGTCTCACGGCGATCCGGTTCGATGAACCGGCCTTCCTCGACGTGGCCTTGGCGCTGGCGCTCGTGGGCTTCCTGGCCACCGCAGCGCTTGCCCGCTTCGCCGAGCGCGCGCGCAAGATCCACGAAAAAGCGACCTCATGAGCGACACGATTGCCGGCCTTCTCATCCCGCTCGGTGGCGCCTTCGGCGTGATCGGCGCGCTGGGCCTGTTGCGGATGCCCGACATCCTGATCCGGATGCATGCCTCGACCAAGATCGGCACGCTCTCCAGCGGTCTCGTCGTGACGGCTGCGGCGGTTCATTTCGGCGATGCGGGCACCAGCCTGCGTGTGGTGCTCATCGTCCTGTTCCTGCTGCTCACCGCCCTCATCGCCGCGCACATGATCGGCCGGGCCGCGGTCGCCTCGGGGGTTCTACTCTGGCGCGGTGCAGACGCGAGCGGACCGCGCGAAGACGGGTGATGGACGGGGGCGGCGGCGCGATCCGATTGCCACAAGGGCGGGCGTGTCGCGCCGCGCGCAGGTCACGGCGCCGTTCCCGGCGCGGGGATTCATCTCGGTTTCGGCCAGCCGCGGTCGCGGGAGATCTGCAGAGCGCCGGCGCCACTGGTTTCGCTGCCGCCCGTTTTGGGGCCGCGGCACGCTGCGTGAGGCTATCTGCGGCGCTCAGGTTCCGACAATCCCTCGCGCAACTCGTCGAGGTCGGTGCTGTGGAACATCCGCGCGGTCATCATCAAAAATGTGTATAATACATGCAGTTAACCGCCTTTCTTCAATTGAACGACGTCGGTTTCATGCCCGCGCGCATCAAGCTCGACCCCGACGCTGGGCCCCTACATCCTGCCACACGTGATGCGGCGGCTGCACCGGCTGTACCCGTCCCTGAAGGTGATCGTGCGCGACACTGCGGCGGTCGCACGGCAAGAAGAACTCGAGGCCGGACGCCACGATCTGATCCTGACCCAATTGCCGGTCCGCTCGGCGGATGTCGAGGTCAAGCGTCTGTTCCGCGAACCGNNTGAAACTGGCCGTGGCGCAGGATCACCCGCTTGCGGGCAAGGCGGAGGTGCGCGACGCCGACCTGGCCGGAGAGGGCATCCTGGCGATGTCCAGCCAGTATCTCCTGCACGATCAGACCGTGGCCCTGTGCGAGGAACTCGCAGACCGTGGCCCTGTGCGAGGAACTCGGCGCCAACCTGCGCCAGGACCACGAAGGCACCTGCCTCGACGCGCTGAGGTAGATGAGCGCGCTGAGCATGGGGCTCAGCTTCCTGCCCGCGCTCCACGTCCGTTCCGAAGTGTCGCCCGAAACCGGCGACGTCGCGGTCCTGACCTTCCGCAAGGACAGGTTCACGCGTTCGGTCGGGTTGGTCTGGCGCCGGCGCTCTGCGCATGGCGCGGTGATCGAAACCATCGCCGAGGTTGTCCGCCCCATTGCGCTGGAACGGTTCAATGGGTTGGTCACGATGGAATGAGCCCCCCGCACGATCAGGCCCAATGATCGGAATTTCCTATTGAACAGAAACTCTTGAAGCTCTTTGCGATCCTTCCCCCGTCCCCACATCCGGTGATGTGAAACGCGAAAAAGGCGGCGCTTTTGGTCTGACAACACCCCCGCCGCCACATATCTGGAAATGGAGATCCATATGAAACGCCCGATTGATGGAGAAGTCCTGGTCATTGCCGAGCGCAAGGGCGTCGAGATCGACTATTGTCCGACGTGCCGCGGCGTCTGGCCGGACCGGGGCGAGCTTGAGAAATTCATCGACCGCACGGCCGGTCCCGCGTTGCAATCGGACCGTGGCACCTACCGCGACGACCGCGCCCGCGACCGCAAACCGCGCAAGAGGCGCGCGTACTCCTTCCTCGGCGAGCTGTTCGATTTCTGAGCGATGCAGGTGGACGAGACGGCGGGGCGCGATCCCGGGCGGGGGATCGGCCGCCCCTCGGCCAACGGTCGGGCCTGCCGTCCCGGCGCGCCCCGGCGCGTTGGCAACGCAAGCGCCCCGATCCGGGCGCAAGCGGTGCAATCCCCCACAATGCGGCGCCACCCGTTTCCCCTGACAGCGACCAGCCTCCCCGCTGCCCGACATATCCGGCGCCGCCGCAGACCCGCCCGATCGCCGGGCGACGGTATGCACCACCCGCTCCGAAACCGGCCGAGGCCTAGCCGGCGGGGCCGCCGTTTGGCCGGTTTTCGGTCCGCCAGACCGCCCGCGTGGCGGTCCCGACAGGGGCGCGTGCGGCGAAAACCTGAACCCGCCTGCCCAAAAGCAGCCCTGTTTTACCGCAAATATGCCCCAAACGCCTTGCAGGATGGCGTCCAGAGCCCGAAACTCAGGCCGAGGGACAAGATGAAACACTCATTCTTGGCGCGTGACGCCGACGCCGTGCCCAGCCTGGTCGAGTCCAGGATTCCGATGCAGACCGCGGAATGGCTGAACGCCCGCGCCCGGTTGACCTTCCCGGGAACCCCGTCGGTCCTTGCGGTCGATCACGACGGACGCCGCCGCGCGACCGCCATGCTTTGCAGGACGCGGTTCGGTTTTCGCGAAATGCCATTGATGAACGAACCGAGCGACTTTTCCTGGAGCGACGAGGTCGCGCTGAGCGAACTGGCCGCGCGTCTCGTCGCCGAACGCAGACCTTTTTTTCTCGAACGCCTGCCCGCCGAGTCTCCGACGCTACCAGCCCTGCGCAAGGCGGCCCGGGGCAAGTTCTGGCTCAAGGTCGAGCCGGCCCCGCCGACACCGCAGATCGACATCCGGTTCAAGACGATCACCGACGTGGTCAAATCCGGGCGCCGGTCGGATTTGCGGCGTGCCGGCAAGCGCCTGGCCAAGTTGGGCACGGTCACCTACGAGCTGCGCGCGCCCCGCTCGCAGCACGACTTGGGGACCTTGATCGACGCGGCCTTCGATGTCGAAACGCGGAGTTGGAAACACGACATGGGGACGGCGCTGACATCGCCGTCCGAAGCCACCTACGCGGGCGCGTTCCGGGTGTTTCTCGAAGCTGCTCACGACCACGGGCACCTGCGCTTCGCCTTCCTGCGCCTGGATGGCAAACCCATCGCGATGCAGATCGCCAGCGCGTGGTGCAACCGCTACTGGATCTACAAGGCCACGTTCGACAAGGCGTATTCGAAATCCTCGCCTGGTAATCTACTCTATTACCACACGTTGGAGCGGGCGGTTGACCAGGGCATGACTTCCTATGAATTCATGGGGAAAATGGACGATTGGACGCGCGCCTGGACGCAAGACACGCGTGCATATGTCAAGGTGTTCGGCCTGCCTTTCAACCCGCGCGCGCTCTTCGGCGGGATCTGCGTTGGCCGGTGGATCGCCACGGAGAGGATCAAGGACCGGGTCCGTCCCATGCTCCAGAGCAAAGCCTGACCCACACGCGGTGACACCGCTGCGCCCGGGGTCGCGCCCGGGTTCGCCCGTGAAATGCAGTTAGCGCTATCGGAAGCAATATCAATGACTTGACCCCGTGTCCGAGTTCGCCCACCCTTCGCCCGCCCCCACCCTTCGCCCGCCTCTGTCGCTGCATGGGCGCAGGGCTCTCGGCTGCGAACACCTCCAGCACAGTCGTCGTCCGCCAACGCCACGTCACTTGCTGCGCAAAACCCGAACCCAACAGCCGCCCGGCCAGCCATGACCACCGCTTGCCCGCGAGATCGGCCTGCGATACCGGCATGCGGCCGCCAATGGCCCCGCTCCCTTCGCGTGGTCCGCGTGTCAGGCGGGCTGCGGCAGCCCGTCGCGATGTCCGGTGGCGAGGTCGGTCGCGAAGCGCACCAGGGTGCGCGGATGCCTGAAGGCACTCCGGATCGAATAGGGAATCCAGGCATCGCCGTAAGCGAGATAGATCCGGGTCTTGAGCCCGGCCTGGCGCGCAATATCGGCGGAGGGGTCCATCGGCAGGCCGAACAGAAGCTCCAGCTCCGCTCTGGTCCCGGCAGCGGTCAGCCGCCGGATCGCCTCGCGCGCGAGGGCCGTGTCATGGGTGGCAACGCCCACCTCACGACACCGCCCCGCGAGCCGGTCGATCACCGCGAGGTAGCCCTGCGCCATATCGATGTCCGGCGCGGCGGGGTCGTCCCATTGGCCTTTCACCACCCGCACCCTGAGCCCCAGCTCGACCGCCCGGTCGGCCAGCGCCGGCGAGTTGGCCCAGCGCCCCGGGATGGCGATCCCGAGCCCCTCCGGCCCGGCCCGCGCCGCGGTTTCGTAATCCGCCTCCGCCTCGTCGGGCGCATGGGCGTCGATGTCGACGGGAACCCCGTGTTCGCGGGCCTTCGCCAGCACCCCCGAAATCAACTCCGGTTTCTGCGCCACAGGCGGCACCTTGATCGCCATATGCGCGTCGAGCCCGCTCAACGCGATCGCGTCGATCACCGCGTCATAGTTCCCGATTACCTTGTCGGCGGGATCATCCGGGGCATTCCAGTAGCACAGCGTCACCGGGTAGCCCCGCGCGCCCGCTTCCCGGGCCAGACCAAGGGCATCATTCAGGCGGGTGCCTGCGAAATAGGGCCGCGCCGCGCGCATCAGGACGGCCTCGATCAAACGGTTCATACCCGCCTCCTTTCTCGCGGGCGGCGTCCCTGCGCCCGAAAACGTGGCGCAGTCGCTGTGCTGCGCTGCGTTTCGCCCGGCGTCCTGCTCGCTGAATTTCGTCGTTGCGGCAGGGGCGCCCGGGGCTGTTCGGACACGGCGTCGATACCGGCTGTCCCACGCTCCGGCCCGCACGCGCACAGGCCTACAACGGCCACAGTCCAGAATTCCGGCAAATCTGTGGTTTCTTCCGGACCGGCCACCCCGGTCGGCGCATGCGACCGGGGTGGCCGCAAAAGCGGCGCGCACGCCCTTGGGAACCGGGAAGTGTTCGGGTCAAAAGTGGCAGCTCACCGGTTGAAAACAACGGCTCTGCCGGATCCATTGGCGGCATGGTTCAATCCGACAGCGATCTGGCTTTGGAAGCCTTCAGACAAGGCGGCGGCATTCTCTACCCGTTTCGCCACGGCTACCCGGCACCCGGTGCCTTGCTCGATACGATGCCGGCCAGCACCTGGCGCGGCGACGAGGCGGTTCTG
>DQCI01000147.1 GCA_003545125.1 Paracoccaceae bacterium
CAGGACGCCATCCTGCGCGGCTCGGCCTGCGCCGCCATCGTCGTCGCCAAGCCCGGCTGTGCCCCCGCCATGCCGACGCCCGCCGAGCTTGACGCCTTCCTCGCAACCCATCCGGGCCCGACCGCGCCCTGAAAGGACCGACATGCACATCGCCCCCTTCGACAACAAGAACCAACCGATCGTGGACGCGGGCAATGCCACCGTGCCGCTCAACTACTTCAACATCGTCAAGCTGAAGAAGGGCGAGGCCTTCGAATACCGGGTTCCGGGCTTTGAGACCTGCATCGTGCCTGCCACCGGGACGGTTGACGTCGAGGTCGAGGGCGTGGCCTATCCCGCGCTCGGGATCCGCGGCGAAGACGTCTGGGACGGCGATCCGCAAGGCGTCTATGTGCCGGTCGGGGCCAAGGCGCAGATGGTCTGCGTGTCCGACGAGACCGAGGTCTTCGTCGCCGGCGCGAAGTACGACAAGGTGCTTGAGCCGTTCGACGTGCGCAGGCACGACTTCGTGCAATACGGCTCCGACGACACCAAGACCCACCGCAAGATCAAGCACATCCTCGGCCAGAAGCAGGCCGACAAGGTGGGCCGCCTGCTGGTGAGCGAGCTCTACACCGTCGGCGCCGGCGGCTGGTCGGGGTTCCCGAGCCACAAGCACGACACGGATCGGCGGGACGGCCCCGGGGGGAACATCACGGAGACGAAGCACGACGAGACCTACAATTTCCGCTTCAAGCCCAACTGGGGGTCGGGGCTGCAGATGCTCCAGCGCGAGGACGGCAAGTCCGGCGACGCCTACCACATCGTCGACGGCTCGACGATCTGCATCGACCACGGCTACCACCCCTGCGCGGTGCTGCCGGGCTACGAGATGTACTATTTCACCATCCTCGGCGGCCTCTCGCAGCGCCCGCTGGTGCAGTATTTCCAGCCGACCCACGCTTACCAGATCGAGACGATCCCGGGCATCAAGGACATGATCGCGAAGTTCAAATGACCCTCGCGACGCTCTCGGAGGTGCTCCAGCCCGCCCTTCGCGAAGGCTACGCGGTCGCCGGGCTGGTCACGCTCGGCTGGGAAGACATGCGCGCCTTCGTCGCCGCCGCCGAAGCGGAAGGCGTGCCGGTGATCCTGCAAGCGGGGCCAGGGTGCCGCGCGCACACGCCGCTGCCGGTTCTGGGCGCGATGTTCCGCAACCTCGCGGACCACGCCAGCGTGCCGGTGGTCGCGCATCTCGACCACGGACACAGCTTCGACGAATGCCAAGCGGCGCTCGACGCCGGGTTCAGCTCGCTGATGTTCGACGGCTCCCGCCTGCCGCTCGCCGAAAACATCGCCGAGACGGCGCGGGTGGTCGCATTGGCGCACGGGGCGGGGATCTCCTGCGAAGGCGAGATCGGCTTCGTGGGCTATGCCGAGGGCGAAAGCTCCGCCGGGACCGATCCGGTCGAGGCCGGGCGCTTCGCCAATGAGACCAGCGTCGACGCGATGGCGGTCTCGGTCGGCAACGTGCATCTGCAGCAAGAGACCGGCGGGCGGCTCGACGAGGTCCGCATCCGTGCGATCGAGGCCGAGACGAATGTGCCGCTGGTGATCCACGGCGGCTCCGGCGTGCCGGTCGATCAGCGCACCGCACTCGCGCGTGGCTCCAACATCTGCAAGTACAACATCGGCACCGAGCTGCGCATGGCCTTCGGTCAAGCGCTGCGCGACGCCGTCAACCGCGATCCGACCCGCTTCGACCGGGTGCAGATCCTCTCCGAGGTCCACGATCCGATGGTGGCCGCCACGCGCAAAGTGCTGGCGGCGCTGAAACCGGCGGGGTAAGGCTGGACCCGGGCTGGCCGCGCGCTTGACGGCGTTAACCTGTGGTCAAGGCGTTGACGAAGCGTTGACGCGAGATCCTTTTTAAACCATTGAAAATAAACAAATCTCGACTGCGCCAAAGGGATCGGTTTCCTAGGAAACCGGCAGGTCTTCTGCGCACGCGCCACCCCCATCCGAAACCCGAGGCGACGTCGGGCCAGAGCGCCCGCTCAAGCGAGAACAAAGCCCAAAAGGCCAGCATCCGCGCCCGGTTCAAAGTTTCGGCGCACAAGCCACCCGCGGCTGGATCGCGGCCAGGTCGGTGAGTGCTGCGGCCACCGCGTCGGGCGGGGCGCAGCGCTCGCCGGTTCCGTGCGCAACGTAGGCAAGCCGCATCTCCACCGTCGCGGCGATCTCGCCGTCGCCCCTGTGGACCCGGTGATAGAGGTGCAGCGCCGCACCGCTGGCATCCAGAAGCTGGGTGGTGATCTTCAGCCGCTCGCCTGCGCCCGTGTCACACAGCGTCGCCACATGGCTTTCGGCATGCACGAAGCGCCCGGTGCCCGCATCGCCCGCGACGCTTTGCACGAACCGCGCCGAGGCCTTGCCGGCCGCCTCCAGGTAATGCGCCGTGCCCATCGTTCCGTCCTCATCCGCCCAGGCCTGCGGCACCTGGCCCGAGAAGGTTACCGGCAGCGCGCCGTCATCGACCTGCGGGTGCGCAAGCCCGGCCTCGTGCGTGGCGATCACCCCGCCTGCGCCGCTGCCCGTGCGCTTCAGCGACCGCATCATGCCGACGAGGTTGTCGTCGCGCAGCCGTTCCAGCTCGCGGATCGACATATGCCCCGATTGCGCGTCCGATTGCCCGGCGATCAGCTCCACCAACTCGTCGGTAAACTCCGGCACGTCCATGAGCTTGGTCCAGGGCCATTTCAGCGCCGGGCCGAACTGGGCCATGAAATGTTTCATCCCGGCCTCGCCGCCGGCGATCCGGTAAGTCTCGAACAAGCCCATCTGCGCCCAGCGCAGCCCGAACCCCATGCGGATCGCCTCGTCGATCACTTCCGTCGTGGCGATCTCGTCGTGCACCAGCCACAGCGCCTCGCGCCAGACGGCTTCGAGAAACCGGTCGGCGATATGGGCGTCGATCTCGTGGTGCAGGTGCAAGGGGTACATGCCGACCGATTGCAGGATCTCGTCAGCGCGCTGGAGAATGCCGAAATCGCCCACCAACTCCACGAGCGGCAAGAGGTAGACCGGGTTGAACGGATGGGCGACGATGGCGCGCGCCCCAGCAGCATTGAGTTCCGAGGGCTTGAAGCCGGAGGTGGAGGAGCCGACGACGGCCTCCGGCGCCGCCGCGCAGATCGCGCCCAGAACCTTGTGCTTGAGCTCCAGCCGCTCGGGCACGCTTTCCTGCACCCAGGCGGCCCCCGCGACGGCCTCGGTCAGCTCGGCGTGGAAGCTGAGTCTGCCCTCGTCCGGCAAGGGCCGGTCGTAGAGCGCGGGCAGGGAGCGGCGGGCATTGTCGAGCACCTCGCCGATCTTGCGTCTCGCTTGCGGGTCGGGATCGAACACCGCCACGTCCCAGCCGTTGAGCAAAAACCGCGCGGCCCAGCCGCCGCCGATCACCCCGCCGCCGACGATCGCCGCTCTGCGTCTCATGGCCTCCCCGTTCATGGC
>DQCI01000208.1:0-137 GCA_003545125.1 Paracoccaceae bacterium
CGAGTTTCGCGAATGGCGCTGGATCGCGCCGGGGCAGATGCTGGAGCGGATCGTGCCGTTCAAACGCGACGTCTACGCGCGGGTTCTCGCTGAATTCGGGCCGCGGATATGAACCGGGCCGCACTCGCACTGGCGGT
>DQCI01000208.1:164-2685 GCA_003545125.1 Paracoccaceae bacterium
GCGCGCAGGCGTTGTCCTGCGCCCCGTGGAGCCCGGCCCAGGCCTATGAGATGGCCGACGCGTCGGCGAGCGGCTACAACGTGGTGGTTGGGAGCTTCGATTTTGGCGCCTCCGCTCTGCCGAAATCAGAGGCCGTGGTCTCGGCGGTACTCACCGGCCGGGCGCTCACCAAGACGGGTTTCTCCGCGCCCTATTCTAAGCAACTGCGCCTTGAGGTGAGCTGCGCGGCGAGCTGGTGCGGCTCCGTCGCTCCAGATCACCCTTATCTCGTCTTCGTCGAGCAAGCCGACGCCGGCCTGACGGTTGCGCTCGGCCCCTGCCCGACGGTGGTTTTTTCGAACCCGTCGCCGGCAATGGAGCGCGCGATGACACGCTGCCTGACCTCGGCGCGCTGTGACACAAACTGATCGGTTCGAGAGCGGAGGTCCAACGGGGACTCCAAATTAGAACAAAAGGTGAATATACTCCCGAATCGCGATGTTTGTAGAACTATCCGCCACCTCCAATTTCACCTTCCTCACCGGAGGGTCGCACCCGCAGGAATACATCCAGCGGGCAGCCTTCATGTCGATGCCAGCGCTGGCCGTGGCCGATGAAAACTCCGTGGCGGGGATCGTGCGTGCCCATACGGCGGCGCGCGAGATCGGCCGGGTGGTGGCCGAAAGGCAGGCACTTGAGGCGGAACAGGGTCTGATCGGCCCCTCCGCGCCCGAAGGTCTGCCGCCGTCGCCGTCGGCCGACATCACCACCGTTCCGCGGCTCATTCCGGCGGCGCGGCTGGTGACCGAGGAGGGCCTCGTGCTCACGGCGCTGCCGCGCGACCGCGCCGCTTGGGGGCGGCTCACCCGGCTCATCACACTGGGCCGCCGCCGCGCCCCCAAGGGTGAGGCGTTGATCCGGGTGGGGGATGTGCTGGAGCACGGGGCGGGGATGGAGCTTCTGTTGCATCCGCCCGAGGGCCCGGACGGCTGGGACGGGCAGGTGCGACGGCTGATCCGCGCTTTCGGTCCCGCCTGTACCCTCGTCATGGCGCCACGTTACGACGGCGCCGACGCCAGGCGGTTCGACCGGCTGGCACGGCGCGCGGATCGGCTCGGCCTCGTCCCCGTGGCGAGTGCCGCGCCGATCATGCACCACGCAAGGCGGCGGCGGCTGGTCGACGTGCTGACCGCTGTGCGAACCGGGCGGCGGGTCGACGATCTCGGCCGCCTCGCCCAGCCCAATGGCGAGCGCCGGCTACGCTCGGAAGCGGAGATACTCAGGCTGTTCGCGGGGCACGAGGCAGCGGTGCATCGGGCGGGTGAGATCGCGGCGCGCTGTACTTTCAGCCTCGACGAGTTGCGCTATGAATACCCGTCCGAGATCGCAGGCGGCGAGACCCCGTCCGACAGGCTCACCCGCCTCGCCCGGGCCGGCCTTGCCGAGCGCTACCCCGCCGGTGCGCCGGAGCGGGTGCGGGGGATGATGGCGCACGAACTGGCCCTGATCGCGAAGCTCGCATACGAGCCCTACTTTCTCACCGTGCACGATATCGTCGCCTTCGCCCGGGCGCGTGGCATTCTCTGCCAGGGACGAGGCAGCGCGGCGAACTCGGTGGTCTGCTACGCCCTTGGCGTGACCTCCGTGAGCCCCGAGATCGGCACCATGGTGTTCGAACGCTTCGTCTCCGAGGCGCGCGACGAGCCGCCCGACATCGACGTCGATTTCGAGCACGAACGCCGCGAGGAGGTGATCCAGCATATCTACGAGCGCTACGGCCGCCACCGGGCCGGGCTCTGCGCCACGGTGATCCACTACCGCGGCAAGCGGGCGATCCGCGAGGTGGGGCGGGCGATGGGGCTGACCGAGGACACCATCTCGGCGATGGCGAGCCAGGTCTGGGGCTGGGGGACGAGCGGGGTGCGCGAGGAGCGGCTGAAGGAAATCGGGCTCGACGCGCGCGATCCGCGGCTCTCCCAGGTGATGGACCTGGTCGACGAGATCCAGGGCTTCCCGCGCCATCTTTCGCAGCATGTCGGCGGCTTCATCATCACCGAAGGTCGGCTCGACGAGCTGGTGCCGGTGGAAAACGCCACCATGGAAGACCGCACGGTGATCTCCTGGGACAAGGACGACATCGACGCGCTGGGTATCCTCAAGGTGGACGTGCTGGCGCTGGGCATGCTCACCTGCATCCGCAAGGCCTTCGCGCTGATCGAGACCCACCACCAGGTCGACTACAGCCTCGCGAGCTTGCCGCCGGAAGACCCCGAGGTCTACGACATGCTCTGCGCGTCCGACAGCGTTGGGGTGTTCCAGGTGGAAAGCCGCGCGCAGATGAACTTTCTCCCCCGGATGAAGCCGCGCAGCTTCTACGATCTGGTGATCCAGGTGGCGATCATCCGGCCCGGCCCGATCCAGGGCGACATGGTGCATCCGTTCATCCGGCGCAGGAACGGCGAGGAGGAGGTGACCTTCCCGTCGGACGAGCTTGGCGCGGTGCTGGCCAAGACCCTCGGCGTGCCGCTGTTCCAGGAACAGG
>DQCI01000007.1:0-680 GCA_003545125.1 Paracoccaceae bacterium
AAATATCCCGTGGCAGGTCACCGGACCTTAAGCGGGCTCTCAATTCCGCAAGCGCAGGTAAGACCGTGAGGAGCACACCAGCTGCAATCCGGCCTAGGACGCAGCTTGTCAGGGAATGGAATGAGCGGCGGTATCAGGTCGATGTGAGCGACGAAGGATACGTAATGAATGGTGAGCGGTTTAAGTCACTGTCGGCCATTGCACTGCACATCACCGGGGCGAGCTGGTCAGGTCCACGCTTCTTCGGGTTGAACAGCAAATCGGGCGGGTGCGCATGAGGAAGACCCGTTGCGCGATCTATACCCGGAAATCCTCGGAGGACGGGCTGGAACAGGAGTTTAACTCGCTGGATGCACAACGCGAAGCCTGTGCGGCCTTTATTGCCAGTCAGAAGATTGAAGGCTGGGTTCTGGTTCCCGATGCTTATGATGATGGCGGGCTGTCGGGCGGGACACTGGAGCGTCCGGGGCTGCAGCGGCTGATGGCAGACATCCGGTCAGGCAAAGTGGACCGGATTGTTGTCTACAAGATCGACCGGCTGACACGATCGCTGGGGGATTTTGCCAAGATTGTCGAGGTTCTGGATGAGGCAGGCGCGTCGTTCGTGTCTGTGACCCAATCGTTCAACACCGCCACAAGCATGGGGCGGCTGACGCTGAACATGTTGCTCAGCTTTGCCC
>DQCI01000007.1:791-1070 GCA_003545125.1 Paracoccaceae bacterium
ACCGTTCAGTCCGGGAGGTGAAAGAACAGGCCGATAAACTGTGCCTGAAGACAGCGATCCGCACATTGTCATCGGGCCGGTTGAAGGGCGGTACGCCCTTCAGCTTTGGCCACATCTATCACATCCTGACCAATCCGATTTATGCGGGCCGCATTCGCCATAAGGCAAACGTGTATCCCGGCCAGCATCCTGCGCTCATTGAGCCAGAGTCTTGGGATGCGTTGCAGGACCAGCTGATGGGCCGCTCGGTCAGCAACCGCCTCGGCAAAGAAAGAGGAA
>DQCI01000007.1:1192-1598 GCA_003545125.1 Paracoccaceae bacterium
CGCTAAACTGCTCCGCAAGCATCTGAGCACCCCGGCCGTGACGGCAAATATCGTGAGCGACCCAACGACAGAAGAGACCGCAGCGATTGCAAAAATGCTGGCAGAAACCACTGGTACCGAATCCGATGAGCAAACCGAAAAGAGCAGCCATCTCCTACTGCTTTGTCATCGCATTCAAATCAAACCGGGACAGATCAGAATATCTATGTCCCCGGAAAATCTGACAGAACTTTTGGATGTCGCTCCGGAACGCGTGTCAGAGGAGCATCTCGAAGTTGAGGCCGCGTTCCAGCACCGCAAGCGGGGTGTTGAAACGAAACTTATTCTGGCCGACGCAGCCAGGCCGCGCGATGAAACCTTGTTCAAAAACATTGCAAAAGCACATCACTACTTTGACCTGATCCGT
>DQCI01000007.1:1639-13591 GCA_003545125.1 Paracoccaceae bacterium
CGGATATTGTACGTGATGTGTTTGCGGGCTCTCAACCAACAGGCCTGACAACTGAATGGTTGCTGCGCCACGCTATCCCCGCGCTTTGGGATGAACAAAGAGAAACGTTCCGCACCCTGTAAAAAGGCACGGGTTCTGAACGGGCCAGCGCCGCGCGATCCCAGCAGCATCAAACACACCCAACCGTCGACCGTGCAAATGCCGTTCCCAGACTTTTGGTGGAATCCTACCAATTAGCGGCATTTTACGGGTCTGGGGTATCCGGACACCCTGAAAGGCCGCGGAAAACACGGAGAAAAATACGAAAAATCGTACTGTTATGAAATAGCTATGAGTGTTGGCTGGGGTGGTAGGATTCGAACCTACGATACACAGTACCAAAAACTGCTGCCTTACCACTTGGCTACACCCCAACGGTGCGCGCTTTCCTAGCCAAAGCATCGGCGCGCTGCAAGCCAAAAAATCACCTGTGTCAGGACCTGTGTCAGGACCTGTTCGGGGCCTATTCCGGGCGATCGCCGAGGGTCAGGAGGTCATCCTCCTCGGTCATGGCGCGTTCCTCGTTGACCATTTGTTCGAGCTCCTGTTCGGCGGTAGCGGTAACGTCCTGCACTTCGTCACCCTCCGGGGCGGGTTCAGACGCCGCCGCCCGCGTCTTCGTGGGCGCGTGCCCGGTGTCCGGCGTGGACCCGATCTCGGCGGTGAGCAGACGGTAGGTGGGTTCGGGCATCTCGATCCCGGCATGTTCGAAGGCCAGAAGCACCTGACGGACCGCCTCGGATCGGGCGGCAAGCAGGTCGGTCTCGGTCTGGTCGATCCAGCCCACAATATTCATGCCGATGTCGGACCCGTTCAGCGTGGTCGTCCAGGAATTCACCTTCGGGGTCGCGAGCACGAAGGGCAGTGCAGCCACCGTTTCTTCCGCCAGCGCCTTGGCGGCCGCGAGGTCGGTGCCGTAGCCGACACCCATCTCGAAGCTGAAGCGGCGCTCCGGGTTGCGGCTGTAGTTCAGGATGCGCGACTTGAACACGGTCGAATTGGGGATGCGCACATGGTTGCCGTCCCAATTCAGCAGGATGGTCGCACGCGAGGTGAGGCGGATCACCTTGCCCTCGACGCCCTCGATTTCGATCGCGTCGTTCGGTCGGAACGGCTGGCGGATCGACAAGAGGATCGAGGCGATGAAGTTCTCCACCGTGTCACGCACCGCAAAACCGATGGCGAGGCCGACGATGCCGGCGGCGCCAAGGATGGTGGAAAGCAGCGCGGTCGCGCCGAGGATGTCGAGCGCCACAACCACCCCGGCGATCACTGTCAGCAGCCGAACGATGTTGCGGTAGATGTCGGCAATGAACGCGTTGGGCGCGAGACGTTCCCAGGGCTGGCGCCGCCGCGCCAGGTGGAAACCGATCCAAAGGACGATGACGAACGCGATGAGCGCCACAGCGATCAGCGGCAGAAAGGCGACCGTCTGCTGCGCGCGGGCGACCAGACGCTCCCAGACCGGGGCGAGCCGGTCGGAGACGGATGTCGACAGCATCACCTCGTTCTCGATCGCCACGACCCCCTCGACCCGGCTGGTCAGGGTGCCGAGCTCGTCGACGAGGGCGGCGTCGAGCGTGGTGCCGCGCAGGGTGACGATGCCCGCCTTGACGGCGACGGTCACGTCTTCATAGCCGTCCAGCTCATGAAGGATGTCCCGGATCCGCGTCGCGATCGCCGCATCGGTCTGGGCCTGGGTGGCCGCCGAAGCTCCCTTTTCCGTGGTGATCGTGCCGTCCTGGGCGATGACAGGGGCGATGAAGGGACCACCGAGGGGGGCAGAAAAGAGAACGGCAAGAAGCAGAAAGAACGTACGTATCAGGGGCATGGGCGGATCCGGTCGGGTTCAGGTCTGAAGGCGTGGAATAGCTGTCTGAAAGGGGCCCGGATCATGTCGCAAGGTCCGCATGGGTGTGACGGATTTTGCCCATGTCGAGCCCGTCCCCGGTGATCGCGTCGAGCACGAGGTCGAAGTGCCCGGCGCGGGTGAGCGCGGTCGTCGCCGGATGGCCGCCGCCCGCGAGATCGACCAGTTCGAAACGTCCGAACCGGCCTGCGGCGGTCTCGGCATGGTAGAGATCGCCAGCGACGCGGCCATCGAAGACCACCGCCGCGTCGGCCCGCGCGGGCGGTCCCGAGACGACACGTTCGTTGAGCTTCAGCGCACGGCCGAGATTGCCCATGTGTGACGGGAACCGGGTCTCGTGGGGGTATTGATGCTCGCTAAAGGTGATATGGGGCGAGACCATCAGCACCCGGTCGAAATCGACCACGCCGCTCACCAGCATCACACCGTAGCCGCCCATCGAAAACCCGATGCTCGCGGCGCTCGCGAAGCCGTCCGCGAAGGCCCCGATCGCGTCCAGCGCCGCCACGGTTTCGCGATTGAGAAACCAGTCGTTCTGGCGGCTGTGCAGATGCAGGTGGGTGAACCCGCGGTCGGCATAGCGTGAGCGGCGGTTGATCTGACCGAAGCCCGGCTTGTGGCGCGACCAGTAGTCATAGGTGACCATGAGTTTCGCGGTCCGCGGGCCCCGGACCGATACCCGGAGCTTCTTGCCCGTAAACAGGTACTCGGGCTCGTATTCGCCCGTCGGCCGCGGCCGCACCTGATCGGCGCCCCGGTTCACACTGCGCCTCTGCAAACACGGCGCTTGGGCCAGACCCCGGGCCGGGTGTCGTTCCCGACCCCGGGTGACGCGCCGGGGCGATCCCGGAGCACCGCATGGGCACCAAGCGCCACGGGCACCGCGGCGCCGCCGAACCCGCATGCGCGCGTCATCCCGACACCTGTTCGCGCAGGATCGACGCGGTGAGCGAGATCATCAGGTAGATGCCCGCAAACACAAGGAAGGCGAGGATCGTGTTCTCGAAAGCGCGCGGATAGGTCGGCTGGTCGGGCGCCACGGGGTGCACGCCCATTTCGAGGTAACGGGTCTGCTTGTTGGCCTCGATCCTCGCACTTTCGAGCTGTTGCAGCGCCTGTTGCATGAGCAGCGTCCGGGTCTCGAGATTGGATTGGGCGACGGCGAGCTGGCCGGAGATCTGGGCCAGACTCTCGCCGGTGCTGCCACTTGTCGACGTCAGTTTCGAGCGCAGATCGGCGATCAGCGCTTCGAGCCGCGCGATGTCGCCGCGCACACCGTCGACCCGGGCCTGGTTGGGCCGTGCATTGTCGAGCAGCTGCTGGAGTTGCAACCGTTTCTCGTTGAGCTGGGTCTCCAGCGCCGTGACCTGGCTCATCACCGACCCTGTCTCCGTGGTCGGGTCGAGCACCTGGAGGTCGGTTTGCAGCCTCAGCACTTCGGCCTGTGCTTGGGCCCGTTTCGCCTCGGCCTCGGCATAGCTTTCGACGGCGCCCGCCATCTGGTCTTTGCGCAGCCGCTGGGTGAGGTTGTCGACACGGGCCTCCGCATATTGGATCAGCGCCTCGGAAAAGGCCGCGCTGGCCTCGGGGCTGGCGGCGACGACTTCGAGTTTGATGATCCCCTCGGTCGGATCGAAGCCGATCTTCACATAGCGCTGGTAGAGCTTGTAGGCAGCCTCGTTGGAGGCGTCGGCCTCGAGCCGCTGCAAGGGGTCGATTGCCGGGTCCTGGAAATGCGCCTTGAAGCCGAGATCGGCGCTGAGCCGCAGCATCGCATCGCGCGAACTGAGATAGCTTTGCACGGTGACCGAATCCTGACTCGTCGCCAGGCCCGAGCCCGCGAACAGCGACCCGAGCCCGCCGGCCGCACCGATGTCGGCCTTCTGGATCACGAACTCGGACTTGGTCGCGTACATCGGCGTGGCGATGGCGTAGAAATAGTACCCCGCGACCAACGTCGGCAGGAAAACGAAGAAGGTCAGCCGGGTGAGCAGGAGCAGGAGCTTGCGGCGGCGGCGCTTGACGATGTCGCGCTGGATATCCACGACCGAGCGCGCCCTTTCGGCCGCGTCGAGCACGTTGGCCGATGGCGGCTGCGGCTTGCCCGCGCCCGCGGGCAGGGTCTGCGGCAAACGGGCCAGCGCCTGGGCCGCGGCGGCCGGAGGGCTGCCAGTGCCCAGGCCCGCAGCCTGCCCCGCGCCCTGCGGCGGCTTGCCGTCGGCCGAGACAAGCTCGATCATGTTGGCGCGGTGGAACGGGTTGATCCCCTCGGCCCGCAGGAGCCGCACGGCATCGTAGTCCGACGTCGCCGGCAGCCCGTGTTTCTGCGCCAGACGACGGGCCATGCGCAACTGGCGCCCGGTCAGGCCCTCTTTGCGGATCGCGGCGATGTCGGTATCCGCACCCGGCGGGGCCTGGGCGGCGGGGGCGGCGGCGGCGGCGTCTTGCGCTACCGCGTCATCCGCTGTCGCGTCGGTCCCGCCCCGTCCGGCCGTCGCGAACCCGTCGGCCGGAAATCCGTCCTCGGCGCCGTCGAGCATCGATTCCTCGAGCGGGTTCAAGCGGCGCGGTTCCGGTCCGGGATGCGGCGCGGGATCGGACACGGCCTCGCCGGCGTCCTCCTGCGCGGCATCGACCGCTGCCGCGGCCTCTGCCGCCTGGGCACCCGCGCGACGGATACGGAACTTCTTAGCCCTGGGTTTCGTAGTCATAGAGCTGCTTCGCTTCTTCCAAGGTGTCGAACAGGTGGAGCCGGCCACCGTGGAGGACGGCAGCGGAACGGGCGAATTTTTCGAGTGTGCGGGCCTGATGGCTGACGATGACCACGGTGGCGTTTTCAAGCCGTTCGCGCAACACGTCGCCGGCCTTGCGGTTGAACTCGGCGTCGGTCGTCTGCGGCATCCCCTCGTCGATCAGGTAGATGTCGAACTCGAGCGACAACAGCAGCGAAAAGGTGAACCGGGCCCGCATCCCGGCGCTGTAGGTGCCAACGGGAAAATCGTAGTACTCCTCGAGCCCGCAGAGCCAGCGCGTGTAGGCCTCGATGTAGTCCGGATCGAGCCCGTAGAGCCGGGCGACATAGCGGGCGTTTTCCTTCGCCGAGAGCTTCGAGATCACCCCACCCATGAAGCCGAGCGGGAATGACACCCGGGCCGTTTTCTTGATCTCGCCTTCGTCGGGCTTCTCCAGCCCCGCCATCATGTTGACGATCGTCGTCTTGCCGGAGCCGTTGGGCGCGAGAATGCCGAGCGAATTGCCGAGCTCGACGCGGAAGGACGCATGGTCGAGGATGACCTTGCGTTGTTTGCCGGTCCAGAACGACTTCGAGACGTCCTTGAATTCGATCATACGGTTTCCAGCCTCGGAACACTGCTCTCAGGCGTTTGGGGTCGGTTCTAACCGATCTTCGTTAACGCCAAGGATATATTGCCCCATTTGGGCGCCATTATGTCGGATACCGACCGTGGGACACAACGGTCACGGAGGTTTTTGGCAGCACATGCGGCAGAAAACTTACGATTTTGTCGCAAATTCCGAAACAGAAGGCGCAATCTGGCCTCGTTTCACCCCTTTTGTTTCTCGACCCGAAACAATCGGCCGACCAGGATCGCGATCCCGGCAGCAGCGAAGGAGAACAGCGCGCCCATCTTGGCAGCGTCCTGCACCGGCCCCGGCTCGAATGCCACGGCGGCGACGAACAACGCTACGGTGAAGCCGATCGCGGCGACGAAGCCGACCACCACCAGGTCCACTATCCGCATTCCCGCGGGCAGGCCCAGGCCAAGCGGCTTTGCCGCGATCCAGCCGAACAGGAAGATACCGATCGGTTTGCCGAACAACAGCCCGGCGACGACCAGCCAGGTCGGCTCGCCGATCGCCGAGAACTCGACGCCCGCGTTGGCGAGACCGAACAGCAAGAGCACGATATCGACCGGGTAGCGCAGCGCGTGTTCCATCACGTTGAGCAGATCGGTGAGATAGCGTTCGGCCCGCGAGAAGATGCCGAAGGCGCGGTCGGCATGCGGGATCGCGGGGACCACCGGCAGCAGGCCGAGCGCCGGGTGGATGCCGGACTGCGCGAAGCCGAACCAGCTGACGATCCCGGCGATGACGTAAGGCCAGGGGCCGAGGTATTTGCGTATCCAGGTCGAGTTCGGCCGCGCCTGCTCGCCGCGATCGAGCCGCCGGGGCAAGAAGTTGAAGCCAAGGTAAACCAGCACTGCCACGCCGAATGACAAAAGCAGCCAGACCGGCGCCAACTCGGCCGTCGGGTAAAAGATCGCGAGGATGATGAGACCGCCCGCATCATCGGCGATGGCGAGCAGCAAAAGGAACCGGACCGCCGGATGACCTGCCCCGAAAACGATGCGGCCGACGAGATAGGAAAAGGCAATGTCTGTCGCAGTCGGCACCGCCCACCCGCGCGCCACCGCGTCGTAGGTGTCGGAGCCCAAGAGCAGCGCCAGTCCGAGATAGACGACGATCGGCCCGACCATGCCGCCAGCCGTGGCGATCAGCGGCGAGGCGGCCTTGCGGCCCCTGAGAGAGCCGTTCTTCAGGATCACCGCTTCCCAGACTTCCTTCGCCGCGATGGCGAAGAACAGGGCCATCAGCATGTCATTCACAAGGTAATGGAAGGTCATCACCTTCTCGACATCGCCCACCTGGTAGTGCAGCGCGGCGTCGCCGTAGGCCAGAGTCCAGCTCTGAATGTCGATGCCGATCCAGGAATTGAACCAGATCGGAAACTCGATGAAGTGGTGATAACCATGCGGGTCGAGATTGGCCCACAGCAGCGCGGCCGCAGCGCCGACCAGCAACAGGATCGAGTAGTCGCTTATGAAATTCCAGACCTTATACATGCCCGCGTCCTGCTCCCGACCGCCATTTGCGAGCGTAACTAAGACGTTCGCCGGGCCGGCACAATACCAATGCGGTTCGAATGGAAAGCAAGCAGTCGTGCCGCACTGACCAGTCCCAGGGTCAGCGCGGCACTTGGATGATGTGCGCCGAACTCGTGCCCCCCGCACTCTGGAACTTTGGCGCGGTTTAACATTGGCTGCCAATCAGGGCGCCAATTGGGAGAATGCCGGGCGCAAACACGGTAACAATCCGCCCTTTCCACAGGATTTTCGTAGAATGCAACCGAAAGGCGTCCGGCCGCGGCGATCAGACAGCCACCACCCCCCACAGGAGCCCCGCGATGATCGCGCCGGTCACCGCCAACCCGAGATAGGCGGCAAACACACGCGGCTTCACCAGTGCCCAGACCGCGATTGCCGCCGGTATGCAGCTCACACCGCCGGCGACCACGAAGGACATCGCCGCGCCCGCGCTCATGCCCTGCTCGAGGAGCCCCGCCACCAGCGGCACGGCGGCATAGCCGTTGAGGTAGGCGGGCGCACCGACGAGAGCCCCGAGCACCACCGGTTTGAACCCGCTGCCGCCGAGCACCTGGGCGATCAGATCGGCCGGGATGTAGCGGATCATCAGCGCCTCGATGAGATAGGCGAGCAGAAGCCATTTGCCGAGGAACAGGATGTTCTCCAGAGCCGTCGCCCGGAAGATCGCGCGCCGCGTCGGGTCGGGCCAGAATTTCCAGACCACATCGCCGGAAAACGGCTTGTCGGTCGAGCAGGAAGAGGCGGAGGAGGAACAGCCGCAGCTTTGCGCCGGCGCCGTCTTGAGCGGGTCGGCGAACAACGCGGACCGCGCCAGCGCCTTCACGGTGAAGCCTCCGAACAGCCCGAGGCCAACCGCCGACAGCGTCTTGGCGATCGCGAAGCCCAGACCCAGCTCGCCGGAAGTGATCAGGAACATCGCCGGATCCATCAACGGCGACGACAGCCAGAAGGCCATGACGGCTGAAAGCGGCGCCCCGACCGCGAGCATCGCGGCGATGAAAGGGATGACTTCGCACGAGCAGAATGGCGAGAGCCCGCCCATCAGCGCCGCGAGCACGATCATCCGCACTTCGCGCCCTTCGAAAGCCCGCGCGAGCAGGTTCTCCGCCCCCGTCGCCTTCATGTAGGCCACTGCAAGGACTGCGAAGATGATGAAAAGGCCGGTGTGCGCGATCGCACCGCCGGCGAATTCGACGGTCGGCCAGAGCGCCTCGGGGGCGAGCACGGCGAGCACCGCAGGAATTGCGAGGATCGCTCCCCAGGCCCAGTCGGGCTTGAAACGAGCGGCAAGCGATTGGGTGGTGTCAGCCATGGTCATGTGCCTGTCGCGTGGGTGCGTCGGCGCAGCATTCCGAGAGAAGATAGTCGGACAGGGCCTGCATCGTGGTCATGTCGGCGGCCCCGACGATAATCGAACGACCGCGTTTTTCCTGTGTCACGAGCCCGGCACCTGCGAGGATCTTGAGGTGATGGGTCAAGGTCGACCCGGAGACGCCGGCGCGGTGCCCAAGCTCGCCCATGCTGAGGCCGTCCGGTCCGGCGCGCACCAGGCTGCGCAGCACGGTGAGCCGTTGTTCGGAGCCCAGAGCCGCGAAAGCCGAGGCCGCGACTTCGACGGGAAGGCAGGTAAGCGCGGGGGAATTCTGTTTCATGTTTCTAGCAATATCGAAACGTTTGACGGCGCGCAAGAATATTTCGACGATTCTCGAAATATCTTGAAGCGAGGGCCGCCGGACAGACGTGCTGGCGGGGCGGGAAAGCGTCATCAAAAGCGGTATTCGCGGGCACAGCCTCAAGGCCCGCTGCAAGGCTGGCGACTGGCGAAACACTCGACATGCGTTTCCAGCATTTGCGAGACTCCCGGCCCGTCCCACCCGGGGCGCCGGGGCTCGCGCAATCCGCTGTGACCGCGCCAGCTTGCCCCGTGCCGACCCCGCCCCTATCTCCCCGTCATGCCCGCCCTTGCCGACCAGATCAGCGCCTGCCGCCTTTGCACCGACCGTTTCGGGGCCACCGCAACGACGCATCGTCCGCGCCCCGTCGCCTGGTTCTCGGCCTCGGCCCATGTGAGGATCGTCGGCCAGGCCCCGGGCATGCGGGTCCACGAGACCGGGCTGCCGTTCAACGACGCGTCCGGAGACCGGCTGCGCGCCTGGATGGGGATCGACCGTGCCAGCTTCTATGACCGGACCCGGATCGCGATCACGCCGATGGCCTTCTGTTTCCCCGGCTACGACGCGCGCGGCTCCGACTTGCCGCCGCCGAAGCTTTGTGCCGCCACCTGGGGCGAGGCCGTCACCGCGGCTCTTGCCGACATCCGCCTCACCCTGCTGGTCGGCGCCCATGCCCAGCGCTACCACCTGGACACCCGCACAAGCCTGACCGACACCGTGCGCGGCTGGCGCGATCATGCGCCCACCACCTTTCCCTTGCCTCACCCGTCCTGGCGCAATACGGGCTGGCTGAGAAAAAACCCGTGGTTCGAGGCCGAGCTGTTGCCGGTGCTCCGGGCGCGGGTGGAAGACGAATTGGGAGGATAACCGATGGCCATGACACCGCTCGACCAGGTCCACGCCGGGATGATGGACAACCCCGACGACGACGCGCTGCGTCTGAAGTTCTACCGCCGGCTCGCCGACACCACCTTGTTCCTGCTGCTCGAACGCGAGCCCGAGGCCGAAGGCGCGCCGCTCGACCCGGAGATCCTCGAGATCGACAACAAGGACACCGCCAACATCGACCGCTACGCGCTGGTGTTCGATACCGAGGAGCGGCTCGCTTCCTTCGCGACCGGTTACAAGAACGACGCCCTGCCCTATGCCGCCCTGCCCGGCCGGGTCATCGCCCAGTCGCTGGCGGGACAGGGCGTGGGGCTCGCGGTCAATCTCGATGTCGCGGTCTCGTCGATCCTCTTGCCCGCCCAGGCGCTCGACTGGCTTTCCGACACGCTGGCCGCCAGACCCGAACCCGGCGAAGGGACCCTCATCGCCATCGCCCCGCCGGTCGGACTGCCGGACGGGTTGATCGAGGGGCTGGAAGAAAAGCTGGTATCGGCGGCGGGCCTCGCGAGCCACGCGGTTTTCGTCAAGGGCACCTATTCGGACGAGCGCGACGGCTGGCTGCTGGCCTTCGTCGATGCGCAACCGGGCGCCGAACCGGCCCTCGCGCGCGCCACCCACGAGGCGCTGATCTTCTCCGGCACCGATCTCGCCGCGGTCGACGTCGCCTTCTTCGCGTCCAATGACCCGATCTGCGAGCACCTCGATCACGTCGGCTTGCGCTACGAGTTCCCCGACCCCGACGCAGGCGCGCACGACGAGGACGGGTTCGAGGAAACCCATGCCGGGCCCGGCACCGACCCCGACAGCCCGCCGATCCTGAAGTGAGGCGACCCGGACCGGGGCCAGCCCCGCCCTTCGCGGAGGTTTTTCGACGCGGACAGAAGGGCGGGCGAGGACTTCGCAGTGGGTGGGCGAACTCGGACGGGGGGTCAAGGTACTGATTTTATTAAGTTTAGCGCTAACTGTCTTTTGGCGGGCGAAGGGCGGGCGAAGGCGGTCCGTCCGACCCGGACTGGCCGGGCTGAAGCCCGGCCTACCGAAGTCTCCGGGGGCTGGCCCCTACACCGGGCCCGCGAGAATGAGGGGCGACAATGACTGGTTGTGCCCAGCAATTGTTGACGAATCGGGAAACCGGGGACGGCCTTACACCAAACCGGCTCGTGCCCGGCTGGTTGGTTTTGTGCTACACTGAGTCACAAGAGGGAGGCACAAGCCCCGCCACCAGCGGGTGACACGCGCGCAGCGCGACTGCAAAGCATGTCGCAGCCGAGCGCGCCCCGAACCGGCGACGATCGGGCGCACGCGCCACGAGGGCGGCTTCTCACAGGTTGAAGTAGAGCCGCGTGCGATGCCGCGGCAAAGCGCCCTATTCGGGGCTGCCCGACGCCTCTTCCAGCGCCGCGATGCGCGTCTTCAGCGCCTCGTTCTCTTCGCGCGCCTTCTGGGCCATCGCCCGCACCGCGTCAAACTCTTCGCGGGTGACGAAATCGCGGTCGGCAAGCCAGCGGTCCATCCAGCTTTTCATCGCCGTTTCTGCCTCGGTCTTGGCCCCCTGGGCCACACCCATGGCATTGGTAAACAGCTGCTGAAAATCATCGAGCACCTTGTTGCTGGTCGACATCGGGTCCCTCCTTCACGTTTCGCCCTATATGGACCCCGAGGGGCCGAACCACAAGGTTGACACCCCCCTGCGCGGTGCCCAACAAGGCGGCATGTGGATGGCCATCAATTTCCCGAACCTGAGCCCCGAGATCTTCGCAATCGACCTCGGGTCGTTCCGCTTTGCGCTGCGGTGGTACGCGATGGGCTATATCGTCGGCATCCTGATCGGCTGGTGGATCATCGCCCGCGCCATCGCCCGGCCCGCGCTGTTTGTTACCGGCGCCCCGATGACCAAGGAACAGCTCGAGGAGCTGGTCACCTGGATGGTCGTCGGCATCATCGTCGGCGGCCGGCTCGGGTTCGTGCTGTTCTACCAGCCGGGCTATTACCTCCAGAACCCGGCCGACATCGTGAAGGTCTGGCAGGGCGGCATGGCGTTTCACGGCGGCTTTCTCGGCGTCGTCATCGGCGTGTGGCTGTTTGCGCGCCGCCGGGGCCTGCCGACCGCGACGCTCGCGGACCTGCTCGCCATCGCCACCCCGCCCGCGCTCGGCCTCGTGCGGATCGCCAATTTCATCAACGCCGAGCTTTGGGGCCGGCCGACCGACGCGCCCTGGGGCGTGATCTTTCCCGGCGAGGCGGCACAGGCCTGCGCGACGGCCGGGGCCCCGTGCGCCCGCCACCCCTCGCAGCTCTACGAGGCCGGGCTCGAAGGTCTGGTGCTCGGCGCGGTGCTCTTGCACCTGGCTTTCCGTTCGGGCTGGCTGAAGCGCCCCGGCCTGCTCGCCGGCACCTTCTTTCTCGGTTACGGGCTGTCGCGCTTCATCGTCGAATACTTCCGCCAGGCCGATGCCCAGTTCATCACCCCAGACAATCCCTGGGGTCATGTCTTTGCGGGCCTGACCATGGGCCAGCTCCTGTCGCTGCCGATGGTGCTCGCGGGGCTTGCCACGATGGCCTGGGCGCTGCGGCGCGC
>DQCI01000006.1:0-1676 GCA_003545125.1 Paracoccaceae bacterium
CCCCCGCCGCAAGGCCGTTCGAACGGCCTTGATGACGCGATTTCGAAATCGCGTGCCAAAGCGCCTTCGAAGGCGCTTGCCCAAGGCGCTTCGAAGCGCCTTGCCCGCGGCCCGGGGTCGCCTCACGCGGGATGCGTCGCGGGTTTGGCGGGCGCGGGGGCCAGAAGCACCCTGCGGCGACTATTCCTGCGACATCTCCGGCACAGGGTCGGTGATGTCGTCGTCCTGCGCAGCCAACCAATGCTCGGCGTCGAGCGCGGCCATGCAGCCCATGCCGGCCGAGGTCACCGCCTGACGGTAGACATGGTCGGTGAGGTCGCCGGCGGCAAAGACGCCGGGGATCGAGGTGCGGGTCGAACCCGGCTCGACCTTCACGTAGCCGCCGTTGTGCAGCTCCAGCTGGTCCTTGACCAGATCCGAGGCCGGCGCGTGGCCGATGGCGATAAATACGCCGTCGGCCGTGATCTCGGTTTCCGCGCCGGTCTTCACGTTCTCGATCTTCACGCCGGTCACGCCCATCGGCATGTCGGTGCCGACCACTTCCTTGAGGACCGAATCCCAGGCCATCTCGACTTTGGGGTTCTTCATCAGCCGGTCGATCAGGATCTTTTCGGCGCGCAGCTCGTCGCGGCGGTGCACCACGGTGACCTTGGAGCCGAAGTTGGTGAGGAACAGCGCCTCTTCGACGGCGGTGTTGCCGCCGCCGATCACCACGATCGGTTTCTCACGGTAGAAGAACCCGTCGCAGGTGGCGCAGGCCGAAACGCCGAAGCCCTTGAACTTGTCTTCCGACGGCAGGCCGAGCCATTTTGCGCGCGCGCCGGTGGCGAGGATGATCGCATCCGCCGTGTAGACGGTGCCGCTGTCACCCTTGGCCGTGAAGGGGCGGTTTTGCAGATCAAGCTCGGTGATGATGTCGGAGATGATCTCGGTGCCCATCGCCTTGGCGTGGGCTTCCATGGCGACCATCAGTTCAGGGCCCTGGACCGAGGACTGACCGGGCCAGTTTTCGACGTCGGTCGTGGTGGTAAGCTGGCCGCCGGGCTCGATGCCCTGGACGAGGATCGGCGACAGCATGGCGCGCGCGGCGTAGACGCCCGCGGTGTAGCCTGCAGGGCCGGAGCCGATGATGAGAACCTTGGTATGGCGCGTGTCTGACATGGCGGAGCCTTTCGGATGTCTCGGGTTGGGAACGATATAGTCTGCCGCTCAAATGGCCGAAACCCCCTGCGACGTGCTGTCCTCTGGGCAAAGATGCATTTTATTGTGAGAAATGATATTTCACAGGCGCGAAAGATTATTGCGCATTTTTCCCCGCAGCCATAGTGTCCGCGCAACTAACGGATTCATGAAGGCCAGACGATGCCGCACACCAAACTCGATCCGATCGATCGGATGATTCTTGCCGAGCTTCAGGCCGACGGCCGGATGACCAATGTCGAACTGGCCAAACGGGTCGGTATCTCGGCGCCGCCCTGCCTGCGCCGGGTGCGCACGCTTGAAGAGCTCGGGTTCATCCGCGGCTATCACGCCACGGTCGACGCCCGCAAGCTTGGCTTCGAAGTTCAGGTTTTCGCCATGGTCGGGCTGGTGAGCCAGGCGGAGGCCGATCTTTCGGCGTTCGAGGAACGGTGCCGCAACTGGCCGATGGTGCGCGAATGCCACATGCTGAACGG
>DQCI01000006.1:1733-3466 GCA_003545125.1 Paracoccaceae bacterium
GAGCCCGGCGTGCCGTTCGATGTGCTCGAAGCGCGGGTCAACGCCGAGACCTGAGGCCGCACAGGCCAGCGGCCGGTCAGAAACGCGGCTCAGGCGCGTTTCGGCGCGTGCACCCAAACCCTCAGAGTAACTGGATCAGGATTGAGAGGGGCCGGGCGCCGGTCAGGCGGCCTTGGCGCGGGCGCGGGCGGCGGCCTTGCGGCGTTTGCGACCTCGCGCGCGGCTCCAGGGCAGGATCACGGTCTCGTCTTCGGCGGCCTGGATCATGGCGATCAGCCAGCGGTGCTTCTGCATGGTGCTGCCCTTCTGTCCGGAAGGTTCCGGATGTGAATTCGTCGGGGTCGTTTCTGACGATCGAATGGGGCAGGTTTTGGGCGGGGCGGGGGACATATCCAGGCGAATTGGCATCGACGGCGGTCGGCGATCAGCCCGATTGCTGCCCAGGCCGGGCCCCCGTCAGAGCCGGATGACCGAGATCAAACGGCCGTAGTCGGCTTCCCTGCGGTGCACCGACCGGCGGAAGGAATAGAACCGGACCGGGTCGCTATAGGTGCAGTGGCCGGTCCATTCCGCCCGGGCCACCCCGGCGGCGGCGAGGCGTTTCAGCCCGTAACCCGGCAGGTCGAACAGCGCCCGGTCGCCCTCTCCGGGCGCGAAGTGGCGCGCGTTGTCGGGATCGTCTTCGACGAAGCGGTCGCGGAATTCGGGGCCGACCTCGTAGGCGGTCCGCCCGATCGTCGGGCCGATCACGGCATTGATCCGGTCGCGGGTGGCGCCGAGCGTGACCATCGCCTCGACGGTGGCCTCGAGCACCCCGCCGAGCGCGCCCTTCCAGCCGGCATGTGCCGCGCCGATCACCCGGGCCTGCGCATCTGCGAACAGCACCGGCTCGCAATCGGCGGTCAGCACCGTGAGCGCCACGCCCGGTGTGGCCGTGACCATGCCGTCGGCCTCGGGCCGGGGGTCGGGGCAGGGTTCGCTCAATGTGAGCACATCCGTCGAATGGGTCTGGGTGACGCTGGCCAGCGCCTCCGGCGGCACGCCCATCGCCGCCGCCACCCGGGCGCGGTTAAGCGCGACCGCATCACGCTGGTCGTCGGAGCCGCCGCCGCAGTTGAGGCCGGTATAGATCCCGGACGACGCGCCGCCGCGTCGGGTGAAAAACCCGTGTGCGACGCCTTCGAGGCTCGGAGAGGTGATGATTTCCAGCGTCATGTGTTCAGTCCCGGCAACATCGGCCCATGCGCCCGCGTGAATCCGAGCACCTTGAACAGGTTTCCCATTTCACCCGGGTGCGTCAAGCGGCGATGGGCGGCGACATGGGCATCAAGCGCCGCACCGGTCAGCCCGCGGGCAAGCGATTGGGCGCGCGGGCTGATGCCGAGACGTTCGAGAAACACGCCCTGGGGGGTGAGGCGCGAGGCGGCGAGGCCGGGTGCTGCGCGCGCGAGTGCCTCGAAATCGACATGCGCGGTCAGGTCCGCCTGGCCGGGGTGCGCGAGCGGGGGATCGAAGGCGTGGCCCTTGAGCGCCTGGAGCGTGTCGCCCCGTGAGCGCCAATCGCCATAGTCGACGATCAGCGCGGCGCCGCCATGGGCTACGATCCGGGCTTCGATCTCGCCCATGATCGCAGGGGTGGCGGGACAGATCTCGAGCAATCCGCCGTCCGGCACGTCGCGCCGGTGCGCCAGGTCGGGCACCTCCACCGGCCCCGAGAGGCCAAAAGCGAGCGT
>DQCI01000006.1:3512-3976 GCA_003545125.1 Paracoccaceae bacterium
AGGGCGTCGAAAAACTCGTTGGCAACGAGAAGCAGGGGGGCGTCCGGCAGCGTGGCGACACTGTCGTGATGGGTCAGCTCGAACCCGGCAAGCGCTTTACACTGGCTTTCGCGCAGCGGGAGCGAGGCTTCCACCATGTGAAGGCGCAGGGCGTCGTGAAACCCCGGTACCGCGCGGGTCGCGCGCAGCGCGTCCGCCATCAGGGTGCCGCGGCCGGGGCCAAGCTCGGCGAGGGTGATCTTGCCACCGCCTTGGTCGCGCCATCCCTGGGCGAGCGCCAGCCCGACCAGCTCGCCGAACATCTGGCTGATCTCCGGCGCAGTCGTGAAATCGCCCTTCGCCCCCAGTGGATCGCGGGTGGTGTAGTAGCCGAGCGTCGGGTGGGTAAGGCACTCGGCCATGTAGTCGGCGAGGCTCATGGGGCCAGACGCGCGGATCCGCGCGGCGAGGGTGGCGGCCAGGGT
>DQCI01000051.1:0-5344 GCA_003545125.1 Paracoccaceae bacterium
CTGGCGAAAGCGACCGGCCTGGATCTGCGGGCGTCGGAACCGATTGCGCACGGTGGTCTCAAGGTGAAGCTGTACCAGGCCGGTCCGCTCTGACAAACGTAACCGTATGGTATGGCCCAGGGTCCCGCCCCCCATACCTCTCTGGATCGGCGACCCTGTTCGAACGATTGATGAAACGAGCCGGTTTCGGTCCCGGCTGGACCCCCCCAGGAAACCGCATCCGGGGTGACCGGCCCGCTACCCGCCCTTCAGCCGCTGCATCAGAAAGACCTCGGCCCCGTCGGGCACCTCGGCGAAGCGGTCGCCGGTGATGATCTCACCATCGACCGCAACCGACACGCCTGCCTCGATGAACGGCGCGAGCCCCGGGTGCGCGGCGACCAGGGCGTCCAGCACCGCGCCGACCGTCGCGCCTTCGACCTCCACGACGGTGGCGCCGCCGGTCACATGCCGCAGCCCCGACCAGAGGTTGACCTCAATCATCCATACGGCTTCGTATGGCGGCGAGCACACGCGGCGGATTCATCGGCAAATCCGCCAGCCGCACGCCGGTCGCAGCGGCCACCGCGTTGGCGATTGCAGGCAGCGGCGGGGTAATGCCGGTCTCGCCCACGCCGCGCACACCGAAGGGGTGGCCCGGGTTCGGAACCTCGACGATCACCGTGTCGATCATCGGAAGGTCCGAGGCGACGGGAATGCGGTAATCGAGGAAGCCCGCGTTCTGGAGCCGGCCATCCGCGCCGTAGACATAGCCCTCGTTGAGCGCCCAGCCGATGCCCTGCACGGCCCCGCCCTGGTACTGCCCCTCGACATAATCGGGCTGGATCGCACGGCCCGCATCCTGGACCACGAGGTAGCGCAGCACGGTGACCCGGCCGGTCTCGGGATCGACCTCGACATCGGCGACATGGGTGCCGAAGCTGGCGCCGACGCCGCGCGGGACGCCTTCCCAGTGGCCGGCGATCGGTCCGCCGGTATTGCTCATGTTGCCGGCAATCTCGGCGATGGACATCGGCGGGAACTTCCCGGCATTGGGCCCGGCGGGTTGGGCAGCCCCCTCGACCCATTCGACCGCGTCGGGGTCGATCCCCCAGTCGGCCGCCGCGCGCCGGCACATCTCGCGGGTCGCCTGCTCGGTGGCGAGCACGGCCGCCTTGCCGGTGGCGAAGGTCGCGCGCGACCCGTGCGTGGGTTCGTTGATCCCGAGCGCGCCGGTCTCGACCACGTTGATCCGTACGGCTTCGTATGGAACGCCCAGCGTCTCGGCCACCATCAGCCCGATGGAGGCCCGGCCGCCGCCGATGTCGGGGGTGCCGACCGCGACCTGTGCGGTGCCGTCTTCGGCAATGGCCATCGAAACCGAGGTGTCGCCGTTATAGTTGAACCAGAAGCCTGTGGCGACGCCGCGGCCCTGGTTCGGCCCGAGCGGGACGGAGAAATTGGGATGGACCTTCGTCGCTTCCAGCACTTCGCGCAGCCCGATCCGCTTGAACTTCGGCCCGTAGCTCGACCGGTCGCCTTCCTCGACGACATTGAGCAAACGGAGCTCGATCGGATCGAGCCCCAGCTCGCGCGCCATCTCGTCAATCAGGCTCTCGGCGGCAAACGCCCCCATCGGCGCCCCGGGCGCGCGGTAGGCCGCGGCTTTCGGGCGGTTGGCGAGCACGTCGTAGCCGATGTGCTCGACCGCTGCGAGCTTGTAGGGCGCGAAGGCGCATTCCAGCGCCTCATTCACCGGCGACCCCGGGAACGCCCCGCCCTGCATGCGAAATTCGGCCCGCGCAGCGGTCATCGTCCCGTCGGCCTTCATGCCGATCTTGACATCCATCGAGGCCGAGGCGGTCGGCCCGGTGGCGCGCAGCACTTCCGCCCGGTCCATCACCAGTTTGACCGGCCTGCCGCCCGCCTTGCGCGACAGTGCCAGCGACAGGGGCTCCATGAATACCGTGGTCTTGCCGCCGAAGCCGCCGCCGATTTCGGACGGGGTGACGCGCAGTTGCGCGACCCCGAGCCCGAGCAGATCGGCGCACATCTTGCGCACGTACCACTGGCCCTGGGTGGTCACCCACATCTCGCCCTTGCCGTCGGACCCGAGCTGGCCGACGCAGGCCTGCGGCTCGATATAGCCCTGGTGGGTGGCCTCGGTTCTGTAGGTCCGTTCGCGCACCAGATCGGCCTGGGCGAAGCCCGCCTCGACATCGCCGCGCCCGAACTCGAAATATTTCACCACGTTGGGTGGCATTCCATCCGGAACCGTATGGTCAGCGGCGCCCGGCCGGATCACCGGCGCGTCGGGCTTCATCGCTTCGTCCACGTCGGTGACATGGGGCAGGACCTCATAGTCCACCTCGATGAGGCGGGCGGCGTCCTTGGCAAGCAGGGCGGACGTGGCCGCCACCGCGGCGACCGCGTGGCCGTCGTAGAGCGCCACCTCGCCGGCCATGGCGTTTTCCTGGAGGTTCCAGTCCTCGCCGGTCAAGCCTTCAGGCAAGTCGGCCCTTGTCACGACCGCCTTGACCCCGTCGAGCGCCAGCGCCTTCGACGCGTCGATCGACACGATCCGGGCATGGGCGTGCGGGCTGCGCGCGACCGCGCCGTAGAGCATCCCCGGCATCGCGAAATCGGCGCCGTAGCGCGCGCGGCCGGTAACCTTGTCGAGCCCGTCGGGGCGCAGCACCCGGGTGCCGACCAGTTTGTAGGCCTGCTTCACATCGTCTTTCGCCATCACCCAGCCCCCCGCATTTCGGCCGCCGCGTCGAGCACGGCGCGCACGATCTTGTCATAGCCCGTGCAGCGGCAAAGGTTGCCGGCAAGCCAGTAGCGCACCTCCTCCTCGGTCGGGTCCGGGTTGCGTTCGAGCAGCGCTTTCGACGCGACCAGGAACCCCGGCGTGCAGAAGCCGCATTGCAGGGCGGCATGTTCGAGGAATTTACGTTGCAGCGGGTGCAGTTCTTCGCCCGGGGCCATGCCTTCGATGGTTTCGACCTTGCGGCCCTCGGCCTCGACGCCCAGCACCAGACAGGACGAGACCAGGCGGCCGTCGAGCAGCACCGAGCAGGCGCCGCAATCGCCGGTGCCGCAGCCCTCCTTGGAGCCGGTGAGCCCGAGCTTGTCGCGCAGCACGTCGAGCAGGGTTTCGCGCGGGTCGGCGAGGAACTCGACCCTGTCGCCGTTTACCTCCGTGGTGACGCGGATCGTGGTCATGTCTGTTCTCCTTTCGCGCGCCGGTAGGCGATGTCGGCGACACGTCCCGCGAGCACACCTGCGACATGGGTCCGGAACTCCGCCGTGCCGCGTTTGTCGGTGATCGGGCGGGCGGCGGCGCGGGCCGCCGCTTCGATGCGCGCGCGCGCGCCGTCGTCCCAGTGCGACCCGACGAGCGCCGCCGCGGCGTCGGGCACCAGCAGGACCGTCGGCGCCACCGCGCCCAGCGCCACCCGGGCGGCGCGGATCACATCGCCGTCCAGCGTCAGGTTCACCGCGCACCCGACCACGGCGATGTCCATCTCGGTGCGCGGAATGAACCGTTGGTAGGCGTCGCCCCCGGCCGCGCCGCGCGGCGGCAGGAGGAGCGCAGAGACCACCTCGCCCGGGACCAGCGCGGTTTTGCCCGGTCCTTCGGGGATCTCTTCAACCGGCACCTCGCGGGTGCCGTCCGGCCCGGTCACCCGCACCACCGCGCCCGCGGCCACCAGCGCCGGCACAGAATCGGCGGCGGGTGAGCCGTTGCAGAGGTTGCCGGTGAGGGTGGCGCGGCCCTGCACCTGGGTCGAGCCCACGAGCTCCATCGCTTCGACCACCCCCGGCCAGGCGCGCCCCAGCTCCGGGTGTTCACCCAGCGCCGCGCCGCTCACGGCAACGCCGATCTGCCAGCCACCGTCGGGGGCCTGGGTGATATCGTACGCGCCGGGGATGTGCTTGAGGTCGATCAGGTCGTCCGGCGTGACCAGCCCGGTGCGCATCTGCACGAGCACGTCGGTGCCGCCGGCCAGAAAACGGGTGGTCCCGCTGCCGGTGGCCGCGATCCGGGCCGCTTCCTCGAACGTTTGCGGAGTATGATAACGCATGCCGCTCCCTCGTCATTGAGTGTCGCTCGACACTACTCCTCAGACCTGTGCTGTCGATAGCATTTCACTGGCGTGGGCGATGAACAATGGATCGTGATGGACCCGCCCGCGCCCGTTCACTAACACTTCGTCTGGAAGCCCGGTCGCGGGCCGTCCAGCCAAGGAGGGGAAAGAGATGCCGCTTGCCATGAACCGAGAGGTTTTCGTCACCTGTGCCGTCACCGGCTCGGGCAGCACGCACGATCGCAGTCCGCATGTGCCGCGCAGCCCCGAGGAGATCGCGACCAGCGCGATCGACGCCGCGAAGGCCGGCGCCGCCGTGGTGCATTGCCATGTCCGCGATCCCGAGACCGGCGCACCGGCACGCGACCCGGGGCTCTACCGCGAGGTGACCGAGCGGATCCGCGCAGCCGACACGGACGTGGTGCTGAACCTCACCGCCGGGATGGGCGGCGACATGGTGTTCGGCGCCACCGAGGCGCCGCTGCCGCTCAACCAGGCCGGCACCGACATGGTCGGCGCCACCGAGAGGATGGCGCATATCCGCGATTGCCTGCCGGAGATCTGCACCCTCGATTGCGGCACGATGAACTTCGCCGAGGCCGACTACGTGATGACCAACACGCCCGGCATGTTGCGCGCGATGGGCGCGATGATGACCGAGCTGGGCGTGAAGCCCGAGATCGAGGCCTTCGACACCGGGCATCTGTGGTTCGCCAAGGAACTGGTGAAGGAGGGCACGCTGGCCCCGCAGGCGCTGGTGCAGCTCTGCATGGGCGTGCCCTGGGGGGCGCCCAACGATCTGGGCACGCTGATGGCGATGGTCAATGCCGTGCCGCAGGACTGGACCTGGTCGGCCTTCTCGCTCGGGCGCGACCAGATGCCCTTCGTCGCCGCGTCGGTCCTTGCGGGCGGCAACGTGCGCGTCGGGCTGGAAGACAACCTGTTTCTCGACAAGGGCGTGCTGGCGACCAACGCCCAGCTGGTCGAGCGCGCGGTGACCATCATCGAGACCCTCGGCGCAAAGGTCATCGGCCCCGAGGCCGTGCGCGACAGGCTCGGGCTCACCAAGCGGGCGCCGGCCACATGAGCGGACCCGCCCCCCAGCGTGTGCTCATCACCGGCGGCGGCGGCGGGATCGGCCTCGGCCTCGCGCGGGCCTTTGCCGACCGCGGCGACCGGGTGGCGATCTGCGACGCGGACCCGGCGGCGGTGGCGCATGCGCGCGACACCTTGCCCGCCGGCAGCATCACCCGCCAGGCCGACGTGACCGACGA
>DQCI01000051.1:5360-5839 GCA_003545125.1 Paracoccaceae bacterium
TTGTGCCAATGCCGGCACCGGCGGCCCGGCGGGCCGGATCGAAGACCTCGACTACGCCGCCTGGCAGGGCTGTGTGGCCGCCAACCTGCACGGCGCCTTTCTCACCTGCCGCTGGGCCGCCCGGCTGATGCGCGCACAGGGGGCCGGGCTGATCGTGCTGACCTCATCGACCGCCGGGCTGCATGGCTATCCGCTGCGGTCGCCTTATGCCTCCGCGAAATGGGCCATCGTCGGGCTTACCAAGACGTTGGCGATGGAGCTTGGCCCCGCGGGCGTGCGGGTGAATGCGATCTGCCCGGGCGCAGTGGAGGGCCCGCGGATGGACCGGGTGGTGGCACGCGAAGCCGCCGCCAGCGGCAAGAGCGAAGATCACGTGCGCGAGCAATACGTGCGCAGCGTGTCGATGCGTTCATGGGTGAACGTAGATGACATCGCCGAAACGGTGCTGTTCCTCTCCTCGCCCGCGGCGAAGCGCGTTT
>DQCI01000225.1:0-2500 GCA_003545125.1 Paracoccaceae bacterium
CTTGAGGCTGCCGCGTTTGGTAAGTTCCTGGAGGCCGAAAGCCTCGACATTGCCCGAGGCCGACCCGAAGGAGATCATCATGCCGAGCGGTTTCAGACAGTCGAGCGAGCCCATGAACGTGTCCTTGCCGACCCCGTCCATCACCACGTCGACCCCCTTGCCGTCGGTCAATTCGCGCACCTTGCGGGTGAAATCGACGTCCTTGTAGTTGATACAATGGGTCGCACCATTGGTCAGCGCCTCGTGGCATTTCTCATCCGACCCGGCGGTGCCGATCAGCCGGATGTTTTCCGACTTCGCCCATTGGCAGGCGATCAGCCCGACCCCGCCGGCCGCCGCGTGAAACAGCACCGTGTCGCCGGGATTGATCGGGGTGGTGCGGCGGAACAGGTAGTCCACCGTCATCCCCTGCAGCATCGCCGCCGCGGCCACTTCGAAGCTGATCTCGTCGGGCAGCGGCACCACATGGGCTGCGGGCATCACCCGCTCGGTGGCATAGGCGCCCGGCGGTTGCGCCGCATAGGCCGCCCGCATCCCGGGTTTCAGGTGTGTCACACCCGCGCCCACCGCTTCGATCACGCCCGCCGCTTCCATGCCAAGCCCGCCTGGCAACTCCATCGGGTAGACCCCGGTGCGGAAGTAGACGTCGATGAAGTTGAGCCCGATCGCCTGATGCCGGATCCGCACCTCGCCGGGGCCGGGCTCGCCAACCTCGACATCGACGAGCTTCATGTTCCGGGGTCCGCCAAATTCCTCGATGATGACCTGTGTCGCCATGACGCTCTCCCTGGGTCTGTGGTGTTGGAACAAGGCTAGGAGACGCCCGCGGCGGAGGAAAGGGGCAATCTCGTCACGTCCGGGTGCGCGCTCGCCGAGGCGGGCCGTCGGACCATCACCGTGGGGACCGGTTTCCTAGGAAACCGACACATGTGCGAGCGAAGAAAATGACGCCATTCCAATGGACTAACGGATATGCCCCGTCAACCTGCCGTGCATTTCCTGGAACCCCCCGATTGTGTCGGAGGGACATCTCATCGCGTCCAGGACAGTTTGCGGACCCTAGCCCGCCACCTTGAGCACGATCTTGCCGATATGCCCCGGGCTCTCCACCCGCTCATGCGCCGCCGCGGCCTGCGCCAGCGGAAACTCCGAATCCATCACCGGCGCGATCCGGCCGGTATCCAGCAAAGGCCAGACCTTCTCGCGCAGCTCCGCGGCGATTCGCGCCTTGGCGATGTTCGACTGGGGCCGAAGCGTCGAGCCCGTCACCGTCAGCCGCCGGGCCATGATCTGGGCGAAGTTCAGCTCCGCCTTCGGCCCGCCGAGAAAGGCGATGTGGACCATTCGCCCGTCATCGGCCAGCGCGCGGATGTTGCGCGGGATGTAAGGACCGCCGACCATGTCGAGGATCACATCCATGCCGCCCTCGGCCTTCACGACCTCGACGAAATCCTCATCGTTGTAGTTGATTGCCCGTTCCGCCCCGAGGCTTGTGCAGACGTCGCATTTTTCCTTGTTGCCCGCGGTGGTGAACACCCGCGCGCCGAATACGGCCGCCAGCTGGATCGCCTTGGTGCCGATCCCGGACGATCCGCCGTGGACGAGAAACCGCTCACCGGCCTTGAGCCCGCCGCGCATGAATACGTTCGACCAAACGGTGAAGAAGGTCTCTGGCAGGCAGGCCGCCTCGCGCAGCTCCATGCCCTCGGGCACCGGCAACGCATGCGCGGCGGGGCAGAGCGCGTAGTCGGCGTAGCCGCCGCCCGGTAGCAGCGCACAGACCGCGTCGCCGACCTGCCATTCGCTCACGCCGGGGCCGATGGCGGCCACAAGCCCCGCGGCTTCCAGCCCCGGGAGGTCGCTCGCGCCCTTCGGTGGCGCGTAGGCGCCGGCGCGTTGCAGTGCATCGGGCCGGTTCACGCCGGCGAAAGCCACCTGGATCAGGATCTCGCCCGCCCCGGGTTCCGGCACCGCGCGCTCGGCGAGACGGAGCACCTCCGGCCCGCCGGGTTCGGAGATCTCGATGACGCGCATCCGCTCAGGCGTGCTCATCGCGAGCGCCTCCCGCGCTGGCCCCCGCGCTGGCCNNGCTGGCCCCCGTGCGTGCCCGGGTAGCCGGGGCGCGTCGCGCGTGGCGCCTTGACCAGGTCGAGCACCTTGCCCGGGCCTTTCATGAACACCTCGACTGCCGGGTTCCGTTTCACCTGCGCCTTCATCTTCTCGAACTGCATGACGTTTTCGATCCGCCGGTCGAGAAACTCCCAGGTGCGTGCGTCGCCTTCGCTCTCGTCCCCGAGCCAATAGAGCGCGGTCGCGGAAAAAACCGCCGAGAGCGAGCTGCGCTTGGTGTACCAGTTGATGTCGTGCGAGGTGTCGCCCAGCACCGTCCAGATCTCGTCGGCGGTTTCCCACAGCGCCCCTGCGCCCATCGCGGCGTGCTGGGGCAGGGCGAACAGGCTCATGCCGCGGCGGACCAGCTCCTTGTCGGCGATCTCGAGCC
>DQCI01000225.1:2558-3322 GCA_003545125.1 Paracoccaceae bacterium
AGCGCGAGATCGGGCGGGCCTTTCGGAAACAGGCGCCGAACGCTTTCGGCACTCAACCCGAGGTCTGCCCGGGTCGTGTCGATCGTCGCCTGGCTCCAGCCGTCGAACAGCGCGTGGTTCATCGCGGCGTCAAGGAAATCGTCTTTGGTGCTCATATCTGGCCTCGCGTTTCGATCCATCCATGCACATCCCGGGCCGGGCTTCAACGCTTGGGCTGCGGTGCGCGCCCGGCGCGCGGAGCCTGGCCCGCCGCACTGGACAAGCCGCCGGTGCGCTGCTATACGGCGCGCTCCTGCAAATTCTGCAACTCAAACCTAGAAAGGTGGTGACAACCACATGCAGGTATCCGTTCGCGATAACAACGTCGATCAGGCGCTTCGTGCCCTGAAGAAGAAGCTGCAACGTGAGGGTGTCTTCCGCGAAATGAAGCTTCGGCAACATTTCGAGAAGCCCTCCGTCAAGAAAGCGCGCGAGAAGGCCGAGGCCATCCGCCGTGCGCGCAAGCTGGCGCGCAAGAAGGCGCAGCGTGAAGGCCTCCTCTGAGGCGTTGGCGACGACACTGCGGGATTATGCCCGCAACAGCGTTACCGGCGGCTGATGCCGCCCAGCGAACCCCCGGCTTGTCTGGGGGTTCTGCGTTTCCGGGAGAGGGCATGGCTTACGAAGTGTCGATCGACGCCCGTTACCCGCGCGATGCCGACACGGTCTTCGCCGAGGCGATGCAATTTGCCGAAGTCATCGAAGCGATGCGGGGTCTCGCGCAC
>DQCI01000225.1:3408-3724 GCA_003545125.1 Paracoccaceae bacterium
TCCAAAAACTCGACCGCGCGGCCCGTGTGCTGCAAAGCCGTGAGCACAACCGGTCGGTCACCCGGTAGGACCATACCCTCAGCGTCCAGCCCGAAGGCCAGGGCTGCCTCTGGACCGACCGGGTGGTGATCGACAGCGCGCCGCGTTGGCGGTGGCGGCGGGCGTAGACATATCTGGCGAAGCGGGCGGTGGCCCAGGCGTTGCGCTCGGCGTCGATCACCAAAGCCCTCCGCCGCCTCTGAGCCCGCCTAGGCCGGACCCCTTATCTTGGCTGAAGTACTCAGGGGGGGGTGGGGCGTGACACAACCGTCATTTG
>DQCI01000337.1:0-10555 GCA_003545125.1 Paracoccaceae bacterium
AACAGTGCCAAGTGGGATACGACCCCGATGGCTTTGCGTGACACCCCACTTTTGTACCCCACATTAGTGTGTGAAAGTGGGGTATGAAGGGTTCAGCTATGTTCTCCATAAGATCACAAGAACGCATAAAAATCAATGGTTTTGAGAAGAAATGAGGGGCTATGAGAAGGTGACTCGGTGCCCAGGAGAGGACTCGAACCTCCACGGCCGTTAAGCCACTGGTACCTGAAACCAGCGCGTCTACCAATTCCGCCACCTGGGCACAGGTGCGTGGGCCCGCGATGTAGCCGCCGTCGGGGGGCGTGTCAACGGGTAAAGCCGCACCAGAGCAAACCGCGCCTTTGACCTTGTCCAAGAGGGGGGTGAGCGCTATGCAATCCCCGGGTAATCCTCGGGAGATAGCGATGTCGAAACTGGTCACCATCTATGGCGGTTCGGGCTTTCTTGGCCGTTACATCGCGAGCCGGATGGCGCGCGCGGGTTGGCGGGTACGGGTCGCGGTGCGCCGTCCCAACCAGGCGCTGTTCGTGCGGACCTATGGCACGGTCGGCCAGGTTGAGCCGGTGTTGTGCAATGTGCGCGACGATGCTTCGGTCGCCGAGGCGATGCGCGGCGCGGACGCGGTGGTCTACAGCGTCGGGGTTCTCAACGAGTTGGGTCGCAACACGTTCGACGCCACGCAGCACGAGGGCGCCGAGCGGGTCGCACGCCTCGCCGCGCAGCAGGGAGTCGGCCGACTTGTCCACATTTCGGCGATTGGCGCCGATTCCGGCAGCAAGGCGAGCTATGCGCGGACCAAGCGCCTCGGCGAAGAGGGCGTTCTCGAACACTTCCCGGATGTGGTCATTTTGCGCCCATCGATTCTGTTCGGCCCGGAGGACGATTTCTTCAACCGTTTCGCCGGCATGGCGGTGATGAGCCCGGTGTTGCCGGTTGCCGGCGCCGAGACGAAGTTCCAGCCGGTCTACGTGGACGACGTGGCCGCGGCGGCCGAACTTGGCGTCAAAGGCAAGGCGGCGGCGGGCATCTACGAACTTGGCGGCCCCGAAATCAAGACTTTCCGTGAGCTTCTGCAAACCATGCTGGAGGTCATCCAACGCAACCGGTTGATCGTCAACCTGCCCTTCGGGGCCGCGAAGTTTTTTGCCTGGTGGTTCGATCTCTGGCAGAAGCTCTCGGGCGGGCTGATCAAGGCGCCGCTGACCGTGGACCAGGTCAAAAACCTCTCGGTCGACAACGTGGTCGCGCCGGATGCGAAGGGGTTTGACGATCTCGGGATCGACACAACCGCGATGGCCGCCGTTCTGCCGGATTATCTGTACCGGTTCCGCGTAGCGGGCCAGTACGCGGCGATCACCGCCTCGGCCAAGAACCTGAAAACCTGAGTAATCGGTGCCCGTGGCCGCCGTGTGCGCTGCCCAGGTTGAGGAGACCCCCTGCGTGACCTATCTCAATGACGTTCTCTTCGGTGTGATCGAAGGGATCACGGAATTTCTGCCGATCTCGTCGACCGGGCACCTGCTGCTTGCCGAGCATTGGTTGGGCGCGCGGTCGGACCTCTATACGATCGTGATCCAGGCCGGCGCGATCCTCGCGGTGACGCTGATCTACTGGCGTCGGATTGTCGATCTGCTGACCGGTTGGCAGGATGCACAGAACCGCGACTACCTCATCAAGCTGTCGGTCGCGTTCCTCATCACCGCCGTGCTCGGCCTCGTTGTGAAAGCGATGGGCTTCGAATTGCCGGAGACGATCGAACCGATCGCCTGGGCGCTGGTGATCGGCGCGTTCTGGATGATCGCGGCTGAATACTACGCCGGGAAACTCGAAGATCGCAGCGATATTCTCTGGCGGGTGGCAATCGCCGTGGGCATCGCGCAGATCGTGGCGGGTGTGTTCCCCGGTCTGTCACGCTCCGGCACCACGATCTTCGTCGCCATGGTGCTCGGCACGTCGAACCGGGCCGCCGCGACCGAGTTCGCGTTCCTTGTGGGCATCCCGACGATGTACGCGGCGAGCGCCTTCGAGATTTTCGGCGAATTGCGGAGCGGAGCCGGGTCGGAAGACTGGACCTCGCTCGGCATTGCTTTTGCTGTCTCGACGGTGACCGCATTCATTTCCGTCAAGTGGCTGCTCGGTTTCATCCGCAGCCACCGGTTCACGGCGTTTTCGATCTACCGTCTGGTGTTCGGCGGCCTTTTGCTGGGGCTTTCGGGACTCGGGGTGCTGAGCTGAGCGCGGAGTCGCCACGAATCGGTTCTTCGATATCGCCTCTGTCCTACTGAAAACACATGTGAAAATGGTGATTAGGTCAGTATACATTCCCTAAAACACCCAGTTTTTGATGTTTGAAGCCCTGTGACGCCGGGTTTTCGGGCAATTTAGGTCAGTAGAATTGCCTTTTATTTCCCCGTGGCGCTGTTTAAGAAGCCATTTAAAGGGAATGGAGACGAACTCATGGCCAAGCAGCCGATGCTGAAATTCGTGACGGTCGAGCGGGACATGCCCGAGAAGCGGGCGGCCGACCGGCGCAACCGCGATTTCGACGAGATCTATGCCGAGTTCGCCGCCACCAAGGCGGCCGAGCAGGCGTCGCGCTGCAGCCAGTGCGGCGTGCCCTATTGCCAGACGCATTGCCCGCTTCACAACAACATTCCCGACTGGCTTCGGATGACGGCGATGGGGCGGCTCGAAGAGGCGTACCAGCTCAGCCAGTCCACCAATACCTTCCCCGAGATCTGCGGCCGGATCTGTCCGCAGGACCGGCTTTGCGAAGGCAATTGCGTGATCGAGCAGTCCGGCCACGGCACCGTGACCATCGGCTCGGTCGAGAAGTACATCACCGACATGGCGTGGGAAAACGGCTGGGTCGCGGATATCAAACCCCTCGAAGAACGCGGGGAGAGCGTGGGCATCATCGGGGCGGGCCCGGCGGGCCTCGCGGCGGCGGATGTGCTGCGGCGCGCGGGTGTGCAGGTGACTGTCTATGACCGCCACGATCGTGCCGGCGGGCTGCTGACCTATGGCATCCCGGGCTTCAAGCTCGAGAAGGACGTGGTGATGCGCCGGATCGCGCAGCTCGAACGCGCCGGCGTGACCTTCGTGCTCAATTGCGACATCGGCACCGATCTGAGCTTCCATGCGCTGCGCGGGCAGCATGACGCCGTGCTGGTGGCGACGGGTGTCTACAAGACGCGTGACCTCGGCGGCCCCGGTGCGGGCGCCAAGGGCATCGTGCCGGCGATCGACTACCTGATCGCCTCCAACAAGGTGGGCTTCGGCGACGAGGTCCCTGCGTATGACGACGGCACGCTCAACGCCAAGGGCAAGAAGGTGGTGGTGATCGGCGGCGGCGACACCGCGATGGACTGCGTGCGCACCGCGATCCGCCAGGGCGCGACCTCGGTGAAATGCCTCTATCGCCGCGACCGGGCCAACATGCCCGGCTCGCAGCGCGAAGTGGCCAATGCCGAGGAAGAGGGCGTGGACTTCGTCTGGCTCACCAACCCGAAAGGGTTCACCGGCGATCCGGTGAACGGCGTGATCGTGCAGAAGATGCGTCTGGGCGATCCCGATGCCAGTGGCCGCCAGAGCCCCGAGGCGATCGAGGGGGCCGACTATACCGAAGCGGCCGATCTGGTCATCAAGGCGCTCGGGTTCGAGCCGGAAGACTTGCCCGAGGCCTGGGCCGAGCCCGGCCTGCCGGTGACCCGCTGGGGCACGGTGGAAGCCGAGTTCAACACCGGTGCCACACGGCTTGCGGATGTCTATGCAGCGGGCGACATCGTGCGCGGTGCGTCGCTTGTCGTCTGGGCGATCAAGGATGGCCGCGACAGCGCGGTCGCGATCCTCAAAAACTTCGACAGCGCCGCCGAGATCGCGGCGGAGTAACCGGCCCCGGTTCGTCTCAACAACCGGGCCCTTCTCACCGAACGGACCACACCATGCGTGTACCCGAAACCAGACCGCCCCCCCGCGCCGGGGTCAGGCAAAGCGCCCGAGGCGCTTTTTCCGCCGTGGTTGCCGGCGCTCTCGTCTCGTCCATGGTCGCTCTCGCCCAGCCTGCGGGTGCGGGCGCGGGCGCCTTCGCGCCGCCGTCCGGCTGCGAGAGCTTCGCGACGATCCAGAACCGGGCCTGTAGCGTTTCGGTTCTCTGGCGCTGCGAGGTCGCGCCGGAAGGCGACTTCTGGGAGGCTTCGTTTTCGGACGAGGGGCTCGAATCGGTTGTCAGCTACGACCGCGAATATCAGTGGCTGGATGCTGCCTATTTCTGGGACAGTTCCCGCGAGGAATTCACGCCGCCGGCCGTCGACCCGATCAGCCGCGACGATCTCCTCAGCACCGGGATCGACACGTTCGATTTCACCATGCGGCGGGTCACGCCCGACCGGCGCTACGAGATCCGCGTCGTCGGGGCCGACATGCTCACCGGCGCCACCGCGACGATCGACGGCTACACGCTCGACGAGGTCAAGACCCGGCTTGAGATCATCGACGATGACGGGGCCGTCGAATACGCCTCACAGGGTATCCAATATTACTCGCGCGATCTCGGGCTGTTCTTCCTCGGCGCCGAAGAGGTTTTCGGCCCCGATGGCGAGATCAGCACCTGGGACGACAGACCCACCGACATCATCCTGCCCGGCGAGCCGGGTTTCGGCGACACCCAGCCGCTTTACGGCTGCAACCTGCAGGATGCCGCACTTACCCCCGCCGCGCCTTTCCCGGCGCAGAAGGAGATGAACGATGACCAACTTTGACGACACCTGGATGGCCGAAGAACAAGACCGGCGCACCTGGCTCGCCGAAAACGGCATGTACCGCGAGGAACACGAGCATGCTTCCTGCGGTGTCGGCCTGGTGGTGGCGATCGACGGCAAACCGTCGCGCAAGGTGGTCGAAAACGGGATCGAAGCGTTGAAAGCGGTCTGGCACCGCGGCGCGGTCGACGCCGATGGCAAGACCGGCGATGGCGCCGGCATCCATGTGCAGATCGCGCCTGCGTTCTTTTACGACCAGATCCGGCGCACCGGTCACGAGCCGCGGATGGACCAGCTGATGGCCGTGGGCCAGGTGTTCCTGCCGCGCACCGATTTCGGCGCACAGGAGACTTGCCGGACGATCGTCGAGACCGAAGTTCTGGGCATGGGCTATTACATCTACGGCTGGCGCGGGGTGCCGGTGAACATCGAGTGCCTCGGTGAAAAGGCCAACGCGACCCGGCCCGAGATCGAGCAGATCATCATTTCGAACTCCAAGGGGGTCGACGAGGAGACCTTCGAGCGCGAGCTTTACGTGATCCGCCGCCGGATCGAAAAGGCGGCCGCTGCCGCCGGCGTGCGCGATCTCTACATCGCGTCGCTGTCGTGCCGGTCGATCATCTACAAGGGGATGATGCTGGCCGAGCAGGTTGCCGAGTTTTACCCCGACCTGAAGGACGACCGCTTCGAGAGCGCCTTCGCGATCTACCACCAGCGCTATTCGACCAACACCTTCCCGCAATGGTGGCTGGCCCAGCCCTTCCGCATGCTTGCGCATAACGGCGAGATCAACACGCTGAAGGGCAACCTCAACTGGATGAAGAGCCACGAGATCCGCATGGCAAGCTCGGCCTTCGGCGACCTCGCGGAAGACATCAAGCCGATCGTGCCGCACGCCTCGTCGGATTCGGCGGCACTCGATTCGGTATTCGAGGTTCTGGTGCGCGCCGGCCGCTCGGCGCCGATGGCGAAGGTGATGCTGGTGCCGGAGGCCTGGTCGAAGCAGGCGGGCGAGATGCCCCAGGCCTGGGCCGACATGTACAGCTATGTCAACTCGACGATGGAGCCCTGGGATGGCCCCGCGGCGCTGGCGATGACCGACGGGCGCTGGGTGTGTGCCGGGCTCGACCGCAACGGGCTCCGGCCGATGCGCTACGTCGTCACCGGCGACGGGCTGGTCATCGCCGGATCCGAGACCGGCATGGTACCCACCGACGAGGCGACCGTGATCGAGAAGGGTGCGCTCGGGCCCGGCCAGATTCTCGCCGTCGACATGGCGGAAGGCCGGCTGTTCCACGATGCCGAGATGAAGGACAAGCTGGCCGAAAGCCGGCCCTTCGGCGAGGCGGTGAAGCATATCAACAACATCGAGGCCGATCTCACGTCGGTCGAGGAAAAGGCCCTGTTCGCCGGCGAAGAGCTGCGCAAGCGGCAGATCGCGGCCGGTTTCTCGCTCGAAGACCTCGAGATGATCCTCGCGCCGATGGCCGAGGACGGCAAGGAAATCCTCGCCTCGATGGGCGACGACACGCCGGCGGCGGTGCTGTCGAACCAGTACCGCAATCTCAGCCATTTCTTCCGGCAGAACTTCAGCCAGGTGACCAACCCGCCGATCGACTCGTTGCGCGAATACCGGGTGATGAGCCTCAAGACCCGGTTCGGTAACCTCAAGAACGTGCTCGACGAGGCCGGCAGCCAGACCCAGATCCTGGTGATCGAGAGCCCCTTCGTGGGCAATGCACAGTTCGAGGAGCTGAAGCGCCAGTTCAACGCGCCGATGGCCGAGATCGACTGCACCTTCCCCGCCGACGCCGGGCCGCAAAGCTTGCGCGACGCGCTCATTCGCATCCGCTCGGAGGCGGAGGACGCGGTGCGCTCGGGGGCCGGCCATATCGTTCTCAGCGACATGGCGCAGGACGAGAGCAAGGTGCCGATGCCGATGATCCTGGCGACGAGTGCTGTGCATTCCTGGCTCACGCGCCAGGGCCTGCGGACCTTCACCTCTCTCAATGTCCGCGCGGCGGAGGCGATCGACCCGCATTACTTCGCGGTGCTGATCGGCTGCGGCGCGACGATGGTGAACGCCTATCTCGCCGAAGACAGCCTTGCCGACCGGATCGACCGTGGGCTGCTCGACATCAGCCTCACCGAAGCGGTGCGGCTTTTCCGTGACGCGGTTGACTGGGGCCTTCTGAAGATCATGTCCAAGATGGGCATTTCGGTCATCTCCTCCTATCGCGGCGGGCTCAACTTCGAGGCCGTGGGCCTCAGCCGCGCGATGGTGCACGAGTATTTCCCCGGCATGACCAGCCGCATCTCCGGCATCGGTGTTGGCGGCATCCAGACCAAGCTCGAAGAGATCCACGCCAAGGGTTGGCGGAGCCAGAGCGCCAATGTTCTGCCGGTTGGCGGTTTCTACAAGGCGCGCAAGGGCGGTGAGACCCACGCCTGGGGCGCCCAGGCGATGCACCTGCTGCAAGCGGCCTGCGACAACGCCAGCTACGAGACCTGGCGAAAGTATTCGGCGATGATGAAAAGCAACCCGCCGATCCACCTGCGCGACATGCTCGACATCAAGCCGCTCGGCGCGCCGGTGCCGATCTCCGAGGTCGAGAGCATCACCTCGATCCGCAAAAGGTTCGTCACGCCGGGCATGTCGCTGGGGGCGCTGAGCCCCGAGGCGCACAAGGCGCTGAACGTGGCGATGAACCGGATCGGCGCGAAGTCGGACTCGGGTGAGGGTGGCGAGGATCCGGCGCATTTCGTGCCCGAACCCAACGGCGACAACCCGTCGGCCAAGATCAAACAGGTCGCCTCGGGGCGCTTCGGTGTCACCGCCGAATACCTCAACCAGTGCGAGGAGCTGGAAATCAAGGTGGCCCAGGGCGCCAAGCCCGGCGAGGGCGGCCAGCTTCCGGGCATCAAGGTGACCGACCTGATTGCGCGTCTGCGCCATTCCACCAAGGGCGTGACGCTGATTTCGCCGCCGCCACACCATGACATCTACTCGATCGAAGACCTCGCGCAGCTGATCTACGACCTCAAGCAGATCAACCCGCGCGCCAAGGTCACGGTGAAGCTGGTCGCTTCGTCAGGTGTCGGCACCATCGCGGCCGGCGTCGCCAAGGCGAAGGCCGACGTGATCCTGATTTCGGGGGGCAATGGCGGCACCGGCGCCTCGCCCGCGACCTCGATCAAGTTCGTCGGCCTGCCGTGGGAAATGGGCCTGACCGAGACCCACCAGGTGCTGACGATGAACTACCTGCGCGACCGGGTGACGTTGCGCACCGACGGCGGTCTGCGGACGGGCCGTGACATCGTCATGGCGGCGATGATGGGGGCCGAGGAATACGGCATCGGCACCGCCGCGCTGATCGCGATGGGCTGCATCATGGTGCGCCAGTGCCAGTCGAACACCTGTCCGGTGGGTGTCTGTACCCAGCGCGACGACCTGCGCGAGAAGTTCACAGGCTCCGCCGACAAGGTGGTCAATCTTATCACCTTCTACGCCGAGGAAGTGCGCGAGATCCTCGCCCGGATCGGGGCGCGGTCGATGGATGACGTGATCGGCCGGGCCGATCTGCTTACCCAAGTCAGCCGCGGCGCCTCGCATCTCGACGACCTCGACCTGAACCCGCTGTTGGTGACGGTCGCGACCCCGAACCAGATCAGCTACGATCTGGACCGGCCGCGTCAGGATGTGCTCGACACGCTTGACGCCGAGATCGTGAAGGACGCGGAGCGGTTCCTGCGCGACGGCGAAAAGATGCAGCTGCAATATGCGGTCCGAAACACGGACCGGACCATCGGCACCCGCATTTCCAGCCATATCGTGCGCAACTTCGGCATGCGCAACAATCTGCAGCCGGACCACCTGACGGTGAAGCTCACGGGCTCCGCTGGCCAGTCGCTCGGCGCCTTTGCAGCACCTGGGCTCAAGATCGAGGTGTCCGGCGATGCCAACGACTACGTCGGCAAGGGCCTTTCGGGGGGGGGCATCGTCGTGCGTCCGCCGATGTGCTCGCCGCTCGTCGCCGAGGAAAACACGATCATCGGCAACACCGTGCTCTACGGGGCGACCGACGGCTTCCTGTTCGCCGCCGGGCGCGCGGGCGAGCGTTTCTGCGTGCGCAACTCGGGCGCCAAAGTGGTGATCGAAGGCTGTGGGTCCAACGGGTGCGAATACATGACCGGCGGTGTCGCGGTGATCCTCGGCGGGATCGGAGCCAATTTCGGTGCCGGCATGACCGGCGGCATGGCCTATGTCTACGATCCCGATGGCTGCGCCTACGATTTCATGAACATGGAAACGCTGGTGACCGTGCCGGTCACCGTTGACCATTGGGAAACCCAGCTCAAAGAGCTGGTCCTGCGCCATGCCGACGAAACCGGCTCGACCAAGGCCCACAAGATCCTTCAGGATTGGGAGAAGGAAAAGCACAACTTCCTGCAGATCTGCCCGACAGAAATGCTGGCGCACATCCCTGTGCCGCTGTCGCACGAAGAGAAGGCGATGCCGGCGGAGTAAGCGTCGGACCTCTCACAACGCAAGGGCGGCTCCCGGGGTCGCCCTTTTCGTCTTCAGATCTCGGCAAACCCGACCACGTAGTTGTGGCCATAGTGTTTCGCGCATTTCGGGCAGGTGGTGTAGTCGAAATTCACCTCGCCCTCCGGCTTGCCGTGCGCTGCAGAGATAGTTTTCATCTCCTCGTACCAGCGCTTCGCGTCGGCATAGGGGCCGACGAACACTCTGGTACGGGATTTGCCCGAAAGGCGCACCATTTCCTCGCCGGGCACATCCGCGGACGCGGCAAAGAAGTGCTCCGATGTCCAGGCGCTGAGATCCTTCGACAGGATGAAGAAGTCCTCCGGGTCGAAGGCTTTGGCGGCCTCGAGGTGTTCCTGCACCCGCGGAAACACCCGGCCGATGTCGATGGGCACGTGGAAAACCGCGTGTGTCACGGCGTACGAACAGTTTGTCGGTGAATTTCAGATCAAGCCCGTCCCATCCGCCCGCGTCGAACCGGGGGCAGCAACCGGTCTCGTTGTCTGAAAGATCGTAGAACGGCACGGACTCAAAAGGCATGTCATCCCCCTTACCCGTTGTGATTAGACCATAACCTGCGTCCCTGCGCATTGATGCGCGCCCGACCGGTCGTCGCCGGGCCAAGCGCAGCCGGCTTCGCCATCGGGGAAGGCTCCGATAAAACCGAAACACCGCGCTGTTGCACCATACGGCGCCCCCCGCTGGGCCACCATTTCCGAGCGCGAACGCGCGCAAAGTGCTGTGTTAGGGTCACACGCGCGCGTGCGCCGGGGGTGCAGCCTGCGGGCCAGGGCCTCTTCACAATAGCCCTTGCTTGGGCTTGACCCGGCGCCCGCGCCTATGGACAAGGAGCCATGGCATGGGCACGGCAGGCAAAAGGCGAACGCGCAGGAACCGGCGTGGTGACCACGTTTTGGCGGTTCATCCGGCGCTGGTTCTTCCGCCTGGCCCTGATCGCCCTCGTCTTCGCCGCGCTTGGCGTCGCATTGTTCTCGGTGGTGAACCCGCCGACCACCCTCTACATGGCCGCGGAAAAGGCCCGGCACGGCAGTCTGAGCCATGAATGGGTGGCGTTCGACGCGATTGCCCCGGTCATGGTGCGCGCTGTCGTGGCCGCCGAAGACGCCAACTACTGCAATCACTGGGGCTTCGACATGGCGGCGATCCGGCAGGTGATCGCATCCGGTGACCGCCGCGGCGCCTCGACGATCAGCCAGCAGGTGGTCAAGAACGTCTATCTGTGGCCGGA
>DQCI01000337.1:10570-19385 GCA_003545125.1 Paracoccaceae bacterium
GTCTGGTCAAAGCAGCGCATCCTCGAAGTCTATCTCAACGTCGCCGAGTTCGACACCGCCGTATTCGGGATCGAGGCAGCGGCGCAGCACCATTTCGGGGTCTCCGCAAACGCGCTCTCGGCCAGGCAGGCCGCCCGCCTCGCTGCCGTGCTGCCGGACCCGAAGGGCCGCTCTGCAACGCTCCCGACTCCGTTCCTCGAACGGCGTGCCGCCAGCATCCTCGACGGGGCCGAAACCATCCGCCAGGATGGCCGCGCCGCCTGTTTCGAAGGTTGAACGCCCGGGGATCTTCCGCGTTTGAGCATCCAGGATTGAACGGGCGCTCTTTTCACGTAAAACCATAGGGAAACTTGCGAGACCTTTCCATGACCCGGCTTTACCATTTCCCCCTGTCTCCCTACTGCCGCAAGGTGCGCCTTTCGCTTGCCGAGAAGCGGATCGAGGTCGAGCTGATCGAAACCCGGTATTGGGAGAAGGCGCCTGAGTTCCTGCGCCGCAATCCGGCGGGCAAGGTGCCGATCCTGAACATCGACGGCAAGATGCTCACCGAGAGCGCGGCGATCAACGAGTACCTCGAGGAACGGTATCCGACGCCGTCCCTGATGCCGACAAGCGCCGACGGGCGCTACGAAGTGCGCCGCCTGGTCAGCTGGTTCGATGACAAGTTTCACAACGAGGTCACCTCGAACCTGCTCTATGAGCGGGTGAACAAGAAGATCTCCGGCCAGGGTTACCCGGATTCCGCCAAGATCAAATCGGGCGCCAAGGCGATCAAGTACCACCTCGACTACCTGGGCTGGCTTCTGGACATCCGCCGCTGGCTCGCGGGCGACACGATGACGCTGGCCGATTTCGCGGCCGCCGCGCATCTCTCCGCGCTCGATTACATCTCCGATGTCGACTGGGACCGCAACGCCAACGTCCGCGAGTGGTATTCGAAGATCAAGTCGCGGCCCGCCTTCCGGTCGATCCTGGCCGACCAGATCCCGGGCTTCCCGCCGCCGCCGCATTACGCGGACCTGGATTTTTGAGCGAGAATCTCAAGGCGGACCTGATCGCCAAAGCCCGCGAAGAAGGGTTTGCGGCCGTCGGCATCACCCGGCCCGACGCGGTGCCGGAGATCGCGCAGCGGCTCGCCGCGTTCGTGGCCCGGGGCTGGCACGGCGACATGGCGTGGATGGCCGAGCGGATGGCCTGGCGCGGCGACCCGTCCGCGCTCTGGCCCGCGGCACGATCGGTCATCATGCTGGCGGAACCCTATACGCCGCAGGAAGATCCAATGGCGGTGGTCGGGATGCCGGAGCGCGGCGCGATCAGCGTTTATGCGCGGAATAGAGACTACCACGACATCGTCAAAAAACGCCTCAAGCGGGTCGGGCGCTGGCTGATCGAGCGGGCGGGACCGGACACGACCCGCGCGGCGAATTCAGGGAATTCCCCTGCCGGGCTGACGGCAGAGCCGCCACGGATCAAGGTTTTCGTCGATACCGCGCCGGTCATGGAAAAACCACTCGCCGCCGCCGCCGGTCTCGGCTGGCAGGGCAAGCACACCAACCTGCTCAGCCGCGAGCTGGGCAACTGGTTCTTCCTCGGTGCAATCTTCACCACCCTGGATCTGGCGCCGGACGTGCCCGGCGAAGACCATTGCGGCACCTGCACCGCCTGTCTCGATGCCTGCCCGACCAACGCCTTCCCGGCCCCCGGCCAGCTCGATGCGCGGCGCTGCATCAGCTACCTGACGATCGAGCACAAGGGGCCGGTGGACGAAGCGCTGCGCCCGCATCTGGGCAATCGCATCTATGGGTGTGACGATTGCCTCGCGGCCTGCCCGTGGAACAAGTTCGCGAGAGAAGCGCAGGAGGCGCGCTACGCGGCGCGTGACGACCTCGCCGCGCCGCGCCTGGCAGAGCTCGCGGGGCTTGATGATGCAACATTTCGGACCAGGTTTTCGGGGTCGCCGATCAAACGGATCGGGCGCGGGCGCTTCCTGCGGAATGTGGCCTACGCAATCGGAAATTCAGGGGAAAAATCCCTGGCGGAGGCCGTGCGACCGCTTGCTTGCGACCCCGATGAGGTCCTGTCCGACGCCGCGCGATGGGCGCTGTCGCGGCTCTCGAAGTAGAACGATTTGAGTACGCACCAAAACCGGACAATCGTCAGAGCGGGCTTCGCTCGTGTCTTTCACGCAGGTTCTACACCCGAAGCGCGGTCGGCCTGATCGAAGAGCCAGGAGCCGGAATGCTGCCCGACGGGGCGCGCAGCAGCCTGGGCAGCATGCGACGACGAGCACTTCCTGGAAGAATGGAAAGCGCCTCGAGGCCGTCAACGGGCTGCTCGAAGGTCCCGTATCGGCGATGGCTCTATCGCGCGCCCGCGTTGTGGCGGCAGTTCGAGGACAGGAAGGCGGCTGCCGCATCGAACGGTGTTTCCCTGCGCGACACAGGTCGTCGCCGGGCGGTCGCTTCGACTATCCCATTGCCCATGTCAGAGCCCATGTCAGAGTTTCGGCGTCCTGCAGGTGCCCGCGTTGAAAATCGTCCTCCTCAATCCCCCACATCGTTCGATCGGAAGTCGCGTCCCCGGCGAGCTTTTGCCGCCGCTCGGACTTCTGACGATCGGTGGCCTGTTGATCGATGCGGGCCACGCGGTGCGTCTGGTCAATGCCGACATCGCGCCGATGACGGTCACCGAGATCCTGTCAGACCTCCGGCGCGATCTGCCCGATGCGCTGCTGCTCGGTCATTCGGGCTCGACCTCCGCTCATCCGGCGGTGCTGGACATCACCGCCGCCGTCCGGGCGGAATGGCCGGCCATGACCATCATCTACGGTGGCGTCCACCCGACCTATCACTGGGCCGAAATCCTGCGCGCGGCCCCACAGATCGACGTGATCGTTCGCGGTGAAGGCGAAGTCACGACCCCCGCCCTGTTCGACGCCATCGTTTCCGGACGCACGCTCGACAATGTGCCGGGCCTGGCCTTGCGCCGCACCGGCCACCCGGTCGCGACCCGGCCGGCCGAGATGCTGCGCGACCTCGAATCCACGCGCATCGGCTGGGAACTCGTCGACTTCGCCGAACACAGCTCCTGGGGCGGCAAACGGTCCGTCATCATGCAGTTCTCGCGCGGCGGTCCGCATCTTCGCACCTATTGTGGCCAGCGGGGTTTCTGGACCCGCTGGCGCCACCGCGATCCGGTTGCCTTCGCGAAGGAGAACGCATGGCTCCACCGCGAGAAGGGCGTTGACCTCATCAACCTCGCCGACGAAAACCCCACCTCGTCCCGCAAGGTCTGGAAGGCGTTTCTGGAAGCGTTGGTGGCCGAGAGTGTGCCGGTCCTCATAGTCGGTTCGACCCGGGCCGACGATATCGTTCGCGATGCCGACATCCTGCCGCTCTACAAGAAAGCGGGCTGCCTGCGGATCCTTCTCGGGCTCGAGGGCACCGATGAGGCCACGTTGCAGAAAGTGCGCAAGGGCGGCAACCGGGCCAAGGGCCAACAAGCGATCCACCTGCTTCGTGCGCACGGCATGATCGGCCTCGCCACCTTCGCGGTCAGCTTCGAAGAGGAGACCGACGGCGACTACTTGCAGCTCCTGCGCCATCTCCGCGCCTAGGACCCGGAGCAGATCATGTCGGTCTACGCGACCCCGCATCGCTGGACGCCCTTCCATGGCCAGAGCGCGGATCGTCGTGTGATCCAGGCCGACCTCCGCTTCTGGGACTACAAGCACCAGGTGCTGGAGACCCCACGCGTCCCGGCGTGGCGGGTGTTTCTTTGGCTGGAGTTGATCGAGGCTGTTCTGCAACTGCGCCCCAAGGCCCTTTGGAGGGCCTACCTCCAACCTGACCCGGTCCTGCGCCACGCGCAGCGCTGGTATTCGCGGATGGGCCGGCGGGTCTGGCTTCGCGAAACCCGCGACGCGCTTCTGCACCGCGCGCGCCCGGGCTCGACAGTGGCCGAGTTCTGGGGCCCGAGCAACTGCCGGAGGATGCGATGGCCGGGCAACGCCGGATGGTCGCCGAATTGGTCCGGTTTTTTCGCTATCCGGCGCGTGACCAATGGCAGAAGCAACGAATCCACCTCACGGACCTGGTCAGGCAAACCGATACAAATTATTGGAAGCCTCATAGAGGGAGGCCCCTAGGAAACTCACTGTTTCCTTGGGGGCATGTCCCAAAACCCGGATTGAGCCAGCCCGTTCGGTTGGCGCTTCTTCAAAGTTCAGTACATCCGATAGGCTTCCACCGCCGCGGTGATGCCCTCGGCGGCCCGGCTGGCGGGATAGGGGCCGATGGTCGATTTCCCGACCACGTAGGTGACCTGCGGCGACCCGGTTGCGTCGCGAAAGATGAACCGGGCCTCGACCCCTTTCGAAGCGAAGGAGGCGGTGATATTGTCGGCCAGTTGCTGGCGCGCGGGATGTCCCGCTTTGGCGGCGGGCCAATCGACATAGGTGATCAGATCGACTCCGACTCCGGGAACCCCGTAGTCGCGCAGCGCCTCGCGGGTGATGCCGAGCGGGCGGAAATTGGGATCACGGGAAAACTGATGCCACCCGAGCGCCACAGCCGTCGGCATTACGACGACCGCAATGATCAACATGACATAGACCAGGCTGCGGCGTGTGTTGTGCATGGATCATCCCCCGGTTTCGGCTGGCGCAGATGATACAGCCGAGCCGTTACCGAAGGATGAAACGCAGAGGATTTGAGCGGGTCAGGCCCGCACGAGCGCCTCGTAGGCTTCCGCGATCTCCCGGGTGAGCGCGCCCACCTCGAAGCTATAGGACCCGATCTCACCAACCGGCGTCACTTCCGCTGCCGAGCCGGTCAGCCAGCATTGCTCGAAGCCTTCCATCTCCTCGGGCATGATATGGCGTTCGTGCACGGTTATGCCGCGGTCCTTCAGCAAGCCAATGACGGTCTGTCGGGTGAGCCCGTTGAGGATCGCGTCGGGGAGCGGCGTGTGGACTTCGCCGTCTTTTACGAAGAACACGTTGGCCCCGGTCGCCTCCGCAACGTAACCCCGGTAGTCGAAAAACAGTGCGTCCGAGCAGCCTTTCTCTTCGGCTGCATGCTTCGAGATCGTGCAGATCATGTAGAGCCCGGAGGCCTTGGCGGCGGTCGGGATGGTTTCGGGGCTCGGGCGCTTCCACTTCGAGATGTCGAGCTTTGCACCCTTGAACTTGGCGTCGCCGTAGTAATTGCCCCATTCCCAGGCCGCGACGGCCATGCGGATCGGGTTGCGCGCGGAGCTTACACCCATATCCGGCCCGGCGCCGCGGAAAGCGACCGCGCGCACATAGGCGTCGGAGAAGCCGTTGGCCGCGAGCACGTCGTACTTGGCCTTCTCGATCTCTTCGACGGTCCAGGGGATATGCACGTCGATCATTTCGCCCGACTTCAGCAGCCGTTCGCTGTGGCGCTCGGACAGGAAGATCTTCCCGGCGTAGGCCCGCTCGCCCTCGAATACCGAGGAGGCGTAGTGCATCGCGTGGGTCAGGATGTGCACGTTGGCATCGCGCCAATCCACCAGCTTGCCATCCAACCAGATCTTGCCATCGCGGTCATCGTAGCCACCAGCCATCGGTATTCTCCTTCCAGGCCTGTCCAGGCTTTCCATTTGTTGCGCGGATTGGGTCCGCTTCGGACCAATTGTTGCGCGAATTTCGATGCTGGCTAACAGTTGAGTCTTGGAATGTCAACAAGACTGACATAAAATCAGGTTTGTAACAGTCAATGTGATCTCGGGGGGAGCGGCGCAGATGAACGACCAGATCGGACGGGGCAGGCCACAGCTTCTGTTTCTTACCGACGAGCAGCTTCGCAAGGGCATCGAGGCGATGTATTTTGCCTATCGCGGGTTCACGGCTGATCCCGACCGGATCCTCGACCAAAGGGGGTACGGGCGCGCGCATCATCGGGCGCTGCACTTCATTCACCAGTCGCCGGGGACCACCGTCAACAACCTCCTGTCGACCCTTGGCGTCACCAAACAATCGCTGAACCGGGTGCTGAGGACCCTGATCGAGGAAGGGCTCGTCGAGGCTCAGGTGGGGACCCGCGACAAGCGCGAACGGCACCTCCATCTGACGCCCTCCGGCGCGGCCCTGGAGCGCGATCTGTCGGAGGTGCAGCGCGAGCGGATGCGGAGCGCCTACAGGGAAGTCGGGCCGGAGGCGGTGCGCGGGTTTCGCATGGTGCTGGAGGCGATGATGGACCCGGACATGCGCCGTCAATTCAACCGCATGAAGGAGTCCGAGGAATGACCCTGGAGGCACCCGCTCACCTGCTCGTGGTCGATACCGACGAACGCCTGCGCGATCTTCTGCGCGGGTATCTCAAGGCCCAGAGCTTCCTCGTCAGCGTGGCGCGGGACGGGACACACGCCCGCAGCTTGCTGTCGGGGCTTGAATTCGACCTGGTCGTGCTCGACGCGCGGCTGCCGGACATTCGCGCGCTTTGCGACGATCTCACGACGCCGATCCTGCTGCTTACAAGTCCGGGGCATCCGGCCCCGGGCCGCGACGTCGAGTGCCTGGAAAAACCCTTCGAGCCGCCGGTGCTCTGTGCGCGGATCAACACGATTCTCGACCGGCGCCCGCCGGTGGAAGCGCCGGGGCCGAAAGTGGTGCGGATGGGATCGATGGTGTTCGATCTCGAAACCGGCGCGCTGACGAGAGACGCGGACCCGGTGCGGCTGACCGCGACCGAGGTGCAGCTGATGCGGGTCTTCGCCGCGCAGCCCGGGGTGGCGGTCGGGCGGGGCGAGGTGATCGCGCGGCTCGGACGGGAGGGGCTTCAGGCCAAGGCCCGCGCCATCGACGTGCAGATCACCCGGCTGAGGCGGAAACTGGAGGACGATCCGAAGTCGCCCAAATACCTCCAGACGGTGCGCGGCGCGGGGTACATGCTGGTGGTGGACTGAGGCCGGACTGAGACCCGGGCGAAGACTTCGCGATGGGTGGGCGAACTCGGACGGGGGGTCAAGTAATTGATTTATATTCCGATAGCGCTAACTTCGTTTCGCCGGGCGAAGGGTCGCAAGTGGGACGCAAGACACTGCTCATATTCGACCTAGTGTCGGACAGGGTCTGTCATCAAGAACCCAAAAGAGATGTTATGTAATGAACGACAACCACTCCGTCAGCGGTTCCGCACTGCTCCGAGCCGCGAAAACGATATCGGAGAGTGTCTGGCGATTGGGTCGGAACCTAGTCGAGAACGAGAAATCTCGGTCGTTCATAATGCCTCATCTTGAGGGCTTCACTACGGTTGACCGGCCACGGGCAAAGTTCGGATTTTTCCAGAATTCCGATCTACCAGAAATGGGGCATTGCCCAACAGAAGATAATCCAAATCCCCGTCCTCTTTCCAAGCACGACTGGTGTACCCGAAAAAAAACCCGTCTTTCCTGTCTTCACCCCGGACTGTGAACACAAGATCGAATCCTATCTCTTCTTGCAGTTTGGCAAGATGTGCTTCCGCGATTCTTAGTGCTTCTTGTTTGTTGATCAGAGCCATCACCGATAGGCCAAATAGGCCCGATGGTCCTTGGGCACGTCGTCGGCCGTCCCGTACTTGTCGTGGAACTCCGCCTTCAACAGGTAGTAGGCGGCGGTGGCCTTTTTGACCATGATGTAGGCGTAGTTGGGGTAGTGCTCGAGCAGGATGTCAGCCACCGCCATGGCGTCGAGATAGCGCTCACGTGCGATCAGGTCTTCGACCACCACCGAGGCGATCACGGCAATGCTCTCCTCGCGGCTGAGCGGGGTGAGGAAAACGCCGTTCTCCAGCGCCGCATCTGTGATCGGCAGGTGATCGCGGTAGTGCTGGTCGCGTGCTGCGCCCGCGCCACTGGTGGCCTCCAGATTCCAGGTCTTGCCCTCGTCGTCGGTGAACTTTACGAACACGTGCAAGGGCGCCATGGCGGGTGTCATGTCGAGCCCAAGGCGTTGGCCGAGGATGGTGACGAGAAAGGGCATGGTCACGCAATTGCCGCGCCGGTCGTCCAGGTAGTCGGAGAGCAGCTTGTTGGTGACCTCATCGCCATAGGGGTCGTCGTGGTCATAGGCGAAGGGGTGGTTTCGATTCCAGCTGCCCGGCTCGTAGAGGAATTGCCGGAGTGCACCGAGCCGGTCCCAAGCACTCGCGTCGGGCGGGTTGGCCGTGGCTATTGTGGCCGCCATGTGCTCGACCTCGGCGAGACGGGCGTCAACGTCGATGGACGGGTCAATGAGCCGGTCGGTCTCAAGCTTAATCCGGGCGAAATCGAAACGCGGCGGGTCGAGTCTGAACAGGGCCTCCACGTCAGCGCGGATGTCGGCGGCGGCGGCGGCGGCGGATGATGCAGCCACAACCAAAGAATAGATGACAGAAAACACGAACCGCACGGTAAAGCCCCCAAAGCCAGCCCGCTCAAGATGTCGTTGATACGCCAATCACACAAGCCGCCATTCGCTGCGGCACGCCGAACTCAGAGCGTGGACCCGAAGAAAACCTGGATCGACGCCCATAAGGTCTCCACCGCGCTACGCACGTTGCACAGGATTGCCAAAAACGGTCGTTTCTGTCCCTTTCTTGGCCGCGACGCATTTCCAAGGATTTATGTGGGACAGAAACCTCAGGCGAAATGCCGAGGCATTCTACCGCCGTTTACCCGCGCCGCTGCCGGGGTGGGACGGGGTCATTTCCCTGCCGTCCTCCTGGCACCGCCACGCGTAAGGAAAGTGGTCTTGGCGTGACTGCGTCGTGACCCCGCCGCGGCTGGCTTTTCCCTGTCGATGCGTGCGGGCAGCCCGAAACTGCTTTCG
>DQCI01000193.1 GCA_003545125.1 Paracoccaceae bacterium
GGGTGCGTCGTCAGGCGTGCTTGCCCGGTCAGCGCAGGGTTTGGTAGAAGCGAGGACCAATCCGGTTTTCATATGCGAGCCTTTCACCCCAGATGACCCTTCGCCTCATCCTGACCCGCCACGCCAAGTCGTCTTGGGCTGCCGCGATGGAGGACCATGAGCGGCCGCTCAATCTGCGGGGCGAAAAGTCGGCGCTCGCCGTGGGCAAGTGGTTGGGGAAGCGCGGCTATGTGCCGGAGCTGGCCCTGGTCTCGTCATCCAAGCGCACGCGGCAGACCTGGGCGTTTGTTTCGAAATCCTTTGACCCGACGCCGAAGGCCATTTTTTGTGACGCCCTCTACCACGCGGAACCCTCCGGGCTGATGGAAGAGCTGCAAAAAACGCGTGCGAACAGTGTGATGATGATTGCGCACAACCCCGGCATCGCGTTTTTCGCGCAGGGTCTGGTCGCGTCTCTGCCCGGCGACGCGCGGTTCGAACGCTTTCCGACGGCCGCGACCGCGGTGGTCGATTTCGATGCGCCCGACTGGGGTGCGGTCACTTGGAACACCGGCAGGGTTACCGACCTCGTCTTCGCCCGCGACCTGATCTGACCCGAACGGAAAAGGCCGGGCGCGCTTGGCACCCGGCCAGTCCGGCGTCTCCTGCTCCACCTCGTCACGGCAGGAGAGAATGCGGCAGACGGAACCGTGGAGAGGTCAGTGGTAAACCACGTGCCAGAGACCGCCCATGCCGTCGCCGTAGGTGTCGCCGGGGGTCTTGTCGCCTTTCCAGTAGTAGAGCGGCTTGCCTTGCCAGGCCCACTGGTAGCTGTTGTCGGCCCGCTTCATTACGGTGAAGTGGCCGTAGGCGACCGCGTCCTTCTTGGCATGAAACGGAGGCCAGTCGGCGGCGCAGCCGTCATAGCAGCTCGACTTCTCCCAGGCGTCGTTGTCGAAAATGTAGACCGTCATGCCCTTTGCATCGGCCACGTAATCGTAGCTCACATCGGTGTGGGCCGGCTTGTCGTCATTGCCGTAGCTGTCGGCCAAGGCGGCGCCCGAAGTCATGCAAAGCGCGGCGGCGGCGAGGAGCGTTGAGAGTTTCATACTGATAGCCTTTTCGTTTTCCTGGGCCGTCGGCCCGGCAGGTTGAAGTCACCACGACACCCGACGCGCAAACGCGGTGCCAATGGTCGCTAGGTGCAGGGGAAACGTTGGCCGTTCGTCGGATCGAGAGATGTCGACACGGCGTTGCCCGCCCCAAGACTATGTCTAGGGCGGGCTGGAGCTTTGGTCTGTGAACGGGGTCACAGAATCTGGCTGAGGAACAGTTTTGTCCGGTCGGACTTCGGGTTGTTGAAGAACTCGGTGGGTTCGTTCTGCTCGACGATCTGGCCAGCGTCCATGAAGATCACCCGGTTGGCGACCTTTTCGGCAAAGCCCATCTCGTGGGTCACCACCAGCATGGTCATGCCTTCCTCGGCGAGCTCGATCATGGTGTCGAGCACTTCCTTGATCATCTCCGGGTCGAGCGCCGACGTCGGCTCGTCGAACAGCATGATCTTGGGCTTCATGCAGAGCGACCGGGCGATGGCCACCCGCTGTTGCTGGCCCCCGGAGAGCTGGCCCGGGAACTTGAGCGCCTGTTCGGGGATCTTGACCTTCTCGAGGTATTGCATCGCCACCTCTTCGGCCTCCTTGCGGGGCGTCTTGCGCACCCAGATCGGCGCGAGCGTGAGGTTGTCGAGCACGCTGAGGTGCGGGAACAGATTGAAGTGCTGAAACACCATACCCACCTCGGAGCGCACCTTGTCGACGTTCTTGAGGTCCGACGAAAGCTCGGTCCCGTCTACGACGATGCTGCCCGCCTGGTGCTCTTCCAGCCGGTTGATACAGCGGATGAGGGTCGACTTGCCGGACCCGGACGGACCGCATATGACGATCCGCTCGCCTTCATAAACGGTGAGATTGATGTCGCGCAGCACGTGGAACTGGCCGAACCACTTGTTCATGTCCCGGATCTCGATGGCCATCTTGTCCGAGACATGCATGTGCGAGTGATCGACCTCGCGTACGATTTCCTGAGCAGACATGGCGGATCCTTTCTAGCCGTGATCCGTGCGCAGGCGGCGCTCGAGATACATGGAGTAGCGTGACATCGAGAAGGTGAAGACGAAGAACAGGAAGGCGATGAAGCCGTAGAGCTCCCAGACGATCCCGGTCCAGGCAGCGTTGGAACGGATTGCATTGCCAATACCCAACGGATCGAGCAGGCCGATGATCGAGACAAGGGTGGTGTCCTTGAACAACCCGATGAAGGTGGAGACGATCCCGGGGATCGAGATTTTCAGCGCCTGCGGCATGATGATGAGCCGCTGCGCCTTCCAGTAGTCGAGCCCGAGCGCATCCGCGGCCTCGTACTGGCCGCGCGGCAGCGCCGCGAGCCCGCCCCGGATCACCTCGGCCATATAGGCGGAAGCGAACAGCGTGGCCATGATGATGACGCGCAGGATGATGTCGAAGTTCGTGCCGGGCGGCATGAAGATGTTGAGCAGCACCGAGGCGACGAACAAGAGCGTGATCAGCGGCACGCCGCGGATGAATTCGATGAACATCACCGAGAGCGACTTGACGATCATCAGGTCGGACTGGCGGCCGAGCGCCAGAACGATGCCAAGCGGCAGCGAGATGGCGATGGCAGTCACGCCGATGGTGACCGAAAGCAGCAGCCCGCCAAACAGGCGGCTATCGACCGGTTCAAGGCCGATCGGAAGCACGGAGGACAAGGCGGAGACGAAGTATCCGATTAGGAACAGCCACCAGACCACGGGCACGAGGAAAGCCGCGATAATTGCGCCGAGGTTGCCGATGACCGCGGCGAGCATCCGATATGCGGCCCAGCCAAGCACGAAGCCCATCGCGGCTCCGATCGGCGACCAGATCGGGCCGCCCCAGAGCAGCCAAGGCATGAGGAACACGTAGAGCGCGGAGAAGATCAGCGGGTTCGGCAAGCGGCTGGCGCCGGCGGCAATCGCTTCGGCGCGGTCGCCCGCCTTGGTGGTGACGACTGTGTAGGCGAGCCAGGCCAGCGCGGCGCCGAGCACCACCTGGACGGCAACCATCAGGACCGACGCGGCGGCGAAGAAGGTAGCCCCGAACAGGACCAGCACCAGCAAAAGCCAGTTCATCCGCCGCGAGATCATGTTGAACAGAACCGGGATCAGCGCGACGAAGAGCAGAAAGAAAGCCAGCGTGGGCCGGATCCGAAGCTCTTCGGGGTAGAAGCCGTACAGCATCTGCGGCCAGCGTTCGTTGATGACGCCCCAACAGGCGCCCTCCGGCTTGCCCGCGGCCTCGATCAACGCCCAGCATTCTTGCAGCGAGGTCGCGTTCCAGGTTGGCGAAATGAGCCATGGCACGGCACTCAGAAGAACCCAGACGACGAAGGCAAGCGAAATCACCGTCAGGATCGAGTTCATCCAACCGTCGAACAGGTTGGTCCGCATCCAGCCGATCACGCCGGCGGTCGAGGGTGGCGGCGCCCTCTCCGGCACCATTTCAGTGCGGACATAGGAGGTCTGGGGCATCTCAGCGCTCCTTCAGCTTCACGGAGTTGTTGTAGATGTTCATTACCGACGAGATCGTCAGCGAGATCGCCAGGTAGATCGCCATGCCGATCAGGATGGTCTCGAGCTCGCGGCCGGTCTGGTTGAGGGTGATCCCCATCAGCGTGCCGGTGATATCCATGTAGCCCACGGCGATGGCGAGCGAGGAGTTCTTCGTGAGGTTCAGGTATTGTGAGATCAGCGGCGGGATGATGACCCGCAGCGCCTGCGGCAGGATCACCAGGGACATGATCCGACGCTGTCTCAAGCCCAGCGCGGCGGCGGCTTCGGTCTGGCCTTTTGAGATCGCGAGGATGCCGGCACGGACAATCTCGGCGATGAAGGCGGCTGTGTAGAGCGACAGCGCAAGCCACAGGGCGATCAGCGAGTTTCGCAGATAAGTGCCGCCCTTGAAATTGAAGCCCTTGAGCTCCGGGTAGCCAAGAAAGAAGCCGAGGATCGTGAGAATGAGGACCATCGGCACCGCGATCACCCCGATCTGGTACCACAGCGTATGCGGACGGTCGCCGCTCGCGGCCTGGATCCGGTCGGCCCGGCGCCCGATCAGGCGCGCGGTGAGGATCCCGGCGATCAGCACCGCGAGGATGACGACGAGATCGAGGCTCACGTCGAAGCGTAGCGGGTGGTTGCCGAACAGGTGAACATCGCCGAGGCTGCGTGAGAACAGGGGCTCGGGCACGTAGAATCCACGGTTGGTGATGGCGACGCTTTCGCCCAGCGCCATGCTGGCTTCGGGGGTTTCACCGCGGAAATCGCGTGGGGACGGCAGGGTCTCAATCAGGATCGCCATCGCGAAGACGATCCAGAGCAGCACCGGCACGTTGCGGAACACCTCGACATAGATCGTCATCAGACGGGCGACGATCCAGTTATGCGAAAGGCGCAGGACACCGACGAAGACACCCACGATCGTCGCCGCGATACAGCCGAGAAAGGCGATCAGCAGCGTGTTGAGCACACCGAGCAAGGCTGCCCGCAGGTGGCTGTCCTGGTTGTTGTAGTCGAGCAGGCGCTGGTTGATGTCGTAGCCCGCGGGCTCACCGAGGAAGCCAAAGCTGAATCCGCGGCCAAGCTCGGAAAGGTTCTGCGCAGCGTTGGAGGTCAGCCAGCCGATCAAGGTGAGAAAGCCGATCAGGGCGACGATCTGGATCGTCATCGACCGATAGCGACTGTCATTTATCAGCATCGACAGGCGGAACGTACCCTTCGGAGGGTCGGTCAGTGTCGTCATGGGCTATCCCCGTCGCCCAGATGTGTTCACGCGAGCCCCCGCTCCCCGTGCACCCTAGGTCTGTTATTCGTTTCGGAAACATGAAGCGGGCGTGGGAATCGCTCCCCACGCCCGTGTCGTATCGCCTTACCGGAAGGGCGGCGCGTAGAGCAGACCACCGTCCTGCCACTGGGCGTTCAGACCGCGGGCGAGGCCGACCGGGGTGCTTTCGCCGAGGTAGCGGGCGAAGATCTCGCCGTAGTTGCCACCGGCCTTGATCGCATTGACGGCCCAGTCGGCTTCGAGGCCGAGCATCTCGCCGAGATTGCCCTCAGTGCCGAGCAGCCGGTTGATTTCCGGGCTCTCGGTGCCGTTCAGCAGCTCGTCGATATTGGCCGAGGTGATGCCAAGCTCTTCAGCCGCGACAAGCGCGTTGAGGGTCCAGCGGGCGATGTCGCCCCACTCCGGATCGCCGTGGCGCACCAGCGGACCGAGCGGCTCTTTCGAGATGATTTCCGGCAGGATCACGTGATCGTCCGGGGTCTCGAACGCCGCACGCTGGGCGGCGAGGCCCGAAGCGTCGGTCGTGTAGGTGTCGCAAGCGCCGGCAAGGTATTGCTGGCGGGCTTCGGCGGCGGTTTCGATCGGCACCGGCTCGTAGCTCATGTTGTTGGCGCGGAAGAAGTCCGCGAGGTTGAGCTCCGTGGTGGTGCCGGTCTGGATGCAGACGGTGGCGCCGTCGAGATCCTTGGCCGAACTCACGCCCAGCTCTTTCGGAACGATGAAGCCCTGGCCGTCGTAGTAGTTCACGCCGACGAATTCGAACTTGAGGTCGACATCGCGCGAGAAGGTCCAGGTGGTGTTACGCGACAGAAGGTCGATCTCGCCGGAAGCCAGCGCCGTGAAGCGGGTCTTGCCGGTGAGGTTGACGAAATCGACCGCTTCCTGGTCGCCGAGCACGGCACCGGCGACGGCACGGCAGACGGCGACGTCGAAGCCTTCCCAGCGACCGTTGGCGTCCGGCGACGCGAATCCGACGAGGCCAGTGTTGATGCCACAGTTCAGCTTGCCACGGGCTTTCACGTCGTCGAGCGTTGCCGCCGACGCAGCGCCGGCCGCAAAAGCGGCGGCGGTCAGGGCACCGAGAAGTACGGTTTTTTTCATGTTATCCTCTTCCTGATTTCAGCCCACACATGGACCTATTTTTGCCCGGCCGAGAGCCCGGGGATGTGTCCGAAGCGGTTTGATCCCTTCGTGCCTGCAGTTTGGTCGGATTCTTTTGGCGCGGTCAAGCCTGCGTTCCGCTAATCACTTCAGCTAAACCATTGAACGGTATCAAGTTTTTTCAAGGCCTCAAAAAACATTGACGTTCAGTCACGCGCAAGGAGTGAAAAAATGCGCGCCGCTTTGAGAAAAGACCGCTTTCTGAGCGCCGTCTGCTCGGCGGCCTCTTCGTCGACACCCCATTGTTCAGCCTGCCAGTCCTCGTCGATTCTGGAGGCGGTCCAAAGCGCATCGGCCGGCTGCGCACGCCGTGCAGTCGCGAAGCCGATGATCAGTGATCCGGAAATCGCCACGATGTCGTGAAACGCTGCCAGTTCGAAAGGGTCGAGGGCGCGGGTGGTCTCGGCAAGCCGCGCGAGCGCTTGCGGGTCCTGAGGGCGGTGGATGATCCCGGTGGTCGGGATGAGACGGGCGCCCAGTGCGTCCGCCGCCCAGGCGAGGAGCGGATCCCAGGCCTCGGCCTGGCGCCGGACAAGGCTGTCGGGGCCCTCGGCCCTGTAGCACAAGAGATCGGTCTCACCGTAGGCGGCGATGAGTTCGGCAACCTCGTCGGACTGGGCGGACACCTTGTCGATCGCCGCGTTGGCGGAGCGCGTCAACGGCATCTGGTCGGGCTGCACGCCGTCCACCTGCGCCTCCCACTCGGCCGCGCATTCCTCGGCATAGGCCCGGGTGGGCAAGGTGAGCGGCGCCTTGGCCGGGGTCCGCAGCGGTTTGCCGTCAAGCGTCACCGTCCAGCCGCCGTCGACCTCCACGACGCCGGTCTGCTTCCAGAAACGCTTCATCTCCCAATCGCTCATGCCCGTCCCTCCCGGAACGCATCAATGGCCTGCGCGAGCGCCGCGAAGTCGGTCACCACGGTCTGCGCTCCGGCGTTCAACAACGCCGCGCGGGCGTGATGCCCCCAACTCACCCCGATCCCCGTGACCCCGGCGGAAACCGCCATCTCGATGTCGTAGGTGGTGTCGCCCACCATGACCGTGCTTTCCCGCGCCACGCCCGTCTCGGCGACGGCCGCCTCGAGCATCGCGGGATGTGGTTTCGACGGGTGGCCATCCGCCGTCTGCCGGGTGACGAAATGCCGCCCCAGGCCGTGGGTGTCGAGCACGAAATCCAGCCCGCGGCGCGCCATTCCGGTGGCGGCGCCGATCAGCACATCGGGTTTCGCCGCGAGCCGTTCGATCTCGGCCCGCGCGCCATCGAACAGCGGAACCGAGGCCGGGCCACGCTCGGCGCGCAGCGAAAAGAAGTGGTCGCGGTGCGCGCCGACCGCTGCCTCTACCGTCGCATCGTCGGCGTCCGGCATCAGCCGCGCCATCACCACTGGCAACGAAAGCCCGACCATCGACAACACCTGCGCAGATGGCGCCGGCGGCCGACCGACGGCGGCCAATGCATGAGCGAAGCCGTCCAGGATGAGCGCCGCGCTGTCGACCAGCGTGCCGTCGATGTCGAAAACGACCAGGGTCAGCTCCATCGCCTCAGCTCCACGCATCATCCTCGAACGGGTCATCCGGGGCTTCGCGCTCGTCGAAGCCCAGGGTTTTCCAGGTCCGCGCCATGTGGTCGGGCAACGGCGCGGTGATCGTCAGCCGCTTGCCGGTGACCGGATGATCGAGACTGATCGAGCGGGCATGCAGATGCAGTTTGCGGCTGATTTCGCCGCCAAGGCTCGCGCCCCAGCCATCGCCGAGGTTTTCCTGGCCCGAGCCACCGTATTTGCCATCCCCCACGATCGGATGGCCCATCTCCGCCATATGGGCGCGCAACTGGTGGGTGCGCCCCGTGACCGGCACCAGCGCCAGCCAGGCCGCCCGCTGTCCGAGGTTCTGGATCACCGCGTAGTCGGTAACCGCCCGCTTCGCCCCCGGGGTTGCGTCGACCTCATCGGGAAGGATGCAGCGCATCTTCTCTGCCTCGCCCGCGCGCCCATGACCCGCGGCTTTGACCAGACCCCATTTCACCGTGCCCATCCGCGGCGTGGGCACGCCGGCGACGACCGCCCAGTAGATCTTGCGGGTGTCGCGCGCGCGGAAGGCATCGGTCAGCATCTTCGCCGCGGCCCGCGTGCGCGCCAGCAGGAGGACGCCGGAGGTGTCCTTGTCGAGCCGGTGGACGAGGCGTGGCTTTTCTTCCAGCCCGAACCGCAGGGCTTGCGCCAATCCGTCGACATGACGGCCGCCCTGACCGGATCCGCCCTGGCTCGGCAGGCCAGGCGGCTTGTTCAATGCGATGACGTGGTCGTCTTTCCACAGGACCGCGTCCTGGATCATTCGCGCATCCGCTTCGGAAACGCGGGGCGCAACCGGTCGCGCAGGCGCGGCACCGGGGTCTGGCAGCGGCGGGATCCGCACTTTCTGCCCCTCGGCCAGTCGGGTCGCCGGCTTCACCCGTCCGCCATCGACCCGGATCTCGCCCTTGCGGCACATTTTCTCGATCCGCCCCTGGGGCACATGGGCGAAATGCCGGCGAAACCAACGGTCGAGCCTCTGGTCGCCGTCGCCAGCGGCGACGGTGAGGGTTTGCACGCCGCTCATGCCGGCACCACCATGCGCGCGACCAGCACGCCGATCGCGATCGCCGCGAGCGAGAGCAAAACCGAGGCCCCCACATAGAGCCCTGCGAGGTTGATCTCGCCGCGCTCGAACAGGGTCAGCGTGTCGAGCGAAAAAGCTGAAAACGTGGTGAAGCCCCCGAGCACACCGGTCATCAGGAACGGCGCCAGATCGTTTCCGCCGCGACGGGCCAGCACGACCACGAGCACGCCCATGAGCAACGAGCCCAACACGTTGGCCACCATCGTGCCATAGGGGAAGCCAGGACCCATGACGCGCATTACGCTCATGTTGGTGAGGTAGCGCAGAGAGGCGCCGATTGCGCCCCCGAGGGCGACGGAGAAAAGCGTTCCGGACATGGCGGTTTCGTGCGGCGTCGCGGGCGGGATGTCAACCGTCGCGCTTGGCACGCAGGCCCGCGAACCAATCGACCCGCTTCTTCAGCTCGCGCTCGAACCCGCGTTCGACCGGCAGGTAGAAGACACCGCGCTTCATGCCATCGGGGAAATAGTTCTGGCCGGAGAATCCGTCCTCGGCATCGTGGTCATACTGGTAGCCGTCGCCGTATCCCTGTTCTTCCATGAGTTTCGTGGGGGCGTTCAGGATATGTTTGGGCGGCGGCTCGGAACCGGTCTTTCTTGCCGCCGCCGCCGACTGCTTGAAGGCGGCATAGCCTGCGTTCGATTTCGGGGCGAGAGCGAGGTAGATCACCGCCTGCGCCAGCGCCAGCTCGCCCTCGGGGCTCCCCAACCGCTCATAAGTCTGCCAGGCATCCAGACAGAGGCCATTGGCCTGCGGATCGGCAAGGCCGATATCCTCCACCGCCATCCGGGTGAGACGGCGGGCGAGAAAGCGCGGGTCCTCGCCCCCCAGCAGCATCCTGTTGAACCAGTAGAGTGCGGCGTCCGGGTCGGAGCCGCGGATGGATTTGTGCAGCGCCGAGATCAGGTTATAATGCTCGTCGCCCGATTTGTCGTAGCGCGCGGCACGGCGCATCAGCCGGGTCGACAGCTGGTCGCGGTCGAGCTTGCCCTCGACCTTCCAGGCCATCACCTGTTCGATCAGGTTCAGGATCGCGCGCCCGTCGCCGTCCGCCATCTCGATCAATGCATCACGCGCGGGACCGTCAAGCGGTAAGGCGCGACCAAGATCCTGCTCGGCGCGTTGGGCGAGACGCTCCAGATCGGCCGGCTCGAACCGTTTCAGTACCAGCACCTGGGCGCGCGAGAGCAGGGCCGCGTTCAGTTCGAACGACGGGTTCTCGGTGGTGGCACCGA
>DQCI01000039.1:0-8144 GCA_003545125.1 Paracoccaceae bacterium
GTCTGGCCCGCTGTCTGGCCCGTTTGCTTTGCCCGAGTACTGCGAGAGCACCAGCGGCAAGTCGATGTTGTTGTTGATGTGGTCACCCACCAGCGCGTGCTCGTGCAGCACGACAATGCGGTCGGCGATCTCCAGCGCCTCATCAAGCTCAGAGACGAACACGATGGTCGCGCGGCCCTGCGCCGTGTTGCGGATGTGATCGCCGATGTCGCGGCGCGCCTTGATGTCGACCCCCTGGAACGGCTCGTCGAGCACCAGCACCTTGCACGGTTGCGACAGCCAGCGCGCAACCATCACCTTTTGCTGGTTGCCGCCCGACAGGGTGTCGATCCCGTCGCCGTGGCCCTGGCAGACCACACCCAGCGTCTCGATCATCCGGTCGGCGGTGGCGCGCAGTTTCGCAGGGCTCAGGACGGAAAACCGCGCGTGCTGCTTGAGGAACGGCAGGGTGATGTTGCCGGTGATGTCGAATTCAGGGATGACGGCGTTGCTGGAGCGGTCCTTGGGGCACATGAACACCCCCGCCGCGATCGCATCCATCGGCGAGCCCGGCGCGTAACGCGCCCCGTCAAGGGTGATTGCGCCCGCCGCCGGCTGGCTCAACCCGAACAGGATCGCCGCCAGCGTGCTCTTTCCCGACCCCAGAAGGCCGGTGATCGCCACCACTTCGTTCTTGTGGACCGTCAGGTCGATCGCGGTTCCGTTCTCACTGAGCCCGAGCCCGTCGAACACCATCGTCCGGTCGCCACGGGCGCCGATATGCACGTCGACATGGGTCATTTCCTGGCCCAGCATCGCCGTAACGGCGCCTTCGTAGTCGAGGTTGTCGTTCTCGAATACGCCGGAGATGAGCCCGTCGCGCATGGTGACGATCCGATCGGCAATGCGGCGGATGTCCGACATCCGGTGCGAGATGTAGAGGATCGCCACGCCGGTCGCGCGCAGCCGGTCGAGAAAGCCGAACAGCCGGTTCGCTTCCGCCGCCGACAGCGAAGAGGTGGGCTCGTCGAGGATGAGCAGCTTGGGGTTGCGAGACATTGCCCGGGTGATGGCGATCATCTGCCGGTCAGCGACACCGAGGTTCGCCACCGGGGTTGCGACATCGACGTCGAGCTGCATCGCGGCGGCAACCTCGCGCGCCTGGTCGCGCATGCGTTTCTTGTTCAGAAAGAAACCGGCCGACGGTTCGGTCAGCCGGTCGAGCAGCAGGTTGGAGGCGACATCAAGGTCCGGGATCACCCCGTCGTCGATGGATTGGTGCACCGTGACCACGCCGATGTCGAACGCATCGGCCGGCGAACTCGGCGCGAAAGGCTGGCCGAACAGGGTGAGCTCGCCCGCATCGTGGGCATGCACGCCGCACAGGATTTTCACCAGTGTCGATTTGCCCGCGCCGTTGGCGCCCATCAGAACCGTGACCTGACCTTCGGGCAGGTCGAGGTCAATCTTTCTGAGCACCTTGTTCGGCCCGAAAGACTTTTCAATTCCCGCGATTCTGCATGCCGGTGCGTTCATTCCTGCCTCCCGGTCCGGACTGTAGCCGCGTCCATACATTTGTCAACGCCATTGACAAAAGTAAAGCTGTCAATAAGGCTACGCGCGCAGGCGGTTCGCAAATCCGGTGCCGCCAGAACGGGAGGAAAGGCATTGACAGGGAGCACGCATTACGAAGCGCTCACGCCGGAAACCCTTGCAGACCGTCTCGTCGGCATCGAGGCGATCGCTGCACGGGTTGGTGCCGACGCGGGGACTTGGCGGGTCATGGAAGTCGGCGACGGCAACCTCAACCTGGTTTTCATCGTCGGCGGACCAGCAGGCACGGTCATCGTGAAACAGGCGTTGCCCTACGTCAGGTTGGTGGGGGACAGTTGGCCGCTCCCGCTCAAGCGCGCTTTCTTCGAATATCAGGTCCTGACGCGCGAGGCCGCGCGCGATCCCGGCTCGGTGCCCGAGGTCTACCATTTCGATGAAGCGCAGGCGCTGATCGTGATGGAGTTTTTGGCGCCGCATGTGATTCTGCGCAAGAAACTGATCGCCGGCGAAACCGTTGCGGGCCTCGCCGAGACCTTGGGCAATTTCTGCGCCCGGACCGCCTTTCGCGGGTCGGATCTGGCGATGGCGACGGCCGAGAAGAAGGCCGATACGGCGATGTTCCAGGGCAACGTCGAGTTGATGGCGATCACCGAGAACCTGGTGTTCACCGATCCCTATTTCGACGCCGAGAGGAACCATCACACCGAAGGGCTCGATCCGGTGGTGGCAACCCTGCGCGCCGATGTGGAGATGAAAGCTCAGGTGCAGCACATGCTCATGGCTTTCACCGCGAACACCGAAACCTTGTGTCACGGCGATCTGCATTCGGGCTCGGCGATGTGCACCGACGTCGAGACCAAGGTGATCGATCCCGAGTTTGGCTTCTACGGTCCGATGGGGTTTGATTTCGGCATGCTGATTTCGAACTACGTGATGGCTTATTTCAGCCAGCCGGGACACCGGGGTGCGGAGGATCTTGCGGCGTATCAGGATTGGATCCTCGGGGTGATCGAAGACACCGTGGCGGCTTTTGAGGCGGAATTCACCCAGCTGTGGAACACCGAAAGAACCGGTATTCTCTATCCCAAGGCGCTGTTCGAGGATCAGGGGCAGAGCTCCGAAACCGCGCTGGCCGGGGTGCTGCGTCACATCTGGCAGGATGCGGTCGGGATCGGCGGCATCGAGATGCACCGCCGGGTGCTGTCGCTGGCCCACAATGCCGATTTCGAACAGATCGAAGATGTGACGGTCCGGGCCCCGCTCGAAGCCAGAAATCTGATGATGGGGCGGGAGCTGATCCTGCGGCGGGGCGAGATTGCCGATGCCAGGGCACTCACGGATCTCGCGAGAAAGTACAACGAGGAGGCATTCCTATGAAGGTCAAAGGCACTCACTACCGGTCGATCTGGTACGATTTCGACACCGATGAAGTGAAGATCATCGACCAGCGCTGGCTGCCGCATGACTTCCGTATCGTAACGCTCGAGAGCCTCCAGGATTTCGAGGTGGCGATCCGCGACATGTGGGTGCGCGGGGCGCCGCTGATCGGCGCGACCGCCGCGTATGGCATGGCGATGGAGATGGGGCGCGATGCGTCCGATGCGGCGCTGAACAAGGCCTGGGACATCCTGCACGAGACCCGCCCCACCGCGATCAACCTGCGCTGGGCGCTGGATCGGTGCCGGGGCGTGCTGGCACCGCTGTCGCCCGGTGAGCGGGCGGGTGCGGCGATGGCGCTTGCGCATGAGATCGCCGACGAGGATGTGGAGATCAACCGCAATATCGGTCTCAACGGCCTTGAGATCATTCGCGAGATCGCGGCGAAAAAGCCGGCGGGCGAGCCGGTGCGGTTGTTGACCCACTGCAACGCCGGCTGGCCGGCAACGGTCGACTGGGGGACCGCGACGAGCCCGATGTATCACGCCTACGAGGCCGGCATTCCGATCCATGTCTGGGTCGATGAGACGCGGCCGCGCAACCAGGGCGCGATGACGGCCTGGGAGCTGGGCAGTCACGGTATCGACCACACCTATGTCACCGACAACGCCGGTGGACACCTGATGCAGCACGGGCTGGTCGACATGGTCATCGTCGGCACCGACCGGACCACCGCGCATGGCGATGTGTGCAACAAGATCGGTACCTATCTCAAGGCGCTGGCGGCGCGCGACAACGGGGTGCCGTTCTACGTTGGGCTGCCGTCACCGACCATCGACTGGACGGTGAAGGACGGGGTCGCAGAAATTCCGATCGAGGAGCGGCCCGAGCGCGAGATCACCCATATCTGGGGACGCGACGGCGCCGGGGAGATCAGCGAAGTGCAGGTTTCGCCCGACGGATCGCCCGGCGGCAACCCGGCCTTCGACGTGACCCCCGCCCGGCTTGTGACCGGCCTCATCACCGAACGCGGTGTGGCCGAGGCGTCGGCGCAAGGGTTGGCGGCGATGTTCCCGGAGAAGGTCAAGTAACACAGGACGAGGCGGAGCCGGGATCGCGGGCCGGGACGCCATTCTGGTGGCGCCCGGGGATCTGCACCGGATCAGGGAGCGGGCTATGATCGAGAACCGATTTGATGAGGCCGAGGCCGCAACATGGACCTCGCCAGCCGGAGATGACCCGGTGGAGCAGGCGCTGGCGGCCCGGGTTTTTACCGCCCGCCTGATCGGGCAGGACCCCGATCTGGTGATGCATGGGGGCGGCAATGCGTCCGTGAAGGTGACCCGCCCCGATCTCTACGGCACGCCGCGCGAGGTGCTGCATGTGAAGGGATCGGGCTGGGATCTCGACCGGGTCCTGGCACCCGGTTTGCCCGGCGTAGGGCTGGACCCTCTGCGCAAACTGCGCCAGCTTGCGGCGTTGAGCGATCTCGAGCTGGTCAATGAACTGCGCTGCAACCTGCTGGACAGCACCTCGCCCAACCCCTCCGTCGAAACCCTGCTGCACGCCTTCCTGCCTCACACATACGTCGATCACACCCATGCCACGCCGTTTCTGGTGCTGGGCAACCTGCCCGATGCCGAGGCGGCCTGTCGCGCGGTGTTCGGGGATCGGTTGGGCATCGTGCCCTTCGTCATGTCGGGCCTGGCGCTGGCAAAGAAAGCCGCCGAGGTCTACGAGGCCGATCCGACTGTCGAAGGGCTGATCCTGATCGGACATGGCCATGTAGCCTTCGGCGACACGGCCCGCGAGAGCTACGACCGGATCGTCGCACAGACCAACGCGGTGGCGGCGCACCTGGGGATGACGACCCCGACATCGCTGGGTGTGCGCGCGCCGGCCGATGATTTGTCGGTGCTGCCGACCTTGCGCGGGGTGATGGCCGAGATGCGCGGCAGTGATAAGGCCGCGATACGCGGCGGTGACGAGACACCCATGCCGGTGATGGATCTGCGCAACGGCGCGCAGGCGATGGCGTTTCTCGACCGCCCCGACCTTGACGACCTGGCCGAACGCGGCACCGCGTCGCCCGATCACGTCATCCATATCAAGCCCCGCCCGCTGATCCTGCGGCGCGCGACATGGGCCGCGGGGCGGGCGGCGATCCGCGCGGCTCTGGACGACTACGAAGCCGCCTACAGCGCCTACTTCGACCGCAACGCGCCGCTGGCCGACGCGCCCAAGACCATGCTCACGCCCGCCCCGAAACTTGCCTGGATCGAGGGCGTCGGCATCGTCGGAATGGGCACCTGTGCCAGAACCGCCGCCATTGCCGCCGATCTCGGCGAGCAGAACGCCCGGGTGCGCGCCGTGGGCGAGGCGCATGGCGGCTTTCGACCGATCGGCGAGAAGGCGCTGTTCGATTTCGAATACTGGTCGCTGGAACAGGCCAAGCTGGGCCGGGGAAGGACCGCCCCGGTCTTCGAAGGCCAAGTGGTGATGGTGACCGGCGGGGCGGGCACGATCGGGCTGGCGACCGCGCAGGCCTTCGCCAGGCTCGGCGCCAACTGCCTGTTGGTCGACCTGAACCAGGATAGTATCGACACGGCGCTCGCCACGCTGGGCCCGGGGCACGCCGGGTATGTCGGCGACATCACCGCCAAAGGGGCGGCCGCGGCGGCGATGGATGCGGCGGTCGCGGCGTTTGGCGGGCTCGATATCCTGGTTTCGAACGCCGGTGCGGCCACCGCGGGCGCGCTGCTCGATCTGGATGACGAGACCCTGCGCGGTGCTTTCGAGCTGAATTTCTTTTCCCATGAAGCCCTGTCCACACAGGCGGCACGGTTGATGCGGGTCCAGGGGCGCCCAGGCCAGATCCTGTTCAATATCTCGAAACAGGCGGTGAACCCGGGCAAGAACTTCGGCGCCTACGGCTTGCCCAAGGCGGCGACCCTGTTTTTGATGCGTCAGCTTGCGTTGGAGCTGGGCGGCGACATGATCCGTGTGAACGGTGTCAATGCCGACCGCATCCGCTCGGGGCTCCTGAACGATGATTTCATCGCTGGCCGGGCAAAATCGCGCGGGGTGGACGAAGCCACCTATATGGCCGGCAACCTGCTCGGGCGCGAAGTCGAGGCCCGTGACGTCGCCGAGGCCTTCGTCGCGCTGGCGCTGTCGCGACGCACGACCGCCCATGTGATCACCGTCGATGGCGGCAACATCGAAGCGGCGTTGAGATAGCAAGCGCACACCCGTGCGCAGCAAGGGTCAAAGGATAACACGATGACCGATCTGCCGACACAAGCCCTGCCGCAAACCAGCGGTCAGCGCGACGACAGCCTGCTCGCGAATGTGGCGCTGCTCTACTACAAGGAGGGCCTCAATCAGGGCGAGATCGCCAAGCGCATGGGCGTGTCGCGGGCCACCATCGTGAACTATCTGCGCGAGGGGCGCGACCGCGGTATCGTCGATATTCGCGTCAAGGGCGAGGTGCTGGCGCTGTCGCGCGAAAGCCGCGACCTGTGCGAGAAGTACGGACTTGAGGACGCCTATGTCGCCAATATCGGGGAAGGCGAGGATGCCGCCCTTGCCCTGCGCCAGACCGCGCGCGCGGCGGCGATGGCGCTGCACAATATCCTCGAGCCGGGGGACCGGATCGGCGTGGCCTGGGGCGAGACGGTGAAGCTGGTGGCGGACGATCTGCCCGCGCGGCACATTCCGGGGACCGAGGTCTGCCAGGTCATCGGCTCGATGGATACCCAGCGGCTGCTCGCGGCGGAGACATGCGCCATCCAGATCGCCAATCGCTTGGGGGCCGAATGCCATACCCTGCACGCGCCGGCGGTGCTGTCGTCACCGGCTTTGGCGCAATCGCTGCGCGCGGAGCCGACGATCCGCACGCAACTCGACCGGCTGAAGACGCTCGACGCGATCATCACCTCGGTCGGGGATCTGGCCGATTCCGGCCATATCGTGACGGCCGGGATCGCGACCCTGGACGAGGTCCACCAGGTCAGCGAAGCCGACGGCGCGGGCTTCATCTGCTCGCGTTTCGTCAACACGAACGGAGAAAGCATGGCGCTGCCGATCGAGGAGCGCCTCATTGCGATCGAACTGGACGACATCCGGCGCACGCCGAAGCGCATCCTGGTGGCGTCGGGGCTGAACAAATTGACGGCGGTAAGGGCGGTGATCGCCGCGGGCTACGTCACCCACGCCATCGTCGACAGCAATCTGGCGCATGCGCTCATCGCAGACGATCAGTGAAGCCCGATCCGGGTGCGCGGATGTCCCTGAGGCTTTCCGCGAGACGCCAGCGCGCGCCTTGGCGAAAGTTCGGGGCTCCTCCGGCCATGAAAACGGTCATTTTTCATGAACTCAAATCCGGTTTCGGCCCTCTGGCCGCGCCGAAACGCAATTCCCGCGCGGCAAGGGCAACGAGGAAGCCCGCGGTCAGGACCAGCACGATTGTCGGTGCCGGGGCGCTGTCGAGCCAGAAGCTCGCGTAGATCCCCAAGAGGCCGGCAAGCTCGGCCACCGCGATCGCGACCACCAGCATGGCGGCGAAGCGGCGGGTGAGCAGGAAAGCGATGGCGCCGGGGGCGATCAGGAAGGCGATGGCGAGAATGATCCCGACCGACGACAGCATCGCCACGATGGTGGCCGAAAGCAGCGTCAGCAGCCCGTAGTGCAAGAGCGTCGTGCGCAGACCGATCATCTGCGCCTGCACCGGGTCGAAGGCATGCGCCAGAAGATCGCGCCACAGGACCGCGAGCACGAGCGCCACCGCGCCGGCGATCAGCCCCGAGGTCCAGAGATCGGCAGCACCTACGCCCAGCATGTTGCCGAACAGGATGTGGTCGAGGTGGGCGTCGGTTTCGATCTGGGTGTAGAGCACGATGCCGAGGCCGAACATGCCCGAAAAGACCACCCCCAGCACGGTGTCCTGTTTCACCCGGCTGTGCTCCTGGATGAAGCCGGCCCCAAGCGCCATGACCATCCCGGCGAGAAAGGCGCCGACGATCAGCGGGATCCCGACGACATAGGCGAGCACCACGCCGGGCAGCACCGCGTGTGAGGTGGCGTCGCCCATCAGCGACCAGCCCTTGAGCACGAGGAAGGCCGACAGCATCGCGGCGGCCGGGGCGATGAGGGCGGTGACCAGAAAGGCGTTCTGCATGAACGGGAACTGGAACGGCATCAAAAGGCTGTCCATCACACGGGCTCCCTCAGGG
>DQCI01000039.1:8202-10197 GCA_003545125.1 Paracoccaceae bacterium
AGGGTGACGATCACCCCGCCGGTGGCGCCGTCGAGGAAATAGCTGAGATAGGCCCCGAAGGCCGAGGTGAGCGTGCCGATGGCGACCGACAGCGCGATGAGCACCGGGAACCGGTCGGTGAGCAGGTAGGCGGTGGCGCCCGGCGTGACCACCAGCGCGATCACCAGGAACGCGCCCACGGTCTGCATCGCGGCCACCGTCGAGGCGGCGAGCAGGGTGAAGAAGACCACCCGCAGCGCTGTGACATTGAGCCCGATCGAGCGCGCATGGGCCTCGTCGAAGAACACCGCCAGAAGGTCGCGCCACTTGGCCAACAGCACCACCAGCGAGACGCCGCCGATGATCGCCAGTTGCAGGGTGTCTTCGGGGGTGATCGCCAGCACGTTGCCCATGATGATGGTCTGGATCGAGACCGCCATCGGGTTGAGCGAGACCATGAACAGGCCGAGACCGAAGAAGGCGGTGAAGATCAGCCCGATCACCGCGTCTTCCTTGAGCCCGGAGCGCGATTGCAGAAACAGCATCGCAAGCGCTGCCAGCCCGCCCGACAGGAACGCGCCGAACGCGAAGGGCAGGCCGAGCATGTAGGCGCCGGCGACCCCCGGCACGATGCTATGCGAGAGCGCGTCGCCGATCAGCGACCAGCCCTTCAGCATCAGGTAGGCGGAGAGAAAGGCGCAGACCGCGCCGACCAGCCCCGAGACCCAGATCGCGTTGGTCATGTAGCCGTAGGAGAAGGGCTCGAGCAGCAGGCTCATTTGCGCCCCTCCCTTGTGCGGGTGCGGTCGTCGTAGATCACCAGCGGGCGTTCGTCGTCGGTGATGACCTCGAGCTGGCGCGGATCGTCGTCGTCGTGCAGCCGCTCGCCTTCGAGCAGGAAGTGGCGCAACACGCCGCCGAAAGCATCGCGCAGCTTCTCAGGGGTAAAGACCTCCTCGGTCGGCCCGTGGGCGAGCACGGTGCCTTTGACCAGTACCACCCGGTCGCAAAACTCGGGCACCGAGCCGAGGTTGTGGGTGGCCACCAGCATCACCCGGCCCTCGTCGCGCAAATCGCGCAGGAGCGCGATGATCTGCTCCTCGGTCTTCACGTCGACGCCGGTGAAGGGCTCGTCGAGCAGGATCACGTGGGCATCCTGGGCGAGGGCGCGCGCGAGGAAGACCCGCTTTTTCTGACCGCCGGACAGCTCACCGATCTGGCGGTGGCGGTAGTCGGTCATGCCCACCCGGGCAAGTGCGCTGTCGACCGCGGTCCGGTCGGTTGGGCGCGGCCGGCGCAAAAAGCCCATGTGGCCGTAGCGGCCCATCATCACCACGTCTTCGACCAGCACCGGGAAGCTCCAGTCGACCTCCTCGGCCTGGGGCACATAGGCCACGTCCTGCGCCTTTTTTGCCGCCTCGACCGGTTTGCCGAGAATCTCGACCTCGCCGCGCGCGACTGGCACGAAGCCCATCAACGCCTTGAACAGGGTCGACTTGCCGGCGCCGTTCACGCCCACAAGGGCTGTGATCGTACCCGTCGGGATGTCGAAACTCGCATTTCTGAGCGCGGTGAAGCCGTTGCGGTAGGTGACCGTGACGCCCTGGGCGCGAATACCGTGCGTCATTCGTTCAGCCCGTTCAGGATGGTTTCGGAGGTGATGCGCAGGAGGTCGAGGTAGCTGGGCACCGGCCCGCCGGGCGCGCTCAGGCTGTCGACGTAGAGCACGCCGCCGTAGGCCGCCCCGGTCTCGCGCGCGATCTGCTTGGCGGGCTTGTCCGACACCGTGCTCTCGGAGAAGACCACCGGGATGTCGTGTTCGCGCACCGCGTCGATAACGCTACGCACCTGCTGGGGGGTGCCTTGCGCATCGGCGTTGATCGGCCAGAGATAGAGCTCGGTCAGCCCGAAATCACGCGCCAGATAGGAAAACGCGCCCTCGGAGGTGAGCAGCCAGCGGCGGTTGTCCGGCAGCGCCAGTGCTGCTTCGCGCAGCGGGCCGATGGTGTCTGCGAT
>DQCI01000039.1:10254-12879 GCA_003545125.1 Paracoccaceae bacterium
TCGACATAGATCAGCGCCGAGGAGAGCGCCATCCAGCCGTGCGGGTTGGGCTTGCCGGCGTATTCGCCGCCGGCGATCGGCATCGGGTCCACCCCGTCCGACACCACCGCCGCCGGCACGTCGCGCAGGTTGGCGAAGAACTGTTCGAACCAACGTTCGAGGTTGAGCCCGTTCCAGAGCACCAGGTCGGCATCCTGGGCCTTGATGAGATCGCGCGGGGTCGGCTGATAGCCGTGGATTTCCGCCCCCGGCTTGGTGACCGAAACCACCTCGGCGGCATCGCCCGCGACATTCGCGGCCATGTCGGCGATCACCGTGAAGGTGGTCACCACCTTGATCCGGTCTTCGGCGCCGAAGGCCGGAATGGCCAGCAGGGCGGCGGCGGCGGCGGCGAAGGCAAGGGCAAGGGTCGAGCGGCGCGTGAACATGGGCAGACTCCGGTTGGGCTGTTGCCCGGAATGCTTCTAGGAATGATTTGCAACTGTCAAGTGCAGATGCAATCCATTTGCAGGTAGTTCTTGCGCCAACGCCCGATCCCGTGCGAAATGCGCCCCATGAGCCAGACAGACCGGACCAAGACCGAGAAACGCGCCAAGAGACTGACAGGCGCCCTCAGGGGTGCGGGCGTGCGCATCACCCGCCAACGCGCGGCCCTGCTCGACGTGCTGGCGGTGGCCGACGATCACCCGGATGCGGTCGAGCTGCAACGGCGCGCCGAGGTCGAGGTGCCCGGGATCTCGCTGTCGACCGTCTACCGCACGCTGACCTCGCTCGAGGAGCAGGGGGTGATCCTGCGGCATCAGTTCGAAGGCACGCCGGCCCGGTTCGAACATGCCGAGGCCGAGCATCACGATCACATAATCGACATCGACACCGGCGAGGTGGTGGAATTCTGCTCGGAGCGGATCGAACGGCTCCAGGCCGAGATCGCCGCCGAGCTCGGCTACGAGATCGTGCATCACCGCATGGAGCTTTACGTCCGCGCGAAGCGCGCGGACCGCGAATCCGGCTGAACTGGGCCGGGCGCGCCTGCCCGCTGCGGTGTGCCCGTCGCCCGCCCCGGGCCGGTCGGCTGAGGACTGCCGCATATCACTGCTCAAACCGGGTGGCGTTTGTTCGCCGAGACTGCGCCCCCGAATTGGCGGCTAAACGCCAACCTCAGCGGCCTGACCATCGCAAGGTTTCCCTCTTTTCGACACCGGCTAGGTTTGCGCCCGGGTGATGAACGTGAGGAGAAACAGACGATGTCCAAGGCATCCAAAGTCGAGCGCCTGATGCTCGAGCTGATCAACGAGGCGCGGGCCGGTTACGGGTTGGACCCGCTGGAACTGGCTCTCGATCTCAACGAATCCGCTGAAGACCACAGCGAATGGATGCTGCGACAAGACAAGTTCTCGCACACCGGTGCGGGCCGTTCGACGGCCGGTGACCGGATGGAAGATGCGGGCTTCGATTTTTCCGGCTCATGGAGCTGGGGCGAGAACATCGCCTGGCAGAGCGAACGCGGCCGCTCCGGTATCGCAGACGATGTCGACGATCTGTTCGAGAGCCTGATGAACAGCCCGGGGCACCGCGCGAACATCCTTTCCGCGACGTACGACTATGTCGGCATCGGTGTCGAAATCGGCGATTACAACGGCTGGGATGCCGTGATGGTCACCCAGAACTTCGCGGCGACCGCCGCAAAGGTCGCGCTCGATACCGGCGGCGGGGGCTCGACACCCAACCCGCCCACGGCCAACGCCGCGCCGAACATCACGGTGGCCGACATCACGGTCGCCAAGGTGAAAGGAAAGGCGAAGAGGGCCTGGGTCGAGGATGCGCTGAAGGTGTCGGACCTGGATGGGGATGAGATCGTCTTCTACGAAGTCCGCGACACCGAAGGACGCCAGAACTTCAAGCTCAAGGGCGAGGGCAAGATCAACGCCCGCGATGGCTATGTGATCGATGCGGACGAGATCCAGAACCTCGCCGTCCGACGCGACAAGGGCATCGGCGACAGCAGCCTCGAAATACGGGCCTCCGACGGCGAGGACTGGAGCGATTGGGCGGAGTTCACGCTCAGTACCGTGTCGCCCGGCGATTTCTTCGCCTGACCGCACGGGCGGCGGTGCGCGCCCAAAAACCCCGGCGCCCGCGTGACATGACCGGCCAGCGCTGGCGCGCTGCGCCGGAATTGTCCTACTATCCCCCCATGAGGAAGATACCGCTCATCGTCTGGGTTCTGGCCTTCGTCGGCCTGACCGCCGCCATCGGCGCCGGCGCCGGATGGTATGCCTACCGGGCGGCGGTGGACCGGCTTGCCGACCAGGGCCGCGCCGACCTCGCGCTGGCGACCGACCGGTTGACCTCACGGCTCCTGCGCTACCGCGAGCTTGCCGTGGTCCTGACCAGTCACCCGGAGTTGCAGGGGCTGCTGTTCCAGGGCGGCGACCGCGTCGGCGCGGATGCCCTGATCGGCGAGATGGCCGACAAGACCGGCGCGCGCTCGATCGAACTGGTCGACGCGGACGGGCGGATCCTTGCCTCCACCGCGCCGGACGCTGGGTCGCGCGATCCGCGTGAACAACCCCTCGCGCGCGCCCTGGGCGGGGCGCTGGGCACCGACCACGGGATCGTTCCGCG
>DQCI01000039.1:12895-19072 GCA_003545125.1 Paracoccaceae bacterium
CCTGTCTATGGGCCGAACGGGCCGGCCGCCGGGGCGATCATCGCCACCGTGGATGTGCGCGGGATCGAGGACAACTGGCCGGGCAATGCGCCCGCGGCCTATTTCGTGGACCGGCACGGCACGGTGTTCACCAGCAATCGCAGCGGGCTTTTGCTGACCCGGCAGGGCGATGCGCAGAGCTTCCCGGCCTATGCGGCGCGGCGTGTGTCGGGGCACGAGGTCTGGCTCCTGGACGGCGGGCGCTATCTGCCGCGGCGCGCGTTGCACCTAACGCGTGAGGTGCCGGCCATCGGGCTGAGCGCGAATGTCCTGCTCGATGCGGGCCCCACCTTTCGCAGCGCGGTGCTCGTCGCGGGCGCCACAATGGCGCTGTTTCTGGTGTTCGGTGCGGCAATGCTGGTCGCGGTGCAGCAACGTCAGGCGCTGCACGGGCGTCTGGCGGTCGAAGCCGCCGCCAATGCCCGGCTTGAAGCGCGGGTGACTGAGCGGACCCGCGCGCTTGCCGGGGCCAACGCCGATCTGCGCCACGAAATCGTCGAACGCAAGGAGGCCGAGGCTGCGCTCAAACAGGCACAGGCGGAGCTGGTGCAGGCGGGCAAACTGTCGGCGCTTGGTCAGATGTCGGCCGGGATCAGCCACGAGCTCAACCAGCCGCTGATGGCGATCCGCAGCTTCGCCGAGAACGGCACGCTGTTCTTCGAGCGCGGCAAGCCCGAGAAGGCGCGCGAGAACCTTGGAAGGATCGCCGAGCTATCGCGGCGGATGGGGCGGATCATCCATAACCTGCGCGCCTTCGCGCGCCAGGAAAGCGGGCCGGTCGCGGATGTCGATCTCGGCGCGATCGTCGACGACGCGCTCGAGACCACCGCCGGCAAGCTGCAGCGCCACGAGGTCACCGTCGACTGGACGCGGCCCGGGCACCCGGTGCTGGTGCGCGGCGGCGTGGTGCGGCTGCAACAGGTCGTCGTGAACCTGATCTCCAACGCGGTCGACGCGATGGCTGGGGCCGGGTCTGGGTCTGTGGCCGGGTCCGAGGGCAGGTCGGAGGTTGGGGCCGACACTCCGCGCCGGGTGACGATCACCATCGACGGCGGCGGTGGCGGTGGCCGCGGCCGGGTGATGCTTTCGGTGCGCGACACCGGCCCGGGCCTAACGGAGCCGGAGCGGGTGTTCGACCCGTTCTACACCACCAAGGCGGTTGGCCGGGCCGAGGGCATGGGGCTCGGCCTGTCGATCTCCTACGGGCTCGTTCAGAGCTTCGGCGGCACGATCCTCGGCGCCAACCACCCGGACGGCGGCGCCATCTTCACCGTCGAGCTGGCCTCGGCCGCGCAGGCGGCGGCATGACCCGGCGCGTGCTTCTCATCGACGACGACGCCGCGGTGCGCGAGGCGCTGGGGCAGACGCTGGAGCTTGGCGGGTTCGATCCGGTCGTGGTCTCCAGCTACATCGAGGCCAAGGACCACATCGCCGCCGATTTCGCCGGGGTCGTGGTGAGCGATCTCAGGATGCCCGGCAAGGACGGGTTCGCCCTGCTCGACCACGCCCGTTCGGTCGACGCGGAACTGCCGGTGATCCTGCTGACCGGGGAGGGCGACGTGCCGACCGCGGTGCGCGGCATGAACGCGGGCGCGTTCGATTTCCTCGAAAAGCCCTGCGCCGCCGCCGATCTGCTCGCTGTCGTCGAGAAGGCGATCCGGACCCGCGATCTGGTGCTGGAGAACCGGCGGCTGAAGGTCCAGTCCGAAGCGGGCGACGCCGCCGCCCGGCTGTTGCGCGGCACCTCCGCGGCGTCGCAGAAAATGCGCGACGACGCGCGCGCGGTCGCCCGTACGATGGCCGATGTGCTGATCACCGGCGAGCCGGGTGTCGGCACCGCGAAGATGGCGGAGGTCGTGCACCTCTTGTCCGCGGTCGGGCGCGGGCCTTTCGTCAAGATCACCGCCGCGGCGACGATGCCCGAGACACTGGCCGCCACCTTTGCGGCAGCAGCGGGCGGCTCGATCTTCCTCGACGAGGTGGCGAACCTGCCGCAGGCCACGCAATTCGCCCTGCTCGACCTTCTCGAGCGGCCGCAGTCGCCGCGGGTGCTCGCGGGCACCTACCGCGATCTGCCCGGGATCACCGCCGCGGGCCAGTTCCACCCCGATCTCTACTACCGGCTCGAAGCGGCGCGGATCCACATACCGCCGCTCAGAGACCGGCGCGAGGATATCCCCATCCTGTTTCGCCACTACGTCGCCATCGCCTGCGAGCAGGCGGGGCTCGCCGAGCCCGGCATCACGCCAGACCAGCTCGCGCAGCTGATGCGGCGCGACTGGCGCGGCAACGCCCGGGCGCTGATGAACGCGGCGATGCGGTTCGCGATGGGGATCGACACCGGCGCCGATACCGAGGCCGGGACCAACGACGGGCCGGGGCTCGCCGATCAGCTCGCCCAGGTCGAACGCTCCTTGCTGATCGACGCGCTCAGCCGCCATGCCGGCCACGCCACCGAGGCCGCCCGCGCGCTCAAGCTGCCCCGCAAGACATTCTACGACAAACTCGCCAAGCACGGCATCCGCGCGGAGGAGTATCGCCGCTAAAGCCTATTGCGCTCAATGGGCGCCAAGTCCTCACCGGCCGTCGCGAGGCAGCGTTTGCAGAGCACAACGTGTTCGCGACGGCCAGTGAGGGCGATCAAACGCAAACGCTCTGAGTGTGTGAAAACCCGCACAACCTGTGGACCTGCCCTGTGCGGGAATACGCACAGGCAGCGTCGCGCAACCGGCCTGACGGCGCGGCCTCGATCGAAAAATGTCCAAATAACAAGGGATTGAGGATTCCTTTCCACGACTAAAAGGTAACGCTTGCGTGAGACCCCAGCGTCTTTACTCCTGTATCAGGGCCCTTGACGGGGCCGGGAGAAACCGGAGGAGACATCATGAAAATTCTGACCGGCGCCGTATCGGCGCTCACTGTATCCGTGGCGCTTGCGGGCGCGGGTTTTGCGGCCTGCGACGACGGCGAGACCGTCATCAAGTTCAGCCACGTTACCAACACCGACAAGCACCCCAAGGGCATCGCCGCGAGCCTGTTCATGGAGCGGGTGAACGAAGAGATGAACGGGAGCGCCTGTGTCGAGGTCTACCCGAACTCGACGCTCTACAACGACGACCAGGTGCTCGAGGCGATGCTGCAGGGCGACGTGCAGTTTGCCGCCCCCTCGCTGTCGAAATTCGAGGCCTTCACCAAGGTCTACCGGATCTTCGATCTGCCGTTCATGTTCAAGAACATGGACGCGGTTGAGGCGTTCCAGCAGTCGGAAACCGGCCAGGGGATGAAAGACGCTATGGTGCGGCGCGGCCTCCAGGGGCTCGCCTTCTGGCACAACGGGCTCAAGCAGTTCTCTGCGAACGTCCCGCTGATCACGCCCGAAGACGCCGCCGGGCTCAAGTTCCGGGTCCAGCCCTCCGATGTGCTGGTCGCGCAGATGGAAGCGCTCGACGCTTCGCCGCAGCCGATGGCGTTCTCCGAGGTCTACGGCGCGCTTCAGACCGGCGTGGTCGACGGCCAGGAGAACACCTGGTCGAACATCTACGGCAAGAAGTTCTTCGAAGTGCAGGACGGCGTGACCGAGACCAACCACGGGCTGCTCGACTACATGGTCGTGGCTTCGGTCGATTGGCTCGACAGCCTCGATGCCGACATGCGCGATCAGCTTTTGACGATCCTTGCCGAGGTGACCGCCGAGCGGAACGCGGCTGTGGCCGAGGTCGACGCCGCCGCCCGTCAGGCGGTGCTCGATGCCGATGGCGTGATCCGCGAACTCACCGACGAGCAGCGCGCGGCCTGGGTCGATGCGATGAAGCCGGTCTGGGTGCAGTTCGAAGCCGACGTGGGCGCCGACAACATCGCCGCGGCGCAGGCGATCAACGACAGCATGTAGCCGATTGGATCGGGCGGGCCCCATCGAGGCGCCCGCCCGTTTCATTTTCCGCGGAGGGAACGACATGGGCGAGGGCAAGCCGGCACTCAGGTTCGAGGAAACCTTGATTGCCGCCCTGATGGGCGGAATGGTGACGATCACCTTCATCAATGTGGTGCTGCGAAAACTCTTCAATTCCTCGCTCATCTGGGGGCTCGAAGTCACGCTGATCCTGTTCGCCTGGCTGGTGATCTTCGGCATCAGCTACGGGGTCAAGAAGACGATCCACCTCGGCGTGGACGCGCTCACCACCCAGCTCTCGTCCGGTCCGAAACGCGCCGTGGCGCTGTTCGCCGCCGCAGTGTGCCTGGTCTACGGCGGGCTGATGATGAAAGGCGCCTGGGATTACTGGGCGCCCTTCGCCGGGCTCTATCCGACCGAGGGGCGCTGGTTCCCGCTCGGTTTCGACGAGACCGCCCGCGACCGCGCCTTCTACGTCACCGATCAGGTGCCGATGCCGGGGGTCCTGCGCTTTCTCGAAGACTGGATCAACTACGGCGAGGCTTACGACAAGCTGCCCCGGGTGATCCCTTATGCGATCCTGCCGGTCGGCATCGCGCTGTTCCTGCTGCGGCTGATCCAGGCCACCTGGCGGGTCGTAACCGGCCGCCAGGAAACGATGATCGTGAGCCACGAGGTCGAAGACGAGCTCGACGCGCTCAAGAAGAAGGACGCCTGAGCCATGGATGTCGCGCTCCTGTTTTTGATGATCATCGGGCTGTTGATCGCCGGCGTGCCGATCGCGATCTCGCTGGGCCTCAGCTCCATCGTCTTCCTCCTGGTGCTGTCGGACACTTCGCTCGCCTCGGTGGCGCAAAGCCTCTACCAGGCGATGGCGGGGCACTACACGCTGCTCGCCATTCCGTTCTTCATCCTTGCATCAAGCTTCATGTCGACCGGCGGGGTCGCGCAGCGGATCATCCGCTTCGCCATTGCCGTGGTCGGTCACCTTCAGGGCGGCCTCGCCATCGCCGGTGTGTTCGCCTGCATGATGTTCGCGGCCCTGTCCGGGTCGTCGCCCGCCACCGTGGTCGCGATCGGTTCGATCGTGATCGTCGCGATGCGCCAGGTGGGTTACACCAAGGATTTCGCCGCCGGGGTGATCGCCAATGCGGGCACCCTCGGCATNNCTCATTCCGCCCTCCATCGTGATGGTGGTCTACGCCTCGGCAACCGACGTCTCGGTCGGACGGATGTTCCTCGCGGGTGTCATTCCCGGCCTGCTCGCAGGGCTCGCGCTGATGACCGCGATCTACGTTTTCGCCAAGATCCGCAACATGCCCAAGGGCGAGTTCGCCGGTTGGGGCGAGATCTGGCAGAGCTTCAAGGACGCGATCTGGGGGCTGATGCTGATCGTCATCATCATGGGCGGGATCTACGGCATCCCGGGCGTGACCGGCGCGATCTTCACCCCCACCGAGGCCGCCGCCGTCGCCTCCGTCTACGCCTTCGTCGTCGCAACCTTCGTCTACCGCGACATGGGGCCGCTGGCCGACCGCGACGGCGCCGGGAAGATCTCGCTTCTGCAAAAACCGCAGGCGCTGGTCACCGCGCTCTGGCACGCCGACACCCGCGCCACCCTGTTCGACGCCGGCAAGCTCACCATCACGCTGATGTTCATCATCGCCAACGCGCTGATCCTGAAACATGTGCTGACCGATGAGCAGATCCCCCAGCAGATCGCCGAGGCGATGCTCGGGGCCGGTTTCGGCAAGATCATGTTCCTGGTCATGGTCAACCTGATCCTGCTGATCGGCGGCCAGTTCATGGAGCCCTCGGGGCTGATCGTGATCGTCGCACCGCTGGTGTTCCCGATCGCCATCCAGCTCGGGGTCGATCCGATCCACCTCGGCATCATCATGGTGGTGAACATGGAGATCGGGATGATCACCCCGCCGGTGGGCCTCAACCTGTTCGTCACCTCCGGCGTTGCGGGCATGCCGATGATGCGGGTCGTGCGCGCGGCGCTGCCGTTCCTTGCGGTGCTGTTCGTCTTCCTGATCCTGGTGACATACGTGCCCTGGATCTCGACCTGGCTGCCGACAACCCTGATGGGGCCGGAGATCATCACCAACTAGGCCCTGCACGGCGGGTAGAAAAACATCGGCCAGAAAACGGCCCTGCCGCGGTCTTGCGGCAGGGCCGTTTGCTTGTGCCTGCGCCTAGGGTCCGAAGCGCGGCCCGTTTCGTGCGGCCATGTCCACAGTCGT
>DQCI01000039.1:19206-20718 GCA_003545125.1 Paracoccaceae bacterium
CACAAGATGGAGGACACCTCTTGTTTGAGAAACTGAAATTGACCGCCGCGGCGCTGGTTCTGGCCTGCGCACCGGCCACCGCGCAGGAACTCAGGATCGGCACCGCCAGTCTTGGCGGCGCGTTCTACCCGATGGGGCAGAGCATCGCGAACCTGGTCAACGAAAACGCGGGCGACGAGATCTCGATGGTGCCCGTGGTGACCGGCGGCTCGGTGCAGACCCCGCGCCTGCTCGCGACCGGCGAGGTGGAAATCGCCAACACCAACAACAACCTGGTGGTGCTCGCCGTGGCGGGCAAGGGCCCCTACAGCTCCGGTCCGATCGACCTGTCGGCGGTGGCGGCGCTGCACCCGAGCGTGCTGCACATGATCGTGCCGGAAGGCTCGGTCTCCAGACCATCGAAGACCTGCGCGGCAAGCGCGCGGCGGTCGGCCCGGCTGGCGGTGGCACCCTCGGCTTTCTCAACTTCCTCTTGCCGCTGCATGATCTGACGCTCGACGACATGACGCCGAGCTTCCTGTCCTACGCCGACGGGTTCAGCCAGCTCACCGACGGCAATCTCGACGCGGCCTTCGCGCTGTCGGGCTTTCCGGCCGGCGCGGTCATGCAGGCCACGGCGACCAACGACCTGCGCTTCATCTCCTTCTCGGACGGCATGCTCGACAAGGCGCTCGCGTCCAACCGCGCCTACCGTGCGGTCGAGATCCCGACGGATGTCTACGGCACCAGCGCGGCGGCCTCGNNACCCACGTGATGCTGGCCTTCTCGCTCCTGTTCGCGATCCGCCCCGCGATGAAGCGCCGCGCGGACGCACGCTGGAACGACATCCTGACCCTCATGCTGGCCGTCGCCACGGTCGCCGCGAGCGCCTGGATGCTCACCCGCTGGAAGCCGATCGCGGTCATGAAACGCGAAGGCTACAAGCCGCACGAGGCCGGGGCCATCGAGGCGGTGGCCTCGACCGGCGGGCAGATCATGCCGCCGGTGATGGGCGCCGCGGCCTTCATCATGGCCGAGATCGTGGGCGTGCCCTACACGCAAGTGGTGGCGACGGCGATCCTGCCCGCGCTCCTGTTCTTCGGCTCGGCCTTCATCAACGTGCATTTGATGGCGATCCGAAACGGCATCCAACCGCATGACCACGGCGAGGTCGAAGACCGTCCGATGGGCGTTCTGTTGTGGGAGGGCGCGCCGTTCATCGTCGCTTTGGGGCTGCTCATCACACTGATGCTGCAAGGCTTCTCGCCGTTCAGGGTCTCGCTCTGGGCGATGGTCGCGCTGATCGGGCTCGACCTCGTCAAGCGCTGCCGGATCGACCGCGAATTTCTCGCCAACATCTTCGGCGGGGTCGCCGAGGGCGGGCGCAGCGTGGTGACGATCTCGGCCGCCTGCGCGGCGGCGGGCATCATCTCGGGCACGCTCGGGATCACCGGGCTCGGCTCGAAGATCGCTCTGCTGATCGACCTCGCCTCGGGCGGCCATCTGTTCCTTGCGCTGTTCTTCACGATGATC
>DQCI01000039.1:20840-21205 GCA_003545125.1 Paracoccaceae bacterium
GGCCTACGTGGCGGGTGGATTGCCGATGCCGATATCAACAAGGTCGGCTGGACGGCGGCGTCCTACGCGCTCCCCAGTTTCGTGCTGCCGTTTGCCGTCATCTTCGGCCCGGGGCTTCTGCTGCAGGCCGGGCTCGCGAACAACCTGATCGCGGTGGTGACCGGGTTTGCCGGGATATTCGCGGTGGCGGTGGCGGTGGCGGTCTCAGGCACGCTGGGGCGCCGGCTCGGCTGGCCCGCCCGGACCCTGGCGGGGGCCAGCAGGCTCGCGCTTTTTGTTCCAGGAGCCCCTGTCGAGCCTGGCGGGGGCGGCGGGCATGGCCGGGCTCATCCTGTTCGAGCGCCTGCGCGCGCGGGACACAGCAC
>DQCI01000039.1:21251-22353 GCA_003545125.1 Paracoccaceae bacterium
GTGGTCAGCGACGAGACCGCGACGCAGTACCTGGAGCGGCCGAACCGGCCGGGGGTGCGGCTGATCAACTTCTGGATCGGGCGCGGCAGTCCGGCCGAATAGGACGGCCCGACAGAGACCTGCACCGGCGATTTCGTCCTGCATCCGCCGCACCTGGGCAGCACCTTTCGCTGTGTCGAGTTCCTGCCCGAAGACCCCGACGTGCTCGCGAACCTCGACGGCAAAAGCGCCTTTGCTGAGATGGGGGCGGGCGCCAACATCGTCGAAGATGCCCGCCACCCGTTCTTTCACCGCACCAATTCGCTCGACTACGCCATCGTGCTGACCGGCGAGATCTGGATGGTGATGGACACCGAGGCGGAAGACACGTCGCTCAAGGTCGGCGACGTGGTGATCCGGCGCGGCAACGGACACGCCTGGTCGAACCGCGGCACCGACCCTTGCGTGATCGCCTTCGTGCTGATCGACGGTGTGACCGGGCGCGACGCAGCCCCGGACAGCGCCAAGGGCATCCCGAAGCGATGAGCGTGCCGCTGGAGCTTTACCACGGGGCCACCAGCATGTGTTCGTCCAAGGTGCGCATCGGGCTGGCGGAGAAGGGGCTCGACTGGATCAGCCAACCGGTGAACCTCAAGACAGGCGAGCAGAACGGCCCCGACTACCTCAAGCTCAACCCGCTCGGGGTGGTGCCGACGCTGGTGCACGGCGACCTTGTCGTGGTCGAGAGCAGCGTCATCCTCGAAACATCGATGGGCTCGCCAGCCCGCATGTGGCCGCCGCCTTCTTCACGCTCAGGCGGATGTTCGACGACATGCAGGGGCTGCTTGACCAGGGCGCGTGACTGTCGGGCGCGGCCTATTCCATCACCGACACAGCACTTCTCTCCCATGTCGACCGGCTCGACCGGCTCGGCTTTTGCGGGCTGTGGGCGGCGACGACGCCCGCGGTCGGCAGCTGGCTCGCCGCCTCGCGGGCGCGGCCGAGCTACAGCGCGATTGCCGACTACGCCGGACCTGTGGAGACGGACCCGCTGTATGCGAAGGGCAACGCGCTGTGGCCCGAGGTGCGCGCGCGCTGGGAGGCGTGGCGGGCCGACTGACCG
>DQCI01000276.1:0-644 GCA_003545125.1 Paracoccaceae bacterium
GGCTCCGTGAGCGTGATCCGTACCGATCCCGGATCCACCGCTTCGACGCTGGCGATACCGGCGAACAGGGCCTTCTGGGCATTGGTCGATTCCTCGGCCCGCGCCCGGTCGAGGCTGAACACCACGTCGTCCGCATCGAACGTGGTGCCGTCGTGGAAGGTGACGCCTTGCGCGAGCGTGAAGGTGTAGACGGTGCCGTCCTCGCTCACCTCCCAGCCTGTCGCCAGCGCCGGCAGCACCGCGCCGTCCGGTCCGAAACGGGTGAGCCCCTCGAAGACATTGGCATAGACCACCTCGTCGATCGCCGCGGCGGCGCCGCCCGTCGGGTCAAGGTTTGGGGGTTCGAGCACCATGCCGAGGGTGATCGTGTCCTGCTGGGCAAACGCGCCGCTGGCGGTGAGCGCCAGCGCGGCGGCGAGGGAGAGCTGTTTCATGGGCGTCCTTCCTGTCGGTCCTCCGGGCGTTGCTCCGGGGGGTGTCCCATAAGAACGCGCAAGCCGGGTGTGGGGCAAGGGTTTTCGCCCCTTTCGGGGCGATCGCCTGGTAGGTGCGCGGGGGCGCCGCCTGACGGCGGCGCTTTGACTGGCGTTTGGCCGGGGCACGAAAACGCCGCCTTCGGCGGCGCGCCTGCGGCGGGCGGGGCG
>DQCI01000276.1:749-2553 GCA_003545125.1 Paracoccaceae bacterium
GCCGGGTCGATGGTGCGTTCGCGGAACTGCCGCCACATCGCGCGGATGAAAAGAAGCAGCGCGATCAGCACCACGAAGAAAATGATGTTGAACCAGGGGATCACCGTCGGCTTCGGGCCATCGACCGGCTTGATTGCCATCGCATTGGGGAAGGCCGAGATCAGCTCGTTGCGCCAGCCGTAATGGGTCATCACCGCCCATTTCGGTTCCTCCGGCGTCGAGCGCAGATCGTCCGCCTCGGTCTGCAGCGACGCGGTGTCGAACTTGAAGTAGGGCGGCCAGCGCCAGCCGGTATCTTCGTTGCGGTAGACCATCACGCCTTCAGCGTCGCGCTGGATGAAGCCGAACAGGAAGCTCTTCTTGCGCACCGTCTGGATGAACTGCACGTCGCGGTTGACGAGCGTCCCCGACTGGTCGTCCGGGTTCGACCAGAAGATCCGGGTCCAGTCGCCGAGGTCCTGGCGTTCCTGGTAGGTGTTCACCACCCGCACCACGTCGTGCTGGGGCAAGGTGTAATGCGCAATCAGCAGCGCGAAGACCGCGACGATGGCGAGAAGGATGTTTCGGACAAAGCGCATGGGGCCCCCTTCGGGTTCAGGTGGCGTTGACGATGAACATGGTCACCGCGATGGCGATGGCCGGAATGATGTAGACGAGCAGGATCAGCTTGCGCCGGAGCCCCTGCTGATAGTCGATCATGCCCTCATCGATATAGGCATCGCGCTCCGGGCTGTCATCCACGCCGGGATGATCTTCCGCCCAGGCGTCCTCGAGTTTTTCGCGCCGGATCGAGCGTGAATAGAACGACACTGCAATGTAAACGACGCTGAGCGCCAAAAAACCGAAGACGATCAGACGGATGGCACCGATCATGCGCTTATCTCCTGAGCACCGACCCCCAGGGCCCGACCAGATCGACGATATCACGTTCCGGGCGGGATTTGCCAGCGCGCCCGTCCCGATTCATGCCCGGATTAACGGCCGGTTTCACCTCCGGTTCCGCCCCGCCGAACAGCGCATCGCGCGCACCGGCCTTGTTGGCGGCGTAGTCGCGGTGCAGGAACTCGGCCACGAACTCCTTTTTCGCGTCGGGCCAGCTCCGGTAGGCGGCATAGAAGGCGGGTTTGTGGGTGATGAACAGCTGGCGCACGTCGAGCGGCGTGAGCTCGGACAAGAGCTGGTTGATGAGATCGCGGTCGGGATGATCGGCCCGCGCGCGCAGGGTGTAGAAATAGGCCGGATTGTCCGAGGCGATCCGCGGCCAGCGCCCGCCATTGAGCGCCCAGCGGACCAACTCGCCGAGCTTGGCAAACTCCTCCGGCAGGCGCGCGCCGAGGCGCTGGGCCAGCCGGTGCAGGCTGCGCGCATCGAACCCGTCGATCCCGACGCCCAGGGCGGCCGCCGCATCGACCAGGATGAAATCCATCTTCTGGCGCAGGATCGACGCGCCATCGACGCCGCGCGCCTTGATCACCGGCTCGACGAGGTCGTTCACCTCGAGAAAGCTGGCGATCCCGTTGCGCATGCCGAGGTCGAAGGTCTCGACCGGCATCGGCCCGACATCCGTCCGCGGCCGCACCGTGATCGCGGCGGGAAGGGCCATGTCGCGGAAGATGTACATGCCGCCGAACTGCGCGGTCCAGAAATTGCCCTGCTCATAGACGGGGCGTGCAAGGTCGATCGGCTGGCGGGTGACGTCGCCGGTGGTCTTGGCCAGCTCGATCATCTCGGCGATCAGCACGTCGTCATACCAGGCCTCGGGCTTGGTCTGGAAGGTGTCGATCTTGTCGGCCAGCTTGCGGGC
>DQCI01000276.1:2663-2790 GCA_003545125.1 Paracoccaceae bacterium
CGTCCTGCGCGGTCAGCGCAAACAACTTCGCCTCGTTCTCCTCGATGAACTGCCTGAGAATCCCCCGGCTGGTGGAAAACTGCGCATTGAGCAACGGCGCCGCCTTCTGCTCGACCGTGAGGATGAT
>DQCI01000339.1:0-1610 GCA_003545125.1 Paracoccaceae bacterium
CGGGCGCGGAACTAAAGGTGACGAGGCCGGTCATGGCGTCGACCGACCAGCCCGACGGTTGCTCGACGCCCGCTAGCCCGACGCGCACGCTGCCCGCCACCGGCTTGGTGATGGCGCGCGTCCAGGACTGCGCGCCGGAGGCGTATCGCTTTACCAGCTGGAAGCCGGTCGTCGCGCCATCGCCAGTCCCGATCCCCTGATCAATCGGCGATGGCGTACCCGAGGGCAGGCAGGACTTGTGATCGCCCCAGTCCTTGAACCGAAAGCCATGCAGGCGGCCGTTCCGCGCCTCGAAAAATGCCACGACAGCCGCCAGATCGTCGGCGCGGCGAATGGCATAGGCCACATCATACCTGCGGCGCGAATTGGCCCAGCTGGCGTTGCGTTCCTCGTCGCCCGAGGCCAGTTCGACGATCTGGGTGCGCCGTTCCGGACCGCCGCGTGCGCCCCGGCTGATATTGTCAGGAAACCGGACCTCATGAAATGCCATCAAGTCTCTCCATGGTTCATGCTCTGGTCCCCGCAACCGGTTCCCACTTGCGGGGTCGCACTCACATGCCCCTCCGCCCGAGCGAGACCGCACGGGCAATGTCGGCCGCAACTTGCGTGCGGGATTGCCGGAAGCTTTCGGCGTCGCGGGCCATGATGGTGACGCTGACATTGCCGCCCGCGCCGTAGTTCTGTGCCTCCCGCCGTGACAGCACTCGCTCGCCGCGCTGCAGGATTGCCGGGACCTCGTCATGCCGCAGCCCGGCGACGCCGCCGGAATGCATGCGTGGGGCGGCTGCAAAAGCCAGCGCTGGCACCATGCGCGATGGCCCTCCCGATCCGACCATACCGCCCGCATGCAGGATATTGGCGAATATCCCACCCGCACCACCAACACCTCCAAGCACCCCACCGAGCGCGTTGGCAATTGGCCCGAGGATGAACTTGCGCGCGCCGAGTTTTGCCAGATCGGCGATCAGCGAGGTGACCAGATCGCCAAACTTCAACTTGCCGGTCTTCACGAACTCGCCGACCGCATTCTCGGCCGATTGAAATGCACTGACGAGGCTCTGGCCAATGTCGCCGCCGATATCGCGGGCCTTGCTGGCATAGTCCGACAGCGCCGTGGTGACCGCCCGCCAGCCAGAGACGGCGGCTTCGGTATCGGGTTCGGCCGCAGCAGCCGCAGCCCCGGCTGCAGTTCCCGCATCCGTCGCCGCCCGCCCGGCATCCCCGAGCGTCGCCTCAAACCGCTCTGCCGCCGCAGTGGCTTCATCCAGCGCATCAGTGCCGGTATCATCCCCGTCCGACATGGCGTCGCCCAAGGCCTGCAAGGCGGGACCGACCCCGTCAAACGCCCCGGCGCGGGTTGCGGCGGCGCGCTCGCGGTAACGGTCGGCACTGTGCCCGGCATTGCTGGCGGCGTGTTCCAGCATCGAAGCATATGACATGGCGCCAAACCAGTCGATCCGGCTATCGACACCGATCTCCTCGGCCACGGCATTGAACGTGGGGCCGATCCGCCCCAGAAATTCCGCCCATTTGGTCGACAGGAACGCCATCAGCCGGGTCCAGATGCGCTCGATATCCGCGCCCAGCGCCCGGAAATCATCCGCGAAGGA
>DQCI01000339.1:1666-2540 GCA_003545125.1 Paracoccaceae bacterium
CCCCATGGCGGCCCCAAATCCACCCGCACCCGCAACGAGCTTCGTGAATTGATAGACCAGCTCGCCCGCGCCCACGATCAGTGCCCCGATGCCGGTGCGGATAAGCGCGCCCCGCAGCAGGACAAGCGCCGTGGCCAGACCGCGCACGGAGAGTGCGGCAACCGCCATCCCCGCCACCCAGCGCCCGGCGAGGAAAGTCGCTAAGGTGACGGCATAGGTGGTGAGGCGGCCGATGTTGTCAAAGAGGCCACGAATGGCGATCCCGAGCGGCCCGGTGCGACTGGCCACAGCGGCCATGGCGTCAGCGACGCCTTCCAGCGCAGGCGCGGCAGCGACCGCCAGCTGGTTCGAGAGCCCGCGCCAGATCAGCCCAAGGCGCGAGATCGCATCGTTCGTCCTCTCGATCTGGTCGGCATCCTGCTCCGAAACCACGACTCCGAAGGCGAGAACATCCTCGGTCGCCTGGCGCAGTGTTGCGGTATCGATGCGCGACATGGCGATGGAGCCTTCCTCGCCGAAGAGCTGTCCGGCGACGGCCGCGCGTTCAGCGGCGGGCACGAAGCTCTCAATGGCCGCATTGATCGCGCCGACACGCTGGTCCAGCGGCAGCGCGATCAGGTCGGTGGCCGAGAGCCCCAGCCGCTCCAGCGCATCAGCGGCTGGGCCGGTTCCGGCGGCGGCCTGGCTGAGCCGTCGCGTCAGATCCTTGGTTGCCTGCTCGATGCCGGAGATGGAGACGCCCGCGAGTTCACCCGCCCGCTCCAGTGTCTGGATCGAGGCGACGGTGGTGCTGAGCGATTGCGCCAGTTTGGCTTGGGCGTCGACCGTTTGCAGCCCCGATCGGACCATCGCCACGCCAGCAGCAGCGGCGGCG
>DQCI01000292.1 GCA_003545125.1 Paracoccaceae bacterium
CCAAAGGCCCGGATCGAGGCCTTGATCTCTTCGATCTGGTCCAGCGGATGCGTCCGCGCGTTGCGCTCGTAGTGGGCCAGGGAGGGCAACCGGACCAGCCCGACGGCAATGCTGGCCTCTTGCTCAAGTTCCGTGATCAGACGTCCCATCGCCCCCAGCCTCGATCCTGTTTTGTTCCCTCAAGAGAATCACAGAATGTTCTCATCTTCAATGCGGTATGGATTTTGTTGCGGGGAACGCGCGGCGCGGCTTCGTTTTCGTCCACAGGTCGAAGGTGCCCGAGAAGCGGAAATCGCTTCGTTGAGCCTCGGGTTGTGGAAAATCAATGACTTAAGGTCGAAGTTTCTAAACTAAACTCGTGTTTTCGAATTTCAAAAAACACCCAGATATCGGGCTGCGGCGACTGCGCAAGACACATTGGCCCCGAAAGGGACCCAAGGGGGAGGAGCGCCAATTTCGAAGCGTAGATTGAATTTGGCGGGACGACTGATCCGGCTGTCGGGAGGGTGGCATTGACCCTGACAGGCGGCTACCCGAGTTCCATCGTTGCGATCGCCTGGAGCGGCGATCCGGCGTGCGGGGCGGGGCCGCGGAACATGCGGGCGGTTGCGAAGGTTGTTTGAAACCCCGCCTTTTCGAGTGCCGCGATCAAGGCGGTGTTCTGATCCGGGACATCGATGATCGCAAGTTCCGACGGCAACACGTCGAGTGCGGCGCGGGCGAGTCTCATACCGCTTGCGGCGTCCGGCGCGACAATCGGGCCGATCTTGACGCCCTCGCGGCAGCGGCGGATGGTTGCGAACCCGGCGGGACCGGCCGCCCCGTCGAGCACTAGGGTGTGCCGTGTCAGTGTTTGTGTTGTCCAGGCCTCGAGGAAACGTGGACGCCCGACGCCGGTCGCAGCCAGATCCAATGCGCGGATCCCGGCAAGGTCTTCGGGCTGCGCGAGGCGAATGCCGCGGGTGGGGTGTGATGCGAGTGGCCCCAGAAACCGCAGCGTTGCACCGGCGTGGGCAAACCCAGACTTTGCATAGTTGCCCTGCTGCGCGGCAACGCCGTCAAGACCGACCGTCCGTGCGCCCGCGTGCGCGAGCGCATGCTTCCAGAGGGCGTAGCCGATGCTCTTTCCACGCCAGTCCGGCAGGCAGAGATAAAGGCCGAGGAAAGCGAATTCATCGTTGTGGTTGACCACGGAAATGGCCGCAACGGGTGCGCCCTCGCGGACGGCGACGAAAAACCCGTTCGGGTCTGCCGAAAAGAACGCGTCGGCATCGTCGAGACCCGGGTTCCAGCCCTCCGCGGCGGCCCAGTCGAGAATCAGGCCGGTTTCGGGTTTTTGCGCCCGACGTATCATCGGCCAAGCGCTTCCTTGAGCGAGCCGGCAGGTTGCGGCGCGTTCCGTAGATCCAGCGAGGTCAGCAGATCGACGAGATGGTGTTTCATCAGCACCTCTGCCCGGTCGCCGTCGGCTTCAGCGAAAGCGTCGAGCAAAGCATGGTGGGCATGGCTTTCGCACAGCGCGTTTCGCCGCTGCCAGTAGAGCACGATGATCAGCGAAGAGCGGGCGACAAGTTGTGAGAGGAACGCCTCGATCGTCGATTGATCGGCGATCCGGGCGATTTCAAGGTGGAAGAGACCCGACAGATAGAGCGCGCGCCCGGCGTTGCCCTCGCTGGTGGCCGCATGTTCGGCATCGATATGCTGCTGCAAGGCCGCGATGTCGGCCGGGGTGGCGCGGTCGGCGGCCGAGTGTGCGGTGCGCGGCTCGACCAGCGCGCGGGCCTCGAACACCTCGCGGGCCTCGCGCACCGAGGGCTGGGCGACAAAGGCGCCGCGGTTGCGCTTCAGATCGACCAGCCGGTCATGCGCGAGCCGTTGCAGCGCCGCGCGCACCACCGTCCGGCTGACCCCGTAGATCTCCGCAAGATCGTCTTCGCCGAGCTTGGTGCCCGGCGCGAGACGATGCTCGTGGATCGCCAACGCCAACGCGTCGGCGATCTCACGCGCCGCACCCTGTGGTTCCGCCCGTGCGATGTAGACCTTGTCCATTTGTTTGCTCCGTGGGCTGACGCTGTCGCAATCGCGCCATGACCGCAAGGCGGCAGATTCGCACGAGATACTGTATACAATCTTGTCGACAAAAATGTGCACACAAACCTCTTCTGCGCCCGTTATTTCACCACCGACGGTTTTCGACCGATGACAGACCGGCTCGTCCTTCCGGAATCAAACCGCCTGTTCACAAGCTCGGTGCAACAGGGAACGGATATATGCGGACCGGACACGACCTCGAACTTGTTCATGTGACCAAGCGCTACGGCGAGACGGTTGCGGTGCGCGATGTGAGCCATGTGTTCACCCCGGGCAGCTATGTTTGCCTGCTGGGGCCCTCCGGCTGCGGCAAGTCGACCACGCTGAGGATGATCGCGGGTCATGAGAACGTCAGCGACGGACAGATCGTGCTTGATGGTATCGACGTCTCGCGGCGTGCACCGGCGAAGCGCGGCACCGCGATGATGTTTCAGAGCTACGCGCTGTTTCCGCATCTGAACGTGCGTGACAACGTTGCCTTTTCGCTGCGGATGAAGGGGATCGACAAACCCGCGCGGCATGCGAAGGCGAACGCGCTTCTCGAGCTTGTGCACATGACCGACTACGCCGACCGGTTGCCGGCGCAGCTTTCGGGCGGCCAGCAGCAACGGGTGGCGCTGGCGCGCGCGCTGGTCACCGAGCCCAAGGTGCTGCTGCTCGACGAGCCTCTGTCGGCGCTCGACCCGTTTCTCAGGATCCGGATGCGCGCCGAGCTGAAACGGCTCCAGCGCGAGCTTGGCATAACCTTTCTGCATGTCACCCACGGCCAGGACGAAGCGCTGGCGCTGGCCGACGAAGTCGTGGTGATGAACAACGCCGTGATCGAGCAGGCCGGCCCGGCGCGCGAGGTCTTCAACCATCCGCGGACCGAATTCGTCGCGCGGTTCATGGGCGGGCACAACGTGATCACGCAAGGCGGCGGCAAGGTCGCCCTGCGGGCAGACGACGTGAAGATCGATGGCAAGGGCCTCGCCGCGACCGTCACCACGGTTGAATACCAAGGGGCTGTCGTCTCGGTCACGGCGACCACGGAAACCGGCGAGGATGTGCTCGCGCTGGTTCCCGAAGAGCAGTTTTTCAATGCACCGAAATCCCCGGGCGATGCGGTGAAGCTCGCCTGGGACGAGGGGCGGTTGCACCGCCTCCAAGCCTGATCCTCCTCCAACATAGGGACAAACAGCCATGAGCAAGATGAGATACAGCCGCCGGGGTTTCCTCAAGACCGGCACCGCCGCCGCCGCGGCCACAGCTTTCCCCGCGCCGATGATCTGGGCGCAGGAGATCAAGGACATCACCCTGCGCCAGTTCGGCACCGGGGTGTCGAACCTCAACGAGGTGGCGACGAAGGTGAAGGAAGACCTTGGGTTCAGCCTCGAGATGACCGCGCTCGACTCGGACGCCGTGACCCAACGCGCCGCCACCCAGCCCGACAGTTTCGACATCGCCGACATCGAATACTGGATCGCCAAGAAGGTTTGGCCGACCGGCAACTTGCAAGCGATGGAAACCTCGAAGATTGAGAATTACGACAAGATCGTCGGCATCTTCCGCTCCGGCAAGCTGACGCCCGAGAGCGAAATCGCGCAAGGCACCGCGCCGCATACGGTCGGTTTCGTCGAGGGCCCCGGCTCGACCACCTTCGCGGCGGAAGAAACCGGCTACATGACGCTCATTCCGACGATCTACAACGCCGACACCCTCGGCATCCGCCCCGACCTCATCGGGCGGCCGATCAGCAACTGGTCGGAGCTGCTGAACCCCGAGTTCAAGGGCAAGGCCTCGATCCTCGACATCTCATCGATCGGGATCATGGACATGGCGATGGTCGTGGAATCCATGGGGGAGTACAAATACCCCGACAAAGGCAACATGACGAAGGAAGAGATCGACCTCACCATCGGTATCTTCACCGAGGCCAAGAAGGCCGGCCAGTTCCGCGCCTTCTGGAAGACCTTCGACGAGAGCGTCAACCTGATGACCTCCGGCGAGGTGGTGATCCAGTCGATGTGGTCGCCGGCGATCACGGCGGTGAAATCGCGCGGGATTCCTTGTGTCTACCAGCCGCTGGAAGAGGGCTACCGCTCCTGGGGCGGCGGCATTGGCCTGTCGTCCTCGCTGTCGGGAATGGCGCTGGATGCGGCCTACGAATACATCAACTGGTATCTGTCGGGCTGGGTCGGCGGCTTCCTGATGCGCCAGGGCTATTACTCGGCGGTGCCGGAGACCTCAAAGGACTTCATGAGCGAAGACGAGTGGGGCTACTGGTTCGAGGGCAGACCCGCGACCGGTGACATCACCAACCCGTTCGGCGACGTGCTCGCCGCGGCAGGCGAGACCCGCGACGGTGGGTCGTTCTACGACCGCATGGGCGCGGTCGCCTGCTGGAACGCGGTGATGGACGAGAACCAGTACATGGTTCGCAAGTGGAACGAGTTCATCGCAGCGTAATGCGGTTCGGCGCGGGCGGCAGGTTCCCCTTTCGCCCGCGCCGTTCGATGCCCCCCACCCGGAAAATGAGGCCGAGATGACGCGAAACCTGATCGGATGGTTGCAGGCCCTGCCGCTCGCGTTTGTTCTCGCGGGGTTTCTCGTCGCGCCCGTTGCGATGATCGGGATGGTCTCGTTCTGGGGGTCGACTGAGTTCTCGATCTACCCGGCCTTCCAGTTCGAAAATTATCGGTACCTGTTTTCCTCGGCCGTGACCTGGAAGGTGTTTTTTGCGACCTTCAAATACGCCGCGATCACCTGGGCCTTGACCCTTTCAATCGGTTTTCCCGTGGCCTTTTTCCTGGCCTTCCACGTCCGCAGCCAGACCCTGCAGGTGGCGCTGTTTCTGGTCTGCACGATCCCTTTCTGGACTTCGAACATCATCCGGATGATTTCCTGGATCCCGTTCCTGGGCCGCAACGGCATCGCCAACAAGACGTTGATCGACTGGGGCGTGATCGACCAGCCGCTCGAATGGCTGCTCTATTCCGATTTCTCGGTCATCCTCGCCTTTGTCCACCTCTACACGCTGTTCATGGTCGTGCCGATCTTCAACACGATGATGCGGATCGACCGGTCGCTCCTGGAGGCCGCGCGCGACGCGGGCGCCAGTGGATACCAGACGTTGGTCCACGTCATCCTGCCGCTCACCAAGCCCGGGATCATGATCGGGACGATCTTTGTCGTCACCCTGGTGATGGGCGATTTCATCACCGTGCGGTTCATGTCGGGGAGCCAGCGCGCCAACGTCGGCCGGCTGATTTCGAACGATATCGCGCTGCTGCAATACCCCTCGGCGGCGGCAACGGCGGTGGTGCTGCTGGTCACCGTGCTGATGGTGATCGGTATCCTTTTGCGCTTCGTCAACATCCGAAAGGAGCTCTGAGATGGAACCGCGCCCCCGGAGCTTTTATTTCCTCGCCGCCTTCTTTGCGCTCTTCGTGCTGTTTCTCTACGGGCCGACGCTGACCATCGCGGTGCTGTCGTTCCAGGGGCCCCGGGGCGGGCTCACCTTCCCGATGAACGGGGTCTCGACCTATTGGTTTGCCGATCTGTTCCGCGAACAGGCGGTGGGCGATATCTGGGGGGCGTTCCGCCGCTCCTTTGCGCTCGGCCTCATGGTGATGGTCACCACCGTGGTCGTCTCGGTGATGGCGGGGCTCGCCTTTCGCAAGCGCTTTGCCGGCTCCGGCGTGCTGTTCTACCTCGCGATCACCTCGCTGGTGATCCCGTCGATCCTGATATCGCTCGGCGTCGGGCTGATCTTCAACCAACTCGGGTTCAAGATCCACTGGGCCACGTCCGGCTTCGGCGCCCAACTCACCTGGACGCTGCCGTTCGGCCTGCTGATCATGTTCGCCGTCTTCAACCGGTTCGACAAATCCTTCGAGGAGGCCGCGCGCGACCTCGGCGCAACGCCCTGGCAGACCATCGTCCACGTGGTGCTGCCGATCATTGCGCCATCCCTCATTGGCGTGGCGCTGTTCGGTTTCACCCTCAGCTACGACGAGTTCGCCCGCACGCTCCTGACGGCGGGGAGCTATAACACCCTGCCGCTGGAGATCTTCGGGATGACGACGAATGTCACCACGCCGGTCATCTACGCCCTCGGGACTCTGACCACGGTATTCTCCTTCCTCGTCATCGCGGGCTTCTTGGGGACGGTTTGGATCCTCGGAAAACGTCGTACGCGGTTCGGCTCGGACGCCGGCAAGGGAGTGTGATGCGGATCCTGTTTCTCAACCCGAACTCGACAGGCGCGATGACCGAGAGCATTGTCGCGATTGCTGAGGCCGCCAACCCGGATGTGGAAGTTTTCGGCTGGACCAATCACGACGGGCCGCCGGCTATCGAGGGGGCGGACGACGGCGCGGCCGCGGTGCCCGGTTTGCTGGCGCTGTTACCGAAGGCTCGTGACGAAAGCGCCGACGCTATCGTCATCGCCTGTTTTGACGATACCGGCCTCGCCGAGGTCCGTGCGGCAGCCCATTGCCCGGTGATTGGCATCGGCCAATCGGCCTTCGTTGCGGCGCAACTGCTCGGGCACCGGTTCTCGGTCGTCACCACGCTCGATGCATCGGTGCCGGTGATCGAGGGCAATATTGCGGCTCACGGTTTCGACACGGCCTGCACGTCGGTGCGTGCGAGCGGCCTTCCGGTGCTGGTGGTCGAAGAAGGCAGCGAGGCGACCCGCGCGCGGCTCGCCGACGAGGTTCGCGCCGCGGCGGCCGAGGGGGCGAGCGCGGTTCTTCTTGGCTGCGCTGGCATGGCGGGTCTGCGCGAAGATCTTATCACGCGAACCGGCGTACCGCTCATCGACGGTGTCGCGGCTGCCGCCCAGTTCGCCGCGGCCCTGGCGCGTCTGGCCTGAAGGTCGGCGGGGCCGGGCAACCCGGCGCACGACCAGCCTGGATCTTTCGGCGGCATCCCGCGATCAGGATGCCACCCGGG
>DQCI01000152.1:0-563 GCA_003545125.1 Paracoccaceae bacterium
TGGGCGGCACCGGCGACGGGAGCTGGGCAGTGACGGCACCGGTCCTCATACGCGGCCTTGCGCTGTCCGGGCGACCCGCCCGCGCGCTCCTGCTCGGCGCGGTCCTCACCGGGGCCGGCATGGGACTGGCCCAGGCCCAGATCGCCAACCCGTGGACGCCGCCCAGCGTTGCGCCGACGGCGCGCTATCCCGGCGAAGGCGCCCAGCCCGATGCGCGCTACCCGGGCGGTCCGGCCAGTGCCCGCGACAGCCGCTATGCCCCTGCCGGGCTCGACGCCGAACTGTCCGGCGGTGGGCGTCCTGCGCCGCCTGTCGTCCCGGGTCGGCTTGTCTCGCCGGGCGCGGCCGGGCTTTTCGCGCCGATGGCAGCCACTGGCGCCTACGCGCCGACAGCGGGCGCGATGCCCGCGTCGCCGTTCTCCTCGGCCGACACGGCACCGAGCTACGCACCGGCGCAGACGGCGCAACCGCCGGTTCAGGCCCCCGCGGCCTTCGCCTATGCGCCCCAGGCGCCCTATGCCCCGGCCGCGCCCTACGCGACCGCACGGCCGTCCGAGATCGCG
>DQCI01000152.1:618-1426 GCA_003545125.1 Paracoccaceae bacterium
ATGCAGGCTGCGCCCATGCAACAAGGCGCCGCGCAAGCGCCCGCGCAGGCCGCCACCGGCGTCGCCCCGCAAGCGGGCCCAGTGGCGGTGTCGCCGGGGCCCGGCACCTTCGTGCCCTACGCGGTGCCGACGACGGCAGGCACGATCGGCGTGCTGCCGATAACCCCGATGATGCCGGGCGCTTTGCCGCTGGGTGGCTACGGAAACCAGCCCTACGGGGGCTACGGCACAACCTGGCCTTACGGCGCCGGCGCGGGCGTCCCCTATGGCGCAGCGGGCCTGCCTTACGGCGGTGCGACCGGCTTGCCTTACGGCGGTGCGATGGGTCTGCCCTATGGCGGCGCGATGGGCCTGCCTTACGGCGGCGGCACGGGCGTGCCCTACGGCGGTGCGACCGGCTGGCCATATGGCGGCGCGACCGGCTGGCCCGGCGGGCTCGGCACCGGCACCGGCACATCGCCGGGGAGCTTCGGCACCGGCATTCCGGGCGGATTTGGAACAGGCTGGCCGAGCGGTTTCGGGACCGGTTGGCCGACAACAGGATACTCACCGTTCGGGTTCATGTGACCCCCGGGAGGTGGAGTGTAGGCCGCGCTTTCGGGCGGGGTATAAGGGGAGGACACGTGTCCCGGTGTTCTCGCCCACGGAGGATGGGACGTGACAAAACTTGGGAGTACTACAACATGCGCAAGCAACTGACGAAGATCGCCCTCGCTGCCGGCCTGACCGCCGGCCTCGCCACCGCCGCCGAAGCCCAGTGGGGCGGACCCGGCTATGGCGGCTACGCCCCCGGCTACGGCGCCCCCGG
>DQCI01000152.1:1542-5451 GCA_003545125.1 Paracoccaceae bacterium
GGGGGAACAACGGCTGGGGCGGCAACAACTGGATGCCCTGGGGCAACAACGGCGGCTGGGGCAACGACTGGGGCCCGTTCGACGGCTTCGGCGACGGCAACGGCGACTTTGACTTCGGCTTCTCCGGCTCCAGCTCGGCCCGCGGTCGCGGTCAAGGCCAGGGCCAAGGCCAGGGCTACGGCTACGGCTACCAGCAGCCCTACGGCTACAACCCCTATGGCTACCCGATGCAGCCCGGCATGATGCCGCAAGGCCAGATGCCGGCCGCCCCCGGTGCCCCCGGTGCCGCGCCGGCCGCGCCGGAAGCCCCGGCGGCTGCCGAAGAGGCGCCGGCCGCCGAATAAGGCGACCGTCTGAAAGGTCGGCCTGCCCCCGGGGACACCCCGGGGGCAGTCCACGCGCCCGATGATGAAGGAGGTTCAGATGCGACTGTTCCAGCTTTTTGACCCCCTCCGCCGCGGCCCTGTCCGCCCGTTGAAGCCGGCGCCGACACCTGCGGCCGGCATATTGACGGGTTTTGCGCTAGCCTTCGTTGTCGCCGCGCTGTCCGCCGCGCCCGTCGCGGCACAGAATTCCATTCCCGCCTATGCCGCCGACGCCGTCTACCGGACGCCGGAGGGCACCGAGAGCACCGGGCGTGTGGTCAAATCGGGTCCCGACATGCGGCTCGAGTTCACCGAAAGCGGCCGCGCCGTCGTGCAGATCATCCGCCGCGCGGAGGGTCGGATGTACGTGCTCGACCCCGCGTCGCGCAGCTATTTCACGGTACAGGGCGAGCCCGACCCGCAGGCCGGCGCCGCCGCCTACGAGGCCCCCTGCGACCCGAATGTCACCGCCATGACCTGCCGTTTCCTCGGCAACGAGGTGACCTCCGGCATCACCGCCGAGCTCTGGGAGATCGGCCAGCCCAATGATCCCGCCCAGGTCAGCCGCATCCTGTGGGACGGGGCCCGCCACCGGGCCCTGCGCCAGGAATACTCCGATGGCACGGTGATGGCGCTGGTGTTCCAGGCGATGGTGCAGATCGAGGGCCGCAGCGTCGAGCATTGGGTCATCACGGTCAACGTGCCCGGCCAGGGCCCGTTGTCGGGCGCCTGGTACTACGATCCCGAGCTTCGGGTCGAACTGCGCGAGGAACTGCCCACGGGCGAGGTTCGCTCGTTGCGCAACATCGTTGTGGGGGCGGTCGATCCGGCGGCCTTCTCCGTGCCGACCGGCTGGAGTGAGAACACCGCGCCGCAACCGCCGGGGCCGGGCAGCGGCGCCGGCGTGCCGATGCCGCCGTCGGCGAACTGAGACGGGCGGGCGGAGGCGGGCGGGCGGAAACGGGCCTGAAGCGACCGGCCTGACAAGACGGGCCTGAAGAGACCGGCCTGACAAAACGGGCCTGACAAGACGGGCCTGAGAAGCCGCGAAGGGGGCGAGAATGGAAACGCTTGTTGCCAATTTCAAGGGCGGCACCGGAAAGAGCACGGTGGTGTTCAACCTCGCGGTCTGGCTGGCCGTCAACGCGCGCGACGTCACCGTGGCCGATCTCGACCCGCAGCGCACGATCGTCGACACCGTGGAGATCCGCGACGAGATCGGCTATGAGCCGGGGCTGAAGGTGGTCACCAGGCTGCCGAAATCGGTCGCGGGCGAACTGATGATCGACGTCGGCCTTTCCGACATGGCGGCGATGCGCCGGGCGATCAACCGGGTCGACAGGGTGGTGCTGCCGGTGTCGCCCTCGCAGGCCGATATCTGGGCCACCCAGCGCTTTCTGGAAATCGTCGCCGAGGAACGCGGCGCGGGCCATGCGCTCGAGATCCACGCCTTCGTCAACCGTGCCGACCCGCACCCGCTGAGCCGGGAGACCGGAGAGACGCTGGCAGCACTCGGCATGTTGCCCGGTGTGACCGCGCTGCCGCAGAAACTGGTGCAGCGCATGGCTTTCCGCCGGTCGTTCTCCGAAGGGCTGGCGGCCTTCGAGCTGGAACCTGGTGGCAAGGCGGCGGCGGAACTCGATGCCCTGGCCACCGCGCTGTTCGGATAGGCTGCACGATCCACCTGACCCGAGGACCCACGAGACCGCGTGCCCCCCTGAAGGAGACCGAGTGATGATCCTGCCGATCCTGCGACTGGTATTGATCTATTTTTTGTTGGTGGCCGGCGTGGTGGCGGTGTTCAACCGCGACAAGCTGGCGCCGCTGCTACCCGGGATGCGGGACCGCGAGACCGCCGCCGCGCCCGCTCCGGCGGAACCGCCGGCGCCTCTGGCCGAGTTTCCCACCTTCGCGCCAGCGCCGACCGACACGAATACTTCCGCGCAGGATGGCTCAAGCCAGGCGGGTCCGGAACCGGTGTTCCCGGAGCCGTCGCAGCTTGAGGCGTCCTCGGCGACGACGGATGTCAACGCGGCCACGGCGCCCGCGCCCCAAGTGACACCCGAACCGGGGATCGCGCCGCAAAGCGCGCCGATGCAACTGGCCCCGGCAGACACCCCGGAAAACGGCGCGGCCGATACCGCGGGTTCCGAAGGGCAGGGGGACAGGCCCGCATCCGAAGCGACAGCGAGCGCCGCGGCGCAACCGGCCGAGCCAGGCTCGCCCGCGCCTCTGGGCACACCTGTCGCCGCCGCGCCCCCCGCTGAGCCCTCACCGCTGGCCGTGCCGCAGGGCTCCGGTGAGGCAGCAGAGACCGAGGCACCGGACGCGCCCGCGGCCCCTGCGGCCCCCGCTGCGCTCACGGCGTCGACGCCGGAACAGCCCGCTCCGGCCCCTGGCGCAGACGACGACCCCGCCGCGCTCGCCGAGGCGATCAGCGCCGCGCGGGCGGCCTATTGGTCGGGCGACATCGAAGGCGCGCGTGCCGGGATGACCGCGCTCGCCGAGGCCCATCCCGACAACCCGGACGTCGCCGGCGAACTGGGCAATCTCGCCTTCGCGCTGCGCGACTACCCCGCCGCCGCCGAGGCCTGGCACCGCGCCGGTCTCCTGCTGATCGCCCGCGGCGAAAGCGCCCGGGTGATGTCGTTTCTCCCGTTCCTGCAATCGATCGCGCCCGACAAGGCGGCCGAGCTTGCCGCCCGGCTGCAGGAGCGCTAGGGATTTGTCATGAACCAGTCACTCACCACCCGTCTCAAGCGCCTTGAATCGCACCTCAAGGCCGAGAACCCGGTCCTGCTCGACGTCTTGCCGACCTACTACAAGGCCGACAAGATCCTGCGCGGCATGGGACTGCTCGACGCGCAGACATCGCTCGCCACGCGGATCTCCTGGTGGCCGCTGATCGCCGTTCTGGGCACGTTCTCCTCCGGCAAGTCGACCTTCATCAACTCCTTCGTGGGCGAGAAGGTTCAGGACACCGGCAACCAGGCGGTCGACGACAAGTTCACCGTGATCTGCCACCGCTCCGCCGACCAGGCGGGCAACCGCACCTTGCCGGGCACTGCCCTCGACGCCGACCCGCGCTTCCCGTTTTACCGGATCTCGTCGGAGATCGAGAAGGTGGCGCAGGGCGAGGGCAAGCATATCGAGAGCTATCTGCAGCTGCGTACCACCCAGACCCCGGCGATCGAGAACAAGATCATCATCGACAGCCCCGGTTTCGATGCCGACGACCAGCGCCGCTCGACGCTCCGGATCACCGATCACATCATCGATCTCAGCGACCTGGTGCTGGTGTTCTTCGACGCCCGCCACCCCGAGCCGGGGGCGATGCAGGACACGCTCGACCATCTCGTCTCGCGCACCGCGGTACGTACCGACGCGTCGAAATTCCTCTATGTTCTCAACCAGATCGACACCGCCGCCGCGGAGGACAACCCCGAAGACATCACCGGCGCCTGGCAGCGCGCGCTGGCGGCGGCCGGGCTTTCGGCAGGGCAGTTCTTCACCATCTACGACGAGGGCGCGGGGGTCACGATCA
>DQCI01000144.1:0-545 GCA_003545125.1 Paracoccaceae bacterium
GGGATGCGGCGCAAATGGCCTTTATCCGCGGCAACCGCGACGCGGTGCCACCGCCGACGGTGATGTCTTCGCGAATGGACCGGGCGCTCACGAACATGTGCGAAGCCCTCGTCGTTTTCCTTCCCCTCGGCGTGTTGACGGTGGCCACCGGCACGGCCAGCGGTTGGGCCTTGACCGGTGCGGCCGTGTTCTTCTTTGCCCGTCTGGCCTATGTCGCGGCCTATGCGTCCGGCTGGGCGCCGCTGCGGTCGCTGGTCTGGACGATCGGCCACGCCGGGTTGGCGATGATGGTCGCCGGACTTCTCGCCGCACCGGGATGAATCACCGGGCCCAATTGCCCATATTCTGAGTCGGAAAGGGGAGCAGTTCGATGAAGAAAGACCACACCATCAAAGTTCAGGGCCAATGTGGCGTGCTCTGGTTCGCTGGCTGGCTGTTTACGCTCGGTCTCCTCAAGCTCGGCTTCTGGAAAGGGCTGATCGCGGTTATCATCTGGCCGTACTACATCGGCGTCTGGGCCACCGCGCTTGGTGGCTGAGTCGCGC
>DQCI01000144.1:616-9068 GCA_003545125.1 Paracoccaceae bacterium
GCGGCGTGATGGACGCGCTCGACATCGGCTACCGCCATATCGACACCGCCGAGGGCTACAACAACGAGGACTTCGTCGGCACCGCGCTCGCCGAGAGCGGGGTGCCGCGCGACGAGATCTGGGTCACCACCAAGGTCGCGCCCGAAAGCTTCGGGCCGGGACAGGTACGGCCGCATGTTGAAGCCTCACTCGAGAAGCTCCGGCTCGACCGGGTGGATCTTCTGCTCCTGCATTACCCGTCTATCGGCGATGAATACGCGATCGAAGATTATATGGCGCAATTCGTCGAGGTCTGGGAGGCGGGGCTTACCCGTCATCTCGGGGTGTCGAACTTCACCGTGCCCTACATCGACCGGGCACGCGAATTGCTGGGCGACAGGCCGATCTTCACCAACCAGATCGAGTTGCATCCGTTTCTCGCCAACCGGACGATCGTCGATCATTGCCGGGCGCAGGGCATCCCCCTCACCGCCTATTCACCGCTCGCCCGGGGCCGGGTGGCGGACGATCCGGTGCTGACAGAGATCGGCGCGGTACACGGGGCGACGCCGGCGCAGGTCGCGCTGGCCTGGCTGATGGCCGAGGGCTACGTGGTGCTCCCATCGGCGGGCAGCCGGGCACGGATCGCGGAGAACTTCGCCGCGCAGGAACTGGCGCTCACCGAGACCGAACTGAAGCGGGTGGCCGCGCTCGACAGGGGGATGCGGCTGGTCGACGGGCCGTGGTGCCCCAAGTGGGACGATTGAGCGATCATTGGGCTTGCTGTCGGGGAGCGAGCGCAGGTGGGCGAACTCGGACAGGGGNNCAAGTTCCTGTTTTTATTCGCGTTAGCGGTAACTCAATCCTCGCCCGGCGAACCCGGATTGGCCGGCGCCCCGATAGACCGGGTTGACGTAGCCAAAGCGTTTCGGGATCAACTTGAGACACATGGTGATCTCGAAACGCCCACAACATCATTGGGTTTCAAGCGTCTCGCGACAAGTCAGTGAGTCAGGTTTTGTCGCGAACCGCTTTAGTCCGTGACCCGCGGGTCCCAGCCTTCGATCGACGGGGCGACCAGCAGCGAAAACAGCGCGTCGTGGTCGAGGGTCCAGACGGCGCGCAGGAGGATGTCTTTGCCGTCGTGGCGCACCAGCACCAGGACGATGTGAAGATCCATGCCGCGCGCGGAGCCGGTGAAGTCACGCCGCAGCCCCGATAGCCCGCCAACCTCGACCGCTTCTTCGTTTTCAAGGCTATGTAGCGGCGTGCCGTCGGCGCCCACCGCCTTTGCGATACTGTCGAAAGCCTGCGTAAGCGACATGCCATCCACGCTGGCAAAGCGGTCAACCTGCATCAGCCCGCCACCCATCGGCGCGACACATTTGGCCGGATCGCACGTGCTCGCATCGACCTCCCAGCCCGCCGGGCAGATGAGGCCACCGGCCCAGCCCGGCAAGGCGGCGAGGCACAGGGCAAGAGCGAGGGCAAGANNCGGGTGCAGAAAAAAACGCAGGGCGCATGGCAATCCTCGGGAAACCTGGCCGACGGTAGGCTGCGAACCGGTCAGTCGCCTTGATTTCTGTCAGGCGCGCCGCCGGCTAGCGAATTGGCTCGAGCCGGGCATTGTCCATCGTACAGTCGCGCACCACGTCATCGCCGCAGTCGCGCGGCTCCATATCGCGGGTGAAACAGATGCGCGCTTCCTGGATATGGCCATCGCGGCAGGTGATGGTGACGGTATCGGCATGCCAGTCCGGGTTCGCCTGGAGGAAGGCCTCTTCGATCACCGAAGCGGGGAGCTTGACCGGTTTGTCGAGCTTGCGCAGCACCTCCGGGCGGTTCACCCGGGCCCAGGCCTCGCGCGCCAACCGGTAGTAATCCTCTGCCGCGAGCCCGGAGCAGACCCCGTGCTTCTTCCACTGGTACCAGGCAGCCCCCCCGGCGCCGAACAGATCGGCCTGGGCTCCGGTCACCCCTCGCGAGGGCGCGCGGGCGGAGGTCGGGCAATAGCTCGGCCAACCGTCCTCATATTGCGGCCAGAGCCCGTGGACGACCCAGCCGAAGTCCTCCTCGCATTGCGCGGCATCGCGCGCATCGCCCTCCAGCGCGCACCAGTTCGGCGACCAGCTCAGCGCCAGCACGTAATAGTCGAAATCCCCGGCCCGTTCGCCCTCGGCGAGAGTGGCGAGCGGGGGGGCGAGAAACAGGAGGACAGCAACCAGAAGACGCATTTTCACTTTCCTAACCGGGACGCGCGCACTATATAGCGCCCAAGTTTCCCCACAACGGTAACCCAGGCTCCGACAGGCCGCCCCGGTCCCGGGGTATGGTACCGGCGTATCGACAGGAGGTCCCGATGGACAAACCGATCATGGCCAAGGCTACCGCCGTCTGGCTGGTGGACAACACGACGATCAGCTTCAAACAGGTCGCCGATTTCTGCGGTCTGCACGAGCTCGAAGTGCAGGGCATTGCCGATGGCGAAGTGGCACAAGGCGTGAAGGGCTTCGACCCGATCGCCAACAACCAACTCACCCAGGACGAGATCGACAAGGCCCAGGCCAGTCCGAGCCACAAGCTCAAGCTCAAGTTCAACGCCGCCGCCGTAGGCGAGGAAAAGCGCCGGGGTCCGCGTTACACGCCGCTGTCGAAGCGCCAGGACCGGCCGAACTCGATCCTGTGGCTGGTGAAGTTCCACCCCGAACTGACCGATGGGCAGATCGCCAAGCTGGTCGGCACCACCAAGCCGACGATCCAGTCGATCCGCGAACGCACGCATTGGAACATCCAGGCGATGGAGCCGATTGATCCGGTCGCGCTGGGGCTGTGCAAGCAATCCGAGCTCGACGCCGCGGTGCAGAAGGCCGCGAAGAAGCGCGAAGCCGAAGGTGCTGCGATGACCGACGACGAGCGCCGCAAGCTGCTCTCGACCGAGCAGAGCCTCATCGCCGAGCCGGAGCCGAAGATCCCGACCGCCATCGAGGGGCTCGAAACCTTCACCCTCGGGCGCGACGATGACAACAAGCCCGCCGAAAAGCCGGTGGATGCCGAGAGCCTGTTCAACCTGCCCGATACGGATGAAGACGAGGAGGAGGAGGACGGCGACAAGGCGTAAAGCCCCGTCCCCTCGTGTGTTGATCGACCCCGCGCCCTGTGCGTGGGGTTTTTCTTTGGGCGCGGGGTCTTTTTTGGGCGCGCGGGGCTTTTCTTTTGGCGCGGGGGTTTTTTGCGATGCGGAGAAGCGGCCTAGCGCAGCTCCACCGCCGCCCGCGCCGATCGGCCCGCCGCGTCGATCACCGACAACGTGACATGGCCCTCGGACAACGGCAATTCGGGCGTCCGCGACCGGCTGGCGACGACGACGGCCGCGCCGTTGGCCAATACCGTGAACGGCGGTTTGCCGCCCGCGATCTTCACCACCAGCGGCGCGCCTTGGGTCTCGACCAGGGCACCGTCGGGGGGGAAGGCAAGCTCGGGCGCGTCAGCCCCGGCAAAGACAGCCGCGCGGGGGCGGAATTCCCTCAGCGGCACCGGCAGTGCGGCGTTCGACAGCACCAGCGTTCCGGACGGCGGCGGCGGCAATGGGTCGACGCGGGGCTTCAGCCGCGCGAAAGCCTCGAACAGCACGGGGGCTGCCATGTCGGCGCCGAAGGCACCCGGCACCGGGGTGCCGTCGGGACGCCCCATCCAGATTGTGACGACATGGCGCGCGTCGAACCCGACAGCCCAGGTGTCGCGGTGGCCGTAGGAGGTGCCGGTCTTGTAGGCCAGACGCTGGCGCGCCGCGTTGGGGGGCGGCGGCATGCCGGCAAGGATATGGCCCACCTGCCAGGCCGCCTCGGGCGAGACGATGCGCGCGCGTGGCCCGCCCGTGCCGCTCGGACGCTGCCTTGCGGTGAGCGGCACGGCACCCCCGCCCGCCGCCAGCCCCGCATAGAGTGCGGTGAGATCTTCCGCCGTGACGCCGACCCCGCCGAGCGCAACGGCGAGTCCCGGCGGGGCGTCTCCGGGCAGCACCGGATCGACACCCGCGCGGCGCAACGCCGCCACCAGCCGTGTGGGACCGAGCTCTGCGGTCAGCGCGACCACGGGGATGTTGAGCGAGAGCTGCAACGCCTGTTCCACGCTCACCGGACCGCGAAAGGCCCCGTCGAAATTCTCGGGCGCATAAGCCCCGAACCGCATCGGGCTGTCGTCGATCATGGTCTGCGGATGGGCGAGGCCCTCGTCGAAGGCCAACGCATAGACGAGCGGCTTCAGGGTCGACCCGGGCGAGCGCAACGCCCGCGTCATGTCGACGAAGCCTTGCCGGGTGCCCAACGAATAGCCGGCCGAGCCGACCGAGGCGAGGATCTCGCCGGTCGCGTGATTGGCGGCGACAATGGCGATGGAGAGCGCCCCACCGCCGTGATCGCGCACCGCTTTGGCGGCCAGCTTTTCCAGCCGGCGTTGGAGGCCTGCGTCGAGCGTGGTGAGATGCACAGCCTGCGCCGGGGCTCCTCCTGCGAGGCGGTCGGCAAGATGCGGGGCAAGCGTCGGCATCGGCGCGCGCGTGGTCGGCACCGCGACCCGTCGGGCCGCCGCGGCGGTCTCGGGGGATATCACGCCCGCGGCCAGAACCCGGTCCAGAACCCGGTCGCGGGCGCTGCGCGCGGCCCCCGCGTAGCGGTCGGGGCGGCGGGTCTCGGGGCTTTGCGGCAGCGCCACGAGAAGGGCTGCCTCCGCGACCGCGAGACGGCGCGGCGGCTTGCCAAACCAGGCGCGGGAGGCAGCGCGGATGCCCTCGGTATTGCCGCCGTAGGGCGCGCGGTCGAAATAAAGAGCGAGGATCTCCACCTTGGAAAGCCTGCGTTCCAGCGCCAGCGCCAGGCGGATCTGGCGGGCCTTGCCGGACAGCGAGCCGGTCGGGCCATCCTCGATCAGCCGCGCCACCTGCATGGTGAGCGTCGAAGCGCCCGAGACGATCTCGCCGTGGCGCAACGCCTGGACTGCGGCGCGCGCGAGGGCGACCGCGTCCACGCCCCGGTGCCGATAGAACCGCTTGTCCTCGTAGGCGACCAGCATGTCCGCAAACAGCGGATCGACCGCGTCGGGATCGGCCGCGAGCCGCCACCGGCCATCGGCCACGGTGTAGGCGCGCAGAAGCTCGCCGTGGCGGTCGAGCACCTCCCGGGACGTCTCGGCGACGAGCGGCGGAAGAGATGTCGTATCGATCCAGGCATCGACCCGGTCGCGGCTCAGCGCGCCCACGTAGAGCGCCAGGGCCAAGGCAAGGACGCCACGCGCGCGCACTCTTTTCTCCTTCTTCTGGGCCCCTGCGTCTGGCCTACTCCGACAGCACCGCCACCTGTCCTGCTGCGCCCACGGCCCGGAACGTCGGGCGGTACATGTCCTCGACCGAGGCGGCGGGGTGGTGGAAGCGGCCCGGAGTCACCGCGCGCACCACGTAGGCCAGCCGCACCGGCTTGTCGGACGACCAGTTCACCGCGGCCAGGAAGCGGTCCTGGCGGAACTCGACCGTCTCGGTTTCATTGGTCACCTGCAACCAGTCGAGCGCGCGGATATCGCCGGCGCTCAAGAGATTCGGGTTGTCGATCTCGAAGCCCGCCGGCAGCGGATCGGTGATCATCAACCGGCCCTTGGAAGCCTCCCATGGGGTGACCGTCACCAGGGTCACCAGGCGGTCGCCGTGGATAACCTCCGAAGGGTCGGCGGGCTCACCTTCCAGGGTGAAGTAGCGCCGTTCGATGGCGTAGCCGTTGCCCGAAGCCGGCGGCGCAACCTCCGGCACCCCGAAGGTGGTCACCGTAAGGTCGGTGTCATTGTCGCCGGTATTGGCGATGACCTTCGGCGTGGCGAGCGCGATGTCGCTCAGCACCTCGACGAGCGGCCCGGTGAGTGCTGTGCCGTCGAGCGTGAGCCCGGCGCCCGGCGCCTCGCCCAGGACCGCGTGCGCCGCAAGCAGCGTCCAGCTGGCTTCCTGTGTCGAAAGCTGCGCCGGGCCACCGGCAAGGCGCGCAAACAACGCGTCGCGGTCGACGGTGTCGGTCCCGGCTTCGACCGCGAGCGCAAGCACCGCGGCGGTATCGCGCAGGGTGGTGCCATAGTCGTCGCGCCAGAGCTGCCCCTCGTCGGCGGCAGCGGCGAGCTGGCGCGTGGCGCGGGTGAACATCGCATCGGCGCGCGTCGGGTCGCCGTAGGCGGCGAGCGCCGCGCCAAGCTGTGCAGAGGCGAGCGGGGTGGCGAAATCGGCGGATTTCACATCGGCGTAGTAGCGCAGATCGCCCATCGCCGCGCCGCCTTCGCGCGCGAGCACGTAAAGCGCATAGGCGAGGTCTTCGCCGCCCACTTCGAAATCGGGATAGTAGTTGACCCGGTTGCGCAGATTGTCCATCGCGGCGCGGAAGGCGGTGTCGGGCACCGGGTAGCCTTGCGCGCGCGCCCGGGCGAGGAAATCGCTGGCGTAGGAATCGAGCCAGAGATCTCCCGAAGCGGGCCGCCAGACGCCGAAGCTGCCCGAGGCCGACTGGTTGGCCAGCACCGCGGTGATCGCCTTGCCGATCCGGTCCGGCAGATCGTCCCGGTCGGCCAGCCCCATCGCCTCGGCAAGCCCCGAGAGATAGAGCAGCGGCAGGGCGCGGGAGGTCTGCTGTTCGGTGCAGCCGTAGGGGTAGCGGTCGAGCCGGTCGATGAGACCGGCGGCGTCGATCCGTGCGAGCGGACCGGCGGTCACGGTCGCGCGGGCGGCGGTGAGGCCATCAAAGAGATCGGATGTGAGCGAAAAGCTCTCGCCCGCCGCAAGAGTGAAGCGCGAGGTCTCGGCCACTTCCGGATCGAGCCGTTGCACGGGAAGGGTGAGCCGCTTGGCAAGCTCGGTGCCGTCCGGTGTGACCAGCACGACGTTTACGGGATGTACGCCCACGGCGCCCACGGTGACCGGCAGCGAGAACCTTTGCGTTTCCCCGGCGCCCAGATCGAAACTGTGGGCGAAGCTCGACCCGGCGACGGCGACGGCCCCGGTCTCAGACCCCGCGCTGAGACGCACCTCGCCCGCCGGTCCGGTTGCGTGTGTCACTTCGAGCAGGAGCCGCCCCACATCGCCCGGGGCGAGGAAGCGCGGCAGTGAAGCGGTGACGACCACCGGGTCGCGCACCAGCACGTCCGTGCTTGCATTGCCGACACCGGATTTCGACCAGACGACAGCCATGAGGCGGACGGTGCCGTTGAACTCCGGCAGGTCGAATGTGACCCTAACCTGCCCGTTAGAGACTGTCACGGGCCCCGAGAACTGCGCCATCAGCTCTTCCGTCGGCGGCGGGGCCTGCATGCGCATGCTCGCCATCGCGTCGCCGCCGGAGCGGATCTGCCCCATCGCGCCGCTGCGCCCGTCGATGAGCCGACCGTACAGGTCGCGAAGAGACATGCCGAGACGGCGCTGGCCGAAGTAATGGTCCGACGGGTCGGGGCTCGCGAAGGAGGTGAGGTTGAGAATGCCCACATCCACCGCGGCGATGGTGGCAAAGGCGGTTTCGCCGTCGGCAATGCCCTCGACGTTCAGCACCACCTCCATGGGCCCGCGCGGGGCGGCCTCGGCGGCGACGTCGAACTTGGGTGTCAGGGCATGCACTCCGGGATCGACCGAGGCGTGAGCGAGACCCAGCGCGCGGGTCGGATCATGGCCCGTGGCCCCGCTCATTTTCCCATCGAGCGGCTGGATCAGGGTGGCGGTCACGTAGGCCCCCGCACCCCAGTCGTCAGTCACCGGCAAATCCACCGTGTTTTCGCCCGCGACAGCCTCGACCGCAATCATGTCGATCAATCGGTTGGAGACCACGGTCACCAGCGCTTTGCCCGCGGTGCGGGGCACGAAACGAAGTGTCGCCGTATCACCGGGCGCGTAACGCTCGGCGTCGAGCGAAACCTCGAGCATGTCGGGCGTGGTGGCCGCATCGGCGGGCGCGTACCAACCGGCGGAGAACCCGACCGAACTGGAGACAAATGCACCGTCCTGGCCCGTGTTCTGGCCGGTGACGACCAGTTCGTAGCGGCCCCAATCGGTCGGCGCGCTCACGGTCACGGGGTCGTCGCCAAGCGTCGCGGTGCCCGAGGCGACCCGTTCGCGCGAGACGGTCGGTTCCCAATTCCAGCTGCCATAGGTCGAATACCACTGGTAGCGGGTGGTGACCCGGTTGAGCTCCCAGGACACGTCCATCGGCACCGGCGTGAGATCGGGGGCGAGGGCGATGAGCTGGAACGCGGCCGCGGACCCTTCCGGCAGGCCGCCGTCGAAGCCGGGTTTGATGCCGATCATCGGCCCGGACGGGGCGACGGGCACGGTGAGCTCGCGTTCCACCGGCCGTCCGGACCCTTCTTTCACCCGGATGGTGAACGCCGCTTCGAGCGGCACGCCTTCGGCCTCGACCTCAGGGAAATCGACCGGGATCGCGGCCCGCCCGGCCGGATCGGTGCG
>DQCI01000034.1:0-417 GCA_003545125.1 Paracoccaceae bacterium
CCCCTGCGATGATGGTCAGGCCGATGAAGGCGATGACCATGCGGGCCCGTGCGGCGGCGACATCGACGATCTGGTTCACGCGCCCGGCTCCTCGAGGGTGACCGAAATGGCGGTGCCGTCGGTGACGTGATCCTGCCCGGTGGTGATCACCCGGGCCACGTCCGGCAGGCCCGCCACCCAGACGCCTTGAGGGCTGTCGCGCAGCATGTCCACCGGCACGAACCGGGCGACGTCGCCGCTGCCGGTGCCGTCGGCGACCCGCACACCGAGGTTGCTCGCGTCGTCGAGCGTCAGGCTCGATTGTGGCAGGAGATGCGCCATGTGGCCGGCCGACTGGATCCCGATCTCGGCGGTCTGGCCGTCGCGGATCGAAAGATCGGGGTTTGCAAGCTCGGCTTCGACCCGGAAGGTCCGGGT
>DQCI01000034.1:424-1075 GCA_003545125.1 Paracoccaceae bacterium
CGGGTCCGGGTCCGGGTCTGGGGATCGGCGCAACGCGACAGGAAGGTGACCTTGCCCACCACCTCGCGGCCCGAGGCAAGGCGGGCGCCGACGGGTGCGCCGGGCGTGACCCGGTCGACATCGACCTCGGCGACGTAGCCCACCAGCTTGATCGGGTCGAGGTCGATGATGGTGGCGCAGAGGCTGCCGGCCATCATCAGGCTGCCGATCTCGGCGGTATCGGTTTCGAGCATGCCGTCGAACCGGGCGGTCACCCGGGTGGTGGCGATGTCGCGCTCGGTGGCGGCGACCGCGGCGCGCGCGCTTTCGATTGCCGCCTCGGCGCCCGCTGCCCCGGCCTCGGCCGAGATCACCGCGGCGCGGGCCGTCGCCAGCGCGGCGCGGGCCGAAAGCACCCGGGTCTGCGCCGCGTACCCGTCTGCCGCGAGTTTTTCGGCAGTGTCGAGGTCGAGCTGCGCTCTGGCGCGTGCGGCCTCGGCTTCGGCCACCCGGGCGCCGGAGGTCGGCAGGTTGGCCTCGGCCTCGGCAAGTCGGGCACGCGCCCCGGCCCGCGCCCCGGCCAGCGAGGGGGCCAGCGAGGCCGTGGATGCGGGCGTGCCTGTTTCGCCTTCCCCGAGCCGCGTGCCGGTGTCGCTGCCCATCTCGCTGCCC
>DQCI01000034.1:1185-2983 GCA_003545125.1 Paracoccaceae bacterium
CCCCGGTGAAGGCCCGGTCGACGGCGTGGCCTCGGCTGGTTGCGCTTGCAACTCAGCGCATTCCCGCGGTCTCAAAACCGTGCGCCCGTCCATGCTACGCCGACTGGTGCCGATCGGACCAGTTTTTGAGCGCCCCTTGGCATTTCTGGCGGCTTCGGGCTAAAGAAGGGGCAAATCAAGCCGGAGGCCCTTGCCCCATGTCGAACAACGAAAGCTTCATCGACGAGGTGACCGAAGAGGTCCGCCGCGACAAGCTCTATGCAGGCCTCAGGAAATACGGCTGGATCGGCATCGCCGCCGTGATCTTGCTGGTGGGTGGGGCGAGCGTGAACGAATGGATGAAGGTGCGCGAGCGGGCCACCGCGCAAGCGGCCGGCGACGCGATCCTGGACGCCGTCACCCGGGGCACAACCGCCGATCAGATCGCGGCGCTGGACGAGATCGGCGCGACAGGCGACCTTGGCGCGGTGCTCGGCTTGGTTGCAGCGGGTGCGCAGCCCGAAGACATGACCGCTGCCGCCGACCGGCTGGCCGCCGTCGCCGCCGATGACACGGCACCGCAGCTCTACCGCGATCTCGCGGTGCTGAAACGCGCCATGCTGCCGGGGCAGATGAGCCCGTCCGAACGGGTCGAGGCGCTGACGGGCCTGACCGCGCCCGGCGCGCCTTTCCGGGTGCTGGCCGAGGAACAGATCGCTTTCGCCGAGGTCGAGCTGGGCGAGACCGCCTCCGCCGTGACCCGGCTGGAAGCGCTTTTGAACGACAACGAAGCATCCGGGGCCTTGCGCCAAAGAGCGCAACAGTTGATTGTGGCGCTGGGCGGCGGCGAGACCGCCGAAGACGGCGCCTGAACGGGGCGCCGTGTTTGACCGGGTTAAGTCTTCTTCGGGGATAGGTTGGGGGATAGGCACGTGAAACGGTTCTCATCGACAAAGAGCCTGGTCCTGGTCTCGAGCCTGGGGCTGTTTGTGGCGGGCTGCTCTGAGCCCGAAGTGATCTTCGAGGGTATGCGCGAAGATCTGCGCAGCCCCGGCTACGATCAGACCGACCCGAACGCCGCCTCCGCGGCCGCCGAGCGCGCCGCCGCGGAATTCGCCGATTTCGAGAACAGCGTGCGCCCGGCCAACATCGGCGCGCCGCGCCAGGTGTCGAGTTGGACCCATCGGGGCGGCAATGCCGCCCATGATCTGCCGCACGGCGCCTTGTCATCGGCGCCGGCGCTGGTGTTTTCTTCGAAAGCCGGTTCCGGCAACGAACGCCGCTTCCGGATCACCGCCGAGCCGGTTTCCGACGGTGCCCGCGTCTACACGATGGACAGCCACGCCCAGGTGACCGCCCACGGTCTCGGGGGCGGTGCCGTCTGGGCGGCGGAGCTGACCCCGCCCGGCGAAAGCGCGGGCAGCGGTTCGGGCGGCGGACTGGCGCTCTCGGGCGGCACGCTCTACGCCACCACCACCTTCGGTGAACTGTTGGCGCTCGACGCCGCGAGTGGCGCGGTGAAGTGGCGGCAGAAATTCGAGGCTGCGATTCACGGCGCGCCGACCGTCTCCGGCGGCAAGGTCTATGTGAATTCCGCCAACTCGGTGGCCTACGCGGTCGCGGCCGATACCGGGCGCGTCGCCTGGCGGCGCGCCGGCGTGCCGACGCAGCATGGCTCGTCCGGGGTCGCCGCGCCCGCGGTTTCGGGCAATGTCGTGGTCTACCCGCTCGCCAACCGCTCGATGTTGGGCGTCGATGCGGGCTCGGGCGACATCCGCTGGGTCGCCCGTGTCTCCGGCGGACGCGCCGGGGCTGCGCG
>DQCI01000034.1:3024-11357 GCA_003545125.1 Paracoccaceae bacterium
CGCGCCGTGGCGGTCGGGCTCCAGGACGGCAGGATCCGCTGGACCGCCGACGAAGGTGCGCAAGGTACGATGGCGGTGGCCGGGGGCTCGGTCTATTTCGTCACCGACCAGGCCAAACTCGTGCGCCTCTCGGCCCAGGACGGCGACAAGATCTGGCAAGTGGACCTGCCGCGCTACGAAAAGCCCGACAAGCCGCGCAAGCTGAAGGCGATCTTCCCCGCCTATGGGCCGATCCTCGCCGGTGGACGGCTCTGGGTCGCTTCCGGCGACGGGCTTCTGCGCAGCTACAACCCCGCCGACGGGGCGTTGCTCGGGTCCGTGGCGCTGCCCGCGGGCGCGGCAAGCCGGCCGATCACCGTGGCCGGGCTGATGATGCTGATGACCGAACAGGGCAACCTCATCGGGCTGCGCTGACGCGGGGTCACGGCCCGGGACGTCCGGGTCGCCCGCCTTCGCCCGCACAAAGTAGGTTAGCGCTATCGCGAATGAAAACAGGAAGTTAACCCCCTGTCCGAGTTCGCCCACCCTTCGCCCACCCGTCGCGCGCACTTGGACGGTGGGGCCACCCCCCCCCGCGACGCCCGAAGCCTGGCGGGGTCGGGACGCCGCCGTGAGTTGAAGCGGCAGGCGTTTGCGTGTAACCCATCCGCCTGACGCCTCGAGGACGGATCCCATGACCTTCACTCTCGCCATTGTCGGCCGGCCCAACGTGGGCAAGTCGACCCTGTTCAACCGGCTGGTTGGCAAGAAGCTCGCGCTGGTCGACAACCAGCCCGGGGTCACCCGCGACCTTCGCGAGGGCGAAGCCCGGCTCGGGCCGCTCCATTTCACCGTGATCGACACCGCAGGGCTCGAAGAGGCCTCCGACGAAAGCCTCCAGGGGCGGATGCGCAAGCTCACCGAGCGCGCGGTCGAAATGGCGGACGCCTGCCTGTTCGTCATCGATGCCCGCGCCGGGGTGCTGCCCGCCGACGAGGTCTTCGCCGACATTCTCAGGCGCCAGAGCGCGCATGTGATCCTCGCCGCCAACAAGGCCGAGGGCACCGCGGGCGAGGCGGGGTTGATCGACGCCTGGTCGCTCGGCCTCGGCGAGCCGCTCCGGCTTTCGGCCGAGCACGGCGAGGGGATGGGCGAGCTTGCCGCAGCGCTGATGCCGATCGCGGACGCGGCGGCGGAAAAGGCCGCGGTGGTCGCCCGCGCGGCGCCGGTGACCGACGTGGCGCTGACCGACGAGGGCACCGAGGAGGCCACCGAGGAGGCCGCCCCCGACTGGACCCCGACCGAGGCGCGGCCGCTCCAGGTCGCCGTGGTCGGCCGCCCGAATGCCGGCAAGTCGACGCTGGTCAACGCGCTGATCGGCGAGGAGCGGCTGCTGACCGGCCCCGAGGCCGGCATCACCCGCGACGCGATTTCGCTGGGCTTCGACTGGCACGGTACGCCGACCCGGATCTTCGACACCGCCGGCATGCGCCGCAAGGCCAAGGTGAACGAGAAGCTCGAGAAGCTCTCGGTCGCCGACGGGCTCCGGGCGGTGAAATTCGCCGAGGTGGTGATCGTGTTGCTCGACGCCGCGATCCCGTTCGAGAGCCAGGACCTGCGCATCGCCGATCTTGCCGAGCGCGAGGGCAGGGCGGTTGTGGTCGCGGTCAACAAATGGGATGCCGAGCGCCACAAGCAGGAAAAGCTCTCGGAGCTCAAGGAGGCGTTCGACCGGCTGCTGCCGCAGCTTCGCGGCGCGCCGCTGGTGACGATCTCGGCCAAGACCGGCCGGGGGCTCGACCGGCTCCAGGCCGCGGTGCTGAAAGCGCACCGGGTGTGGAATACGCGGATCTCCACCGCCCATCTCAACCGCTGGCTCGAAGGCATGCTCTCGGCCCATCCGCCGCCCGCGCCGGGCGGACGCCGGATCCGGTTGCGCTACATGACCCAGGTCAAAACCCGGCCCCCCGCTTTCGTCGCCATGTGCTCGCATCCCGACAAGCTGCCGGAGAGCTACACGCGGTACCTGGTCAACGGGCTGCGCGACGATTTCAATATGCCGGGCACGCCGATCCGGTTGTTCATCCGCTCGCAGGCGGACAAGAACCCGTTCAAGGACAAGAAGAACTGGGGCGCACCCTCGCGGCTCAAGAAGCACCTTGGCAAGGGCAAAAAGCAGTCCTGAAGACCGGGCCGGCTTCGCTTCCGACTGGGCACGGGCGTTCCCCGGGTCACCGCCCTGGGGCCCTACGGGAGTGACCCCCTTGAAGAAATTGAAGATGTTCCATCTCAATGTCTTGGGTTGGATGGCGCGATGCGTCTCGTGAACGTTTCGACGCGCAGGGCGGCGGAAATCGTCTCGTAGATTGGTCACATCCCGTCCCGCGCGCCCAGCCGGACCCGTACGGGGCTCTAGCGCCCGAGCTCGCGCATCCCGCGGTCAATCCCCTCCAATGTCATCGGCACCATCCGGTCCTCGAAGATGTCGGAGACCATGGCAATGGTCTGGGTCCACTTCCAATGTGTTTCGGGCACCGGGTTGATCCAAAGATGCGCGGGCCAGGCCGCGCGGGCGCGGGCAAGCCAGACCTGACCGGCCTCCGCGTTCCAATGCTCGTTGGCACCGCCCGCCAGCACCAGCTCGTAGGGGCTCATCGAGGCATCGCCGACGAAGATCGCCTTGTAGTCGGGTCCGTAGGTGTTGAGCACCTCCTGCATCGGCACCTGTGCGGACCAGCGCCGGCGGTTGTCGCGCCAGACGCCCTCGTAGAGGCAATTGTGGAAGTAGTAATACTCAAGGTTCTTGAACTCGGCGCGCGCGGCCGAGAACAGCTCTTCGACCACTTTCACATGTGGGTCCATGCTGCCGCCGACATCCAGAAACAAGAGCACCTTTACCGCGTTGCGCCGCTCCGGTCGGGTCTTCACGTCGAGATAGCCATGCTCGGCGGTCGCGCGGATGGTGCCGTCGAGATCGAGCTCGTCGGCCGCCCCGTCGCGCGCCCAGCGGCGCAGGCGCTTCAGGGCCACCTTGATATTCCGGGTGCCGATCTCGACCGAATCGTCGAGGTTTCGGAAGGCGCGCTTGTCCCAGACTTTCACCGCGCGGCGGTGGCGGCTTTCATCCTGACCGATCCGAACGCCTTCGGGGTTGTAGCCGTGGGCGCCGAAGGGCGAGGTGCCCGCGGTGCCGATCCATTTCGACCCGCCCTGGTGCCGTTTCTTCTGCTCCTCAAGCCGTTTCTTGAGCGTGTCCATGAGCTTGTCGAACCCGCCCGCGGCTTCGACCTGCGCCGTCTCTTGAGGAGAAAGATGCTTCTCTGCGAGCTTGGCAAGCCAGTCGGACGGGAGATCGACCGCCTCGAGAACCTCGTCGATGGTGATCGTTTCGAGCCCCTCGAAAGTCGCCGCAAAGGCCAGGTCGAACTTGTCCAGGTTGCGCTCGTCTTTGACCATCGCGGTCCGCGCGAGGTAGTAGAACCCTTCGACATCGTAGGTGACGAGCCCCGCCGCCATGCCTTCGAGAAAGGCGAGGTATTCGCGCAAGGACACCGGCACGCGGTGGGCGCGGAGCTGGGCGAAGAAGGGCAGAAACATGCGCGTGGCCTCCGGGGTCGGCCCATCAGTGGCAGGTGGTGGCAGGCCCGGCAAGAGGCCAGACACATTTGAAAGAGGGCGCGTTTTCCGATGCGGAAAACGGGTCGGAATTCGTACGAATTCCGTGCCGGTTTCTGCACAGAAACCGTTTCGGATCCTGTTTCAGGATCCGCGCGCCTAGCCGCGCATCAGGAAGACGGTGACGAACAGCCCAATGATGCCGAAAGCCAGCGCGTAGGAGCCCGCGTATTGCGCGATATCGAGCCCGCGGCCACCGCGCCGTTTGGCGTTGACCCCGCCGATCAGGGCGCCGACTAGGGCGAAAGCCGCGACGATCATGACGCATTTGCTCCGGTTGGAAGGAGCGCGTCCAAACGCTCCCTTCAGCTTCTAAGCCCAGGCGCGATGGCGGCGATCTCTGCGAGCCGCGCCCCGACCTCGGCGTCCGAGCCGAAGCCATAGCGCGCCCAGCCGAGGCTGTCGAGGCGCACAAGCTGCGCCTCTGCGTCGCGCCCCAGGTGATCGAGCCCCTCGGCCTTGATCATCAGGAGCGTCGCGAGCAGGGCCGCGTTCTCCGCCTGTGTCACGGCGCGCATGTGGCCGTCCGCGATCGCGATCGCGGTCTCGGCATTGCCGAGCGAAAGCGCGTGCGCCGCGAGCTGGACGCCCATGTGCGCGGCCTGCAGATGCGTGGCCTGGCGGGCGCCGTAGATCTGCTCGGCCTCGCGGAAGGCGGCGAGGGCGATGTCGGAATTCACCCCCAGGTTCAGCCGGCCGAGGGCGAAGAGCGAAAACGCGAGCCGGGTGTCGTGCCATCCCTGACGGCGCGCAAGCAGGACGGCCTGGGTCGCTGCTTCGCGTCGGTCGGTCGCGGCGCCGGCGCCCGACAATGCGGTTTCGATCGCGGTTTTCCAGGCCACGGGCGTCGGTGCGGCGCCGTTGAGCGTGCCCCGGCCGCCGGCCGGGTTCAGCCGGGCGAGCAGTCCGGGCAGGCGGGCCGCTACCTGTGCCCGGGTCATCCCCGAGGCAAGCTCCGGTGCGTAGAAAGCGCGCAGCACCAGCATGTCGAAGCCGGTCAGCACGGTGTGGAAATTGTCGTCGTTGAAGACGCTGTCGGGCAGCCGGTAGAGGTCGTTGACCGGCCCCAGCGCCTGGGCGATCTCTTCGTGCAGGCAATCGCGCATTTCCTGTGGGCTAACGTCGCCCGGCAGGAACACCGCCATCTGTTCACGTCTGGTGAGGCGGGTCCAGTCGGTGCGGTTGCTGTGCCGCGTGCGCTTGTACTCCGTCCAGGACGACACGCCCGGCGCCACGAAACAGGCGGCATGCGGCACCAGCCGCTGCAGGTCGCGTTTCTTGATCACTTCGACGGTTATCGAGGCGGGGCCGCCGTCCGTCCCCACACGGATGTCGATCCCCGCCTCGCCTTTGAGCCGCTGCACCAGTCTGTCGAGATCGGCCTGCATCGACCCTGGCACGTCCCCCCGGAGTGCCAGCGTGATGGGCCCCTCGAACCGCGACAGCACCGGCAAGGTGCGTCCCGATTCGAGTTGGAAGGCGAGGTCGAGGAAGTCGCCCGCTATCTCGCTGTTTGGCCGCGACGGCCCGTCTGTCCCGGAACTGGCAAACGCTTTCATCGGCGGCAGGTCGGTGGGCAGAACCTGGCTTCGCGAAGCCACACTCGGTACGTACTCGACGCCCATTGACCTGTTCGCCCCACAGCTTGCCAGCCCCAGGACCGTGATCGCCCCCACGATCATCACTCGAAATAAGTTCATTGTATCTGCCCCCGCTGATACTTGATGAACGGCGTCGGTTCCCCAACCCGGTCGTAAAGCCTGCGTGCCTCGGTGTTGAACTCCTGGGTCAACCAGTAGACATTGGGCGCCCCTTGCGCGTCCGCGGCTGCATAGACAGCCTCGATCAACGCACGCCCGACGCCGTGGCCACGTGCGGCCTGGTCGGCATAGAGATCCTGCAGGTAGCAGACATCTTCAATCTTCCAGTTGTGACGATGGAAGAGGTAGTGGACGAGCCCCACCGGGACGCCATCGCGATCGGCCAACAGCCCCCACTGCGCTTCGTTCGGATCGAGAAGCCGGGCGAAGGTGGTCAGGTACACCTCTTCCGCAACTTCCGCTCCGTAGAACCGAAGATAGGCCGACCACAGGCGACGCCAGTGGGACTCGTCTGTTCGCGTTAACGAACGGACGGTTATGTCGGACGTGAACCCCATGCACTCCGCTCATACCGTTACGCCCCCCCAGGCTCGGTAAGGCCTATGCCCCAATCCGATTCGTTAAAAGATGGAAAATGTTCGAAATGTGGCGAAAAACAGGCTGTTTTTGATTCGGAAACAACGAGATCGCAAGATCTGGTGGCGTTCTTGTATTATTCCCATAAGTGGGGATTGGAAATGTGACCACATTGTGGCGGTGTTCGCCATTGTTCTCGCGTCACACCCGTGCAGCATGCCCCAAAGCGGTGGAAACCGCACAGTCGGCGGGCCGAGCCGGTTGCGCTGCGGGGCCACTTTGCTACATATTCCGGACGGTCGACGCGAACTCGGACCGTTTCAGACAGGATTCGCGGAAGTGGCGCCTCGCGCCCGCCCGCCCGTAGAGAGGACCTTTGCATGAAGGCCATCCTTGCACTTCTGGCCGCTGGCCTGATCGCCCAGCCGGCGCCGGTCACGGCGCAGGAGATCATGGAGATCAGAAACATGGATGGCTCCTGCAGCGGGCTCTACCGGGGGCCGTCGCCTTCGGGATCGGAGATTACGAAGGTTACATTCGTAAACAACCGCACCGACCTGGTCTGGCCGGCCTGGATCAACCTCGCCGGATTCGTGTCTGTCGTCCCCGAGAAGATCCCGCCCGGCGGCAAATACTCGACCTACACCCGAGTCGGCTACCGCTGGATGATGATCGACGGGTCCAACTGGCATTGCGTGCAGCACATCACCATCGAAGGCGAGACCGGCACCTATATGATCCAGTAGATGGGTTGGGTGGGGTGGCGCCGGGGGCAGACCCGTCTCACCGTCAGAATCCGCCGGGTCCGGCGGCGGTGGCCTCGCGCGCGGCCGGCGGTGATCGCCGCCGCCCAGCGCACCGCAAAGTCCGTTTCGTTTCAAGCCCGGGATTCATGCCGTGCGTGCTCGGATGGCCGCGAACGGGCAAAGGCGAAATACGGCTTCTACAAACACCTTGCCGTCTACGTCGTCATGAACCTGATGCTGTTTTTCATCAACCTCTTAACCGCGCCGGACTATTTCTGGTGCATCTGGCCGCTGATCGGCTGGGGGATCGCCGTCGCGATCCACGCGCTGCTGGTCTACGTCGGCGGCGCGCGCAACGTGATCGTCGACCGCTTGACCGAACGGGAGCTGCACAGAGACGCGAGAGGTCACGGGTAGGCCGCCGCCAGGGAAACAGAGGCAGACATGACACGGACACGCACCCACGACATCGTTCTGTGGGGGGCGACCGGTGCGACCGGTCGGCGGGAGGCGCATCATCTGTCGGCCCGCATCGGGGCCAGTGGACTGAGATGGGCGATCGGCGGGCGCAACCGCGCCAAGCTCGCGGCGGTGCGTGACGCGCTGCCCGCGACCGGCGGATCCGTTGATAACCTGGTCGGAGACTGCCATGACGGTGCCTTCATGGACGACATGACCGCGAAAACGCGGGTCCGGGGTATCGACGGTCGGGCCCTTCGCGCTCTATGGTTCCGCGCTCGTCGAGGCCTGTGCGCGCAACGGGACGCATTACTGCGATCTGACGGGCGAGGTGCAATGGATGCGGGCGATGATCGACGCCAACGGGGACGCGGCCCGGACCTCCGGTGCGCGAATCGTCCATGCCTGCGGGCACGATTCGATCCCCTCCGATCTGGGTGTGCAGTTCTTGCAGGAGGCGGCGATCGGACGTTTCGGCGTGCCCTGCCGAAGGGTGACCGCAAGGATCACCCGGATGAAGGGCGGGTTCAGCGGCGGCACCGCGGCCACGTTCCTCAATGCGATGAAACTACGCAAGGAAGATCCAGGGTTCGACACGGTGTCCGGCGACCCCTACGCGCTTTGCCCGGCGCGCGACCGGGACGGGCCGGAGGGGCCGGACCGGATGATGCCGGTCTCGGTGACCTGGGACGCCGACCTGGAAGCCTGGACCAAGCCCTATTTCATGGCGTCGGTGAATGCGAAAGTGGTGCGCCGCAGCAATGCGTTGATGGGCTACCCCTGGGGGCGCAACTTCCGCTACGACGAGACCGCGCTGACGCGGGGTGGGGTCGGTGGCTGGTGGGCGGATATGCGTTACGCGCTGTTCGGCAGGGGCTTGCTGATCGCGATGGCGATCCCGGTGACCCAGCGGCTTCTGATCCGCCATGTGCTGCCCAAGTCCGGCGAAGGCCCGCCGGCTCAGCTGCGCGAGACGGGAGTCTACGAGGTGATCCAAGTGGGCGAACTGCCGGACGGGACGATCCTGAAAGCCAAGGTGACCGGCCAGGGCGACCCGGGTGTCGAACCGACCACCCGGATGTTGACCGAAGCCGCGCTGTGTCTTGCGCAAGACGAGAGCAGAATGAAGGTCGGTGGCGGGTTCTGGACCCCGGCCTCGGCTTTCGCGGCTCTGCTGCGCGACCGGATCACCGCACATGCCGGGCTGTCTTTCGAACCCATCGAGGCGGGCGGGGTGCGCGTGGTCCCGACAGGGCCGCGGTCTGGCCGGACCGGCGAAGATGGGGTGAAGCAGGCG
>DQCI01000260.1:0-9365 GCA_003545125.1 Paracoccaceae bacterium
GAAGTGGCCAACGCGGTCGACTTCCTCACCGGTGCGGCCCGCGATGCGCGGCTCGAAACCGTGACGCTGGCGCTGGCCGGCGAGATGCTGGCGATCGGCGGGCTCGTGGAGACACGGGATGCAGGGCTGGCAACGGCGCGGCGCATGCTGGAGAGCGGGGCGGCTGCAGAGGTTTTCGGGCGCATGGTCGTGGCGTTGGGTGGGCCAAGTGACTTCATCGAGGACCACGGCAAATACCTCGCGACGGCGGCGATCACCCGGCCTGTCGCGGCTCCCGCCTCCGGTCACGTCGCGGCGATCCAATCGCGCGAAATCGGCCTCGCGGTGGTCGAGCTTGGTGGCGGGCGGCGGCGGGCGGATGACGTCATCAACCCCGCGGTCGGGATCACCGGCCTTGTCGATCTCGGCGAACCGGTCGCGGCAGGCGATGCGCTCTGCCTGATCCATGCCGATGGCGAGGACGCCCTCGCGGCGGCAGAGGCAAAGGTGCTCGCGGCCTACGAGATCGGCGCGGCGCCGGAGGTTCCAGACCCCGTGTTGCAGATCATCGACTGAAACCGGTCCAACTCGCGCCGCAGTCCCGCACTATCCCGAGCGCATGCCCGGCTCTGCGACACCCGCCATCGAACGGCTTCTGCGCGGCATCTCGACCGATCACGTCGAGACCGTGCGCGATGCCTGGCGCGATCTTCTGGCCGAGGGCAAAGCTGCCGTTCCCGCTGTACGCGACAAGCTCGACAGCGACGTCTGGGAGCGCGCCCCTCGCGGGCCGTCCGGACGGTATCTGGGCCTCCTGCTTGCGATCCTCGACGAACTCGACCGCAACGCTTTCGCCAAAGTTGTCCACCTTCTGTCGGCGGGGCGGCTCCATCCGCTCCATCGGCGTACCGTGGAGGTCATGGCACAGCGCCTGTCCGACCAACCCACCGGGCATATCGGCCCCGGCATCCCGGTCTACGTCGCGCACGACATCGATGGATCCGCCCTCGTGATCGCCCGCCTTGCCCGGTGGGGCAATACCCCCGACCTGGGGCTGGAGAAGGTTACCCGGATCGACGTAATCGCAAAAGCGGCGTCAATGGACTACCTCGGGCTCTACAACATGCTCTATTCCGGGATCATTCTCGCTTGGCCCGCCGTCCCGCGCCGGGGTTTTCTCGGCTGGCTCGGCCGTATCCAGGAAGAATTCACTTTCTACCACGAGGTCGGCCATCATGCCTGCCGACACGTCGAGGGCGGCACGGTTGCCGAGCAGGAAGACGAGGCGGATGACTACGCGAGACAGATGTTTCGCCATGCGCATCCGACCGCAACTGCGTTTGCGCGCGGACCAGCATGGGTCGCGGGAAAATTGATGCGGGCGCTGGTATCAGACGAAACCCTTCGCCGCGCCGGCGTGCGGACACCTACTGATTGAACACCCGGCTCGGATGCAATTCACCGGACCGGTAGATCCCGACAGCCACCGCCTTGCCGTCGAGGCTCGCCCAGGCTTCGTCGCCGTATTCCACATCCGACGCGATCACCATACCGGGGTTCCCGTGCCGGAGGCGGACAGCACCTTCCACCGTCGCCTTCAGTTCCGGCAGGTCGTCCAGCCCCTCTTCGAGCGGGCGCAGATATGTGTCTAACTCAGGCGATTTCGCCAGTTCCTCGACCCGCTCCATGCTGATCCCGTCATCGGCCTCGAACGGCCCGGACCAGACCCGGCGGAGCTTGGCGACATGGCCGAAACAGCCGAGCGCTTCGCCCAGGTCGCGGGCGACGGCGCGCACATAGCCGCCCTTGCCGCAGATCATCTCGATCACCGCATGGTCGGGATCGGGCCGCTCGACCAGCGCGATCTCGTCCACCCAGAGCTTGCGGGCTTCGACCTCGAAGTCCTCGCCGTCTCGCGCGCGTTTGTAGGCGCGTTCACCGTCGATCTTGACCGCCGAGAACTTCGGCGGCACCTGCATGATTTCGCCTTCGAAAGCCTTGAGCGCGGCGCGGATCTCATCGTCGCCCGGCCGGACCTCGGAAGTCGCGATCACCTCACCCTCGCCGTCATCGGTGTTGGTCGCCTGACCCAGCCGGACCGTGAAGCGGTAGGCTTTCAGCGCGTCGGTGATGTAGGGCACAGTCTTGGTCGCCTCGCCCAGCGCCACGGCAAGCACCCCGGTGGCTTCCGGGTCGAGGGTGCCGGCATGACCCGCCTTCTTGGCATCCAGCGCCCAGCGCACCTTGTTCACAACCGCGTTCGAGGTGATACCGGCGGGCTTGTCCACGATCAGCCACCCGTGGATGTCGCGCCCCTTCTTCCTGCGCGCCATTACTCGTCCCCGTCGTTCTCGGTATCGTCGTGCTCGATATCGGCCCGGACCCGGGGCTCCGCAAGCAGCCGGCTGGTCTCGTCCATTCGGTCGTAAGTGTCATCAATCATGAACCGCAGATCGGGCGTGTGCTTCAGCGTGATGGCCTTGCCGATCCGGTGCCGAAGCGCCCCCTTGTTGCGCGCAAGCGCGGCGATAGTCTCTTCGCGTTGGCCACCGCCCAGCGGCATCACATAGACGGTGGCGATGCGCATGTCGGGCGTGACCCGAACCTCGGCGATGGTGATCGACATCCGGGTGAGATCGGGGTCGTGCACGTCGCCGTGCATCAGCATTTCGGAGATTGTCCGGCGAATGAGTTCGCCAACGCGGAGCTGGCGTTGCGAAGGGCCTTGGCCGTGATGAGAGCGGTGTTTTGACATGGGCGCCATCTATGCCCGATTGTGCGCGGTGGCAACAGGGCGTAAGCCCTTGACCAAAACCGTTTCAGATTGATTTAATTTGAAAAAGGATTTTCATCCGGATTCAGGAGTTTGAGCAAAATCCTGGGACCAGCTTGCCGCAGGCTGATCCGGTTTTGCTCCAGAAAAACGGGAGAGCGAGATGAGCGAGACGCCTGGAATCGTGATCAACGGCGCATCGGGCCGGATGGGACAGATGCTGGTGAAGCTGGTAAGCGAGAGCCCGGCAGCGCGGCTCGTCGGCGCTTTGGAGCGGCCCGGGCACGATTGGATCGGCCAGGACATCGGCGAGGCGATAGGCGGGGCTGCGCTCGGCCTACCCGTGACCGACGACCCGCTCGAAGCGCTGGCAAAAGCCCAGGCGGTGATCGATTTCACCGCACCCGCCGCGACTGTGGAGCTTGCCGTTCTCGCGGCCCAGGCCCGCGCAGTTCACGTGATCGGCACCACCGGGCTGCGGGGCGACGATATCGCCAANNCTCGACGCCGCCGCCCGTCATGCCACGATCATCCGTGCCGGCAACATGTCGCTCGGGGTGAACCTCTTGGCACAGCTCACCCGCAAGGTGGCCGAAGCGCTCGACGAAGCCTTTGATATCGAGGTGGTCGAGGCACACCACCGGCACAAGGTCGATGCCCCCTCGGGCACCGCGTTGATGCTGGGCGAAGCCGCCGCCGAGGGCCGGGGCGTGCAGCTCGACCGGGTGGCCGACCGCGGCCGCGACGGCATCACCGGTGAACGCAAGGACGGACATATCGGGTTTTCGGCGATCCGGGGCGGCGACATCGTCGGCGAGCATGACGTGATCTTCGCCGGCCCCGGCGAGCGGGTGATCCTGCGTCATGTCGCCACCGACCGCGCGATCTTCGCGCGCGGCGCGCTCAAGGCGGCGCTCTGGGGCATTGGCCGCCATCCCGGGAGTTACGACATGGTCGACGTGCTGGGGCTCTGAGCGGGCGTCCGCCTGCCGTTCAGATCGGGGCTTGCGACGTCCCCTGGCCGGTACCGGTGTCAAAAATCGACAGCGAGCCCTTTCTTCTCGTAATCGCCGAACCGGGTCGGCTCCGGCCCGTCCCGACCGCCGTATTCTTTTGGCATCTCGGCCGTCTTGGCCTTCCGGCGCCGTTCCTCGGCCTCGGCAAGCGCACGGATCGCTTCCGGCGGCAGCTCGCGGGTCTGGTCTTCGCTCATGTCCGTCTTCCCTGTCTTCTCGCGTTGATATAGGCCACGGGCACCGAAAGGCAAAGGAACGCGAATGGCAAACGAGGCAAGTGTGGCGCGCCGGGTGGCGCTGACGTTGGTCTCGGACGTGCTGGAGGCGCATCGCCTGCTGTCCGAAGTGCTGCCCAAACGCCTCGCCAATCTCCCTGTCGAAGATCGGGCCCGGGCCCAGCGCCTCGCAACGGTCACGCTGCGCGTGCTCGACCGGTCCGACCGGATGCTCGGACCGCACCTCAAGAAACGCCCGCCGGCCCGGGTGATGAACCTCCTGCGCCTCGGGGTGGCCGAAATCTGCGAAGAGGGCGCTGCGCCGCATGGCGTGGTGAACGCGGCCGTCGAGATTGCCCGGAGCAACCGCAAGACCGCTGGCATGGCCGGGCTGGTCAACGCCGTCCTGCGCAAGGTTGCGGACGAATCCGCGAAGTGGACCGCACTGCCGGTGCCACGGCTGCCGAAATGGCTGCGCAAACCCCTGATCGACGATTACGGCAAACCCGTTGTCGAGGCGATCGAGGCGGTGCAGGCGACCTCCCCGCCGCTCGATCTCACGACCAAAGGCGAGCCCCGGGCGCTTGCCGACCGGCTTGGCGGCACGCTGTTGCCCACCGGCTCCGTGCGCCTGGCCGCAGCGGGTCAGGTCTCGGCACTTCCCGGCTTCGCGTCCGGCGATTGGTGGGTCCAGGATGCGGCAGCGGCGATCCCCGCCCAGGTGCTCGCGCCACACCCCGGCGAGCGGGTGCTCGATCTCTGCGCGGCACCCGGCGGAAAGACGATGCAGCTCGCGGCAAGCGGCGCCGAGGTGACCGCGGTCGACATCTCGCCCACCCGCATGGCCCGGGTCGCCGAGAACCTCACGCGCACCGGGCTGACGGCCGAGCTCGTCACTGCCGACGCGCTGGAGTTCGAAGGCGGACCCTATGACGCGATCCTGCTCGATGCGCCCTGCACGGCGACCGGCACGATCCGCCGCCACCCCGACTTGCCCCACGCCAAGGACGGCAGCGATTTCCCGGGGCTGTTTACGTTGCAGGAACACCTGATCGACCGCGCGCTCGGGTTGTTGAAGCCGGGCGGACGGCTTGTCTATTGCACCTGTTCGCTGCTCATCGACGAGGGCGAGGAGCAGCTGCGCGACGCCAAGGCGCGCCATCCCGGGCTGGTGGTCGACCGCAGCGCGCTGGAGCGACCCGGGATCGACCCGGGCTGGATCTCCGACGAGGGCGGGCTCAGGCTCAGGCCCGACTATTGGGCGGAACGTGGCGGCATGGATGGTTTCTACATCGCCTGCCTGCGCCGGGGCGGGTGACACCCCTGCGCGGCCCCTGTATGATTCGGCGCAAATCCCTGCAATAGCGGCGAAACAACGCGAGGCGAAGCAAACCCGTGGCACAACGCGTCTCCTGGTCCCAGCGCATGACCCGTTGGCAGAACCGCTGGCACGCACGGCGGGCCGCAAGGACGCGCCCGCCCACCGGCTTCCTGTCGCAGCCCGAACCGAGAACCATCGGCCGCGTGTCCACCGGCCAGCAGCTGGTGTCCGGCCTGGTGTTGTTGGCCGGTCATCTCGTCGATCTCAAGGACCAGTCGGTCTGGGACGTGCCCCCGCCGTCGCCGCGGTTCACCGACGCGCTTCATGGCTTCGGCTGGATGGACGATCTTGCAGCCCTTGGCGACCGGTCGGCGCAGGACACCGCCCAGGACTGGACGTTCGAATGGATCGAACGCTACGGCGACGGGCGCGGCCCGGGCTGGACCCCGGAACTCACCGGGCAGCGGCTCATCCGCTGGATCAACAACGCGGTGCTTCTGCGCGCCGGCCAGAACAAGACCAACATCGGATCGTTTCACGTCTCCCTGTCGCAACAGACCCTGTTCCTCGCCAAACGCTGGTCGGCAGCCTCCCCCGGCTTGCCCCGGTTCGAGGCGCTCACCGGGCTGATCTACGCCGGGCTTTCGCTCAAGGGCATGGAGCCCCATGTCGATCTGGCCGCCGAAGGGCTGGCGCAGGAATGCGAGGTTCTGGTCGATGCCGGCGGCGGCGTGCCCACCCGCAACCCCGAAGACCTGCTCGAGGTCTTCACCCTGCTCAATTGGGCGGCGCTCACCCTGGCCGAAAGCGGACGCAACGCACGCCCGGACCATGCGGCCGCCATCGAACGCATTGCCCCCACCCTCCGGGCGCTGCGTCATTCCGATGGCGGGCTGGCGCGGTTTCATGGCGGCGGGCGCGGAACCGACGGCCGGCTCGACCAGGCGCTGGCCACCTCCGGCGTGCGCAAACGGGCCGCGACCGGGCTGGCGATGGGCTATGCCCGGCTGCACGGCGGGCGGACCTCGCTGATCATGGACGCCGCCCCGCCGCCTATGGGCGATGCCTCCTACGATGCCCATGCCTCGACGCTGGCCATCGAGGTGACCTCCGGGCGCCGGCCGATGATCGTGAGCTGCGGCTCCGGGGCCGAGTTCGGCCCCGACTGGCACAAGGCCGGGCGGGCGACGCCATCGCATTCGGTGCTCGGCCTCGACGGGGTGTCGTCTTCGCGGCTGGTCGGCGAAGGCGAAAACCTGCGTCTGACCGGCGGGCCGCACGAGGTTCACGCGCAAGCGATCGTCGATGACGGGCTCTCGGGCGTCGTCGCCGGCCATGACGGGTACATGCACAGTCACGGTCTCGGACATGTCCGCCGGATCGAAATGTCGAGCGACGGGCGGATGATCCACGGCGAGGAGACCTTGGCCGCGGTGTCGGATTCCGAGAAGGCCAAGTTCGATACGGCCCTGTCGCGCGAGCGCGGCATTCCGTTCTCGCTGCGGTTCCATCTGCACCCCGACGTCGACGCCTCGCTCGACCTTGGCGGTACTGCGGTCAGCCTCGCGCTCAAGTCGGGCGAGATCTGGGTTCTGCGCTACGAGGGCCACTTCAGGCTCGATATCGAACCTTCGGTCTACCTCGAAAAGGGCCGGCTCGAGCCACGTGCGGCGAAACAGGTGGTTCTCTCCGGCGCCGCTTTGGATTATGCGACGCGCATCCGCTGGTCGCTCGCCAAGGCGCAGGACACTCCCGTGGGCCTGCGCGACCTGATGATGGACGACGACCCGATCGGACTGATTGAAGACCTGAGGGAATGACATGACCGACCAATCACCCATCCGCCGCGCGCTGATTTCCGTCTCCGACAAGACCGGGCTTGCCGAACTTGGCGCCGCCCTCGCGGCGCGCGGGATCGAGATCCTGTCGACCGGCGGCTCGGCGAAAGCGCTGCGCGAGGCCGGGGTCGCGGTGCGCGACGTGGCCGAGGTGACCGGCTTTCCCGAGATGATGGACGGACGCGTCAAAACGCTGCACCCGATGGTCCACGGCGGGCTTCTGGCCCTGCGTGACAACGACGCCCATGTCGCGGCGATGGAAGAGCACGGGATCGGGGCGATCGACCTCCTGGTGGTCAATCTCTACCCGTTCGAGGAAACCGTGGCCAAGGGCGCCGACTACGACACCTGCATCGAGAACATCGACATCGGCGGCCCGGCGATGATCCGCGCGGCGGCGAAGAACCACGCTTTCGTCACCACAATCGTCGATGTCGAGGATTACGACAGGCTCCTCGGCGACATGGACCAGCACAACGGCGCGACCTGTCCGAAGTTCCGCAAGAAGATGGCGCAAGTGGCCTACGCGCGCACCGGCGCCTACGATGCGGCGGTCTCGACCTGGATGGCCGAGGCCATCGGGGTGACCACGCCGCGCCGCCGGGTGGTGGCGGGCAAGCTCGCGCAGACGCTGCGCTACGGCGAGAACCCGCACCAGGAGGCCGCCTTCTACACCGACGGCACCGCCCGGCCGGGTGTGGCGACGGCGGTCCAGCACCAGGGCAAGGAGCTCTCTTACAACAACATCAACGACACCGACGCCGCGTTCGAACTGGTGGCGGAGTTTGATCCGGCGGACGGCCCGGCGGTTGCGATCATCAAACACGCCAACCCCAGCGGCGTGGCGCGTGGCGCAACACTCGTGGACGCCTACAGACAAGCGTTCGATTGTGACCGCACGTCCGCTTTCGGCGGCATCGTCGCGCTGAACCAGCCGCTCGATGTCGAGACGGCCGAGGCGATATCGCAGATCTTCACCGAGGTGGTGATCGCGCCCGGCGCCTCCGACGAGGCGAAGGAGGTCTTCGCGAAAAAGAAGAACCTGCGGCTCCTTACCACCGAAGGCCTGCCCGATCCACGCACCGGCGGCATGACGCTGCGCCAGGTCTCGGGCGGCCAGCTCTACCAGAACAAGGACACCGGCTTCGTCGCGCGCGACGATCTCAAGGTGGTGACCAAGCTGGCGCCGACCGACGCCCAGCTCGACGATCTGTTGTTCGCCTGGAAGGTGGCCAAGCATGTGAAGTCCAACGCCATCGTCTACGTGAAGGATCACGCCACAGTCGGTGTCGGCGCGGGCCAGATGAGTCGGCTTGATTCGGCGGGTATCGCCGCGATCAAGGCGAGCCGGATGGCCGAGGCACTGGGGCTCGCCGAGAGCCCGGCGGTCGGATCCGCCGTGGCGTCGGACGCTTTCTTCCCCTTCCCCGACGGGCTGATGGAAGCCGCCGCCGCCGGCGCATCCTGCGTGATCCAGCCCGGCGGCTCGATGCGCGATCCGGACGTGATCGCGGCCGCTGACGAAGCGGGGCTCGCCATGGTCTTCACCGGCATGCGCCACTTCCGGCACTGAGGGGTGTCCTGACATGCGCGCGCTCTGGATCACGACCCTCGCGACCCTGGCCGCGGACCAGGTCAGCAAGGCTTGGGTGGTGCAGGGGCTGGACCTCAGGACACTTGGGCGAATCGAGGTGTTTCCCGGCCTCGTCGAGTTCCGCATGGCCTGGAACCGGGGGGTCAATTTCGGTCTCGGCGCCTCGGGCTCCGACCTCATGCGCTGGGGTCTCGTGGCGCTCGCCGTGGCGATCTCGGTCTGGGTCATCTGGTGGGTGCGCCACGAAAAGCTCGGGGCCCGCGCGCAGATCTTTGCCGGTCTGCTGGTCGGCGGGGCGCTCGGCAACGTGATCGACAGGCTGCTTTACGGCGCGGTGGCCGATTTCCTCAATGTCACCTGCTGCGGCATCGCCAATCCGTGGTCGTTCAACATCGCCGATATCGGCGTCTTCGCCGGCGCGATCGGCCTCGCGCTTTTCACCGGCCCGTCGTCGGGCCCCACACAGGCGCAGAAGACCCCGTGACGCGCCGAACCCAATGCGCTAAGAAGGGCCGAACTTGGGTTAGGGAGACATCCATGCGGGGGATGTTGGCAAAGCGATTCGCTGGCATAGCCGGTCTTGTGGTGCTCGCCGCCTGCAGCGGGGGCGACCCTGAACTGATGAACAT
>DQCI01000260.1:9399-16818 GCA_003545125.1 Paracoccaceae bacterium
CGAATCTCGTCGATCCCACCCCCAGGGCCGATGCCGTCGCCGCGCTTGGCGGCAACCCCGACCGGCTCCAGCGCGGCACGATCTTTGCCGGCGAGCAGGGGCTGCTTGCCCATGCCGCTCGCTACGGCGTGCCCGCCGACATCCGCGAGACCCTCGCCGCCGAAGACCTCGACTGGCGGCGCGACAACAACGGCCGACTGTTGGAGCGGTGGTTCAACGTGAACGTCTACTATTCGGGCTACAAGCCGATGTCGCTCGACCAGCATCTCGAGCTTCAGCGCTTGCGCCGGATGGGCATATGGACGCCCTCCGCGCCGCCTGATCCCGAGATCAAGGAATACTGATCCGGCCCTCCTCGGCGACACCGATCATCACATCCCCGCGTGCAGCGGTTGCATGACCCGTGGCATCCACTAGCTTGTCCGAAAACCGAGGAGGTTTCGATGCGGGCTAAACTGATGCGGGCCAAACTGATGTCTTTCGCCCAAATGTCTTTCGCGCTGGGTCTGGGGCTGGGCCTGGCCGCGACCACGGCGCAGGCGGCGGGTACGATCACCGATTTCGAGCTCGACAACGGCATGGAGGTTGTCGTGATCGAGGACACCCGGGCGCCGGTTGTCGTGCACATGGTCTGGTATCGCACCGGTTCCGCCGATGAACCGCCGGGCAAATCCGGGATCGCCCATTTCCTCGAACACCTGATGTTCAAGGGCACCGACGATATGGACTCCGGCGCGTTTTCGAAGACCGTCGAGGCCAATGGCGGCTCCGACAACGCCTTTACCTCTACCGACTACACCGCCTATTTCCAGCGCGTCGCCGCCGACCGGCTCGGGTTGATGATGGAAATGGAAGCCGACCGGATGCGCGATCTCGTGCTTGCGCCGGAGGAGGTGGCGACCGAGCGCGACGTGATTCTCGAAGAACGCGCGACCCGCACCGACAGCGAGCCGCGTGCGCTGTTCAGGGAGGCGATGCGCGCAGCGCTGTTCCGCAACAGCCCCTACGGCGTTCCGATCATCGGTTGGCGCGCGGAGATGGAAGGGCTGAATGAGGACGATGCGCTCGCATTCTACCAGCGCTACTACGCCCCCAACAACGCGATCCTGATCGTCGCCGGCGACGTCACCCCCACCGAGGTGCGCGCGCTCGCCGAAGCGCATTATGGCCCGCTCGCACCCACCGCGGGGCTGGGCCCCCGGGTGCGCCCGCAGGAGCCGCCCACCCGCGCCGCGCACCGGCTGATGATGGCGGATGAACGGGTCGCACAACCTTCGCTCATGCGGCTCTATCTCGCCCCGGCACGCACGTCCGGCGCGCAGGAGGATGCTGCCGCCCTGGTGTTCCTCTCCGAACTTCTGGGTGGCTCCAGCGCCACCTCGGTGCTCGGCCAGGCGCTGCAATTCGACACCAACACGGCGATTTACGCCGGTGCCGGCTATTCCTCCGTCGCGCTCGACGACAGCACCTTCTCGCTGGTGGTGGTGCCGGCCGAAGGTGTGGACCTCGCGCAAGCCGAAGCGGCGCTCGACGCACAGCTGGCGACGTTCATGAAAGACGGGCCCGACGTTGAGGCCTTCGACCGGATCAAGATGCAGATCCGCGCCCGCGAGATCTTCGCGCTGGACGATGTTGGCGACCTCGCCGAGCGGTACGGTCGCGCGCTGACCTCCGGGCTCACGATCGAAGATGTGCGCGCCTGGCCCGATGTGTTGCAGGCGGTCACGCCCGACGACGTCATGCGGGTCGCGCAAGAGGTGCTCGACATGCGCGCCTCCGTCACCGGCTGGTTGATGCCCGAAACCGGACCAGAATCCGGACCAGAAACTGGGCCTGAAACTGGGGAGGAAGGGCTTTGAAGCATCTCGCCGCAATCCTGTTCTTCCTCGTCGCCGCCCTGCCGGCACGGGCCGAGATCGAGATCCAGACCCTCACCTCGCCCGGCGGTCTCAAAGCCTGGCTGGTCGAAGAGCATTCGATCCCCTTCGTTGCGCTGGAGATCCGCTTTCGCGGCGGCACTTCGCTCGACGCGCCGGGCAAACGCGGGGCGGTCAACCTGATGACAGCGCTGCTCGAGGAGGGGGCCGCCGACATGGACGCGCGCGCCTTCGCGACAGCGCGCGAGGGGCTCGCGGCCCGTCTGCGGTTCAATTCGAACGACGATGCGATTTCCGTCTCGGCCCAGGTCCTGACCGAGAACCGCGGTGAGGCGATGGCGCTCCTGCGCGCGGCCCTGGTGGAGCCGCGATTCGACGGCGACGCGATCGAACGGGTGCGCGGCCAGGTGCTCTCGAACCTGAAGAACCGGGCCACCGATCCCGATGCGCTCGCAGCCGACGCGTTCAATGCGATGGCTTACGGCGACCACCCCTACGGCAGCCACGACGGCGGCACGCTCGAGAGCGTCGCCGATCTCACCCGCGACGACATCGTCGCGGCGTTTGAGAGCACCGTCGCGCGCGACCGCGTGTATATCTCCGCCGTGGGCGACATCACGCCCGAAGAGCTCGGCGCGTTGATCGACGATCTGCTGGGGCGTCTGCCGGACACCGGCGCGCCGATGCCTGAAAACGTGACCTTCGGCGCCAGCGGCGGGCTCACGGTCACGCCCTTCCCGTCGCCGCAATCGACCGCCCAGTTCGGCCATGCGGGCATTGGCATCGAAAACCCTGATTTCTTCGCCGCCTACATCCTCAACACGATCTTCGGCGGGTCGGGCTTCAACAGCCGGCTGATGGAGGAAGTGCGCAAGAAACGCGGGCTCACTTACGGGATCCGCACTTATCTCATCGATTCCGACCGGTCCGAGGCGGTGATCGGGGGTGTCTCCACGGTCAACGAGCGGATGGCCGAAACCATCCAGGTGGTGCGCGACGAATGGGCCCGGCTTGCGACCGAAGGGGTGAGCGGCGAGGAGCTGGCGGCGGCGAAGACCTACCTCACCGGCGCCTATCCCCTGCGTTTCGACGGCAACGCGCCGATCGCGCGCATTCTCGTCGGCATGCAGCTCGACGGGCGCAGCCCCGACTATATCAAGACACGCAACGCGCAGATCAAGGCGGTCACCCAAGACGAGATCAACCGTGTAGCGGCCGAGCTTTACCAGCCGGAGGCGCTGCGTTTCATAGTCGCGGGTCAACCCGAGGGGGTCGAAAGCACCGACTAGCTCCCCGCCCCAGCGCTCCCGGGGTCACAGTCTGGAGCAACCAAAGGACCCAGATGCAGGGCTTCGCCGGGCGCGCGTCGCAAGATTTCGACCGCCGCGGCGCGATCTTCCCGACTTGTCTTTGATCCCCCGGGAAACGCGCGGTTTTCCGCCAACGGGGCTTTCACAACCCCGCCGACTTACGTTAAGGTTCCGTCTAGTGTCGAATAGACGACTTTGCCCGGGAATGGCCGCGAAATGTGGATGGTGCAAGGGTTGCAGGCAGGAAGAGCTGGAGGCTGCAGGGGATGATCGCAAAAGCCGCGTACGTGATCGGTATCGTCGCGCTCGGTTTCGCCACGGGCGGAGCGGTGGCGCAAGAGAGCACCAATCGTGTCGCCGCGAACACGGATTGGAGCGTGTTCGTCGAGGAAAACCCGAAGGAATGCTGGAGCGTGTCGAAGCCCAAGGCAACGGTGAACACGCGCAATGGCGAGGTCGCCAACAACGTCAACCGCGGTGAAATCCTGCTCTTCGTCAGCTTCCGCCCGGGCTCCGGCGTCAACGGCCAAGTGGCCTTCACCGGCGGCTACCCGTTCGCGGGCGACAGCATGGTGTCGGTCACGGTCGGCGGCACGGAGTTTCAGTTGTTCGTCGACGGCGAATGGGCCTGGACCCGCAGCCCCGAGGACGACGCAGCCATCATCGCCGCGATGAAGAAGGGCGCAGACGCCGTCGTGGTCGGCATGTCGTCGCGCGGCACCCGCACCGAGGACACGTTCTCGCTGCTCGGCTTCACCGCCGCGGTGGACGACGCGTCCCAGCGCTGCCAATAGGCGCCTCGCGAAACCACGCCCTGCTACAGGCGCCCCGGACACTTCCGGGGCGTTTCGTTTTGCATCCCCGCCCGGAAGCCCTATATCGGCGCCAGACCAAAAAGCGTTTCGCCTTTGACCCGAGGCATCGGACAGTGGCGAAACGCGCACAACGCCAATACGGAGCACGCGCTTCGCGATATGCTGTAACCAGGGTTTTTCGCGAAACGCTTTAGGAATCGCCATGACCGAGCCAACAGCGCCGATCACGCAAGATGTCCTGACCTTCCCGCGCAAGGATGCGCCCGAGGGAACGGGCAAGGTGAACCTGGTCGGCCTCACCCGCGACGGGCTTCGCGAGGTGCTGATTGCCGCCGGAACGCCGGAAAAACAGGCGAAAATGCGGGTGGGTCAGGTCTGGCAATGGATCTACCAGAAAGGCGTGCGCGATTTCGCCGAGATGACGAACCTCGCGAAGGACTACCGTGCCAAGCTCGACGCCGCGTTCGAGATCCGTCTGCCCGAGCTCGTCACCAAACAGGTGAGCGACGACGGCACCCGCAAGTATCTCGTCCGGATCGCCGGCGGGCACGAGGTGGAGATCGTCTATATCCCCGAAACGGACCGGGGCACGCTCTGCGTCTCAAGCCAGGTCGGCTGCACGCTGACCTGTTCCTTCTGCCACACCGGCACCCAGAAACTGGTGCGCAACCTGACCGCGGGCGAGATCGTCGGCCAGATCATGCTGGCGCGCGACGACCTCGGCGATTGGACACGGGCGGGCGAAGGCATGGGCGAACGCCCGCGGCTGGTGTCGAACATCGTGCTGATGGGCATGGGCGAACCGCTCTACAACTTCGACGCGGTGCGGGACGCGATGAAGATCGCGATGGACGGCGAGGGAATATCGCTCAGCCGCCGCCGGATCACGCTGTCGACCTCCGGTGTGGTGCCCGAGATCGCCCGGGCCGGCGAGGAGATCGGCTGCATGCTGGCGATCAGCTTCCACGCCACCACCAACGAGACCCGCGACAAGCTGGTGCCGATCAACAAGCGCTGGAACATCGAGGACCTGCTCGAGGCGTTGAAGGCCTACCCGAAGCTGTCGAACAGCGAGCGGATCACCTTCGAATACGTGATGCTCGACGGGGTCAACGATACCGATGAAGACGCCCGGCGGCTGGTGCGGTTGATCGCCGGCATCCCGGCCAAGATCAACCTCATTCCGTTCAACGAATGGCCCGGCGCGCCCTATCGCCGCTCCAGCCCGGAGCGGATCAAGGCCTTCGCCAATATCATCTACAAGGCGGGCTATGCCTCGCCGATCCGCAAGCCGCGTGGCGAGGATATCATGGCGGCCTGCGGGCAACTCAAGTCGGCCACCGAACGCGCCCGCAAATCCCGCGCCGAAATTGCGGCCGAGGCGGGGCTGGGCGAGGTGCGCATTGGTGGCTATGTCACCGGCGCGGGGGGCGAGTGACCGCGCAGTCCTGTGGATAAGCGGCTATTGTTTCCGGTACGGAAACAATAAGCCCTCATCGTTTCCAAGCGTTCCGCGCACGATCCTGAGGGGAGAAGGCGAAGCGGTCCGCCCGATCTTGGGAAACACCTGCCCCCCAAATCTGCGCACCGCCCGCTGGTTACCCGCGCATGAAAGGCTATCGCACCCAATTTCAGGGTCTCAGGCGTCAGAACTCCCGAATCCCAGTTTTTTTGAATGTCGGACAGTCATGACCGTCCCGCGCCCTGCGGTGAAGCGCCGGGCAATGAACCGTCGACCCTATCCGGGGCAGTCACACCCCCGAAACTGGCTCAGAGATCCTGCGAGATCTCCAACTCGCAGCGGCTTTCCCAATCGTCGATGATCTCCATCGCCTCCTCGGCGGTCTCGACAAGTTGAAACAGCTCAAGGTCTTCCCGGCTGATCGTGCCGACATCCGCAAGCGCTTCCCAGTTGATGATCCGCTCCCAGAAGTCGCGGCCAAACAGGATCACCGGGATGCGCCGCATCTTTTTCGTCTGGATCAGGGTCAGCGCCTCGAACAACTCGTCGAGCGTGCCGAAGCCGCCCGGGAAACAGACCAGCGCCTCCGCCCGCATCAGGAAATGCATCTTGCGGATCGCGAAGTAGTGGAAGTTGAAGCAGAGCTCCGGGGTGACATACTCGTTCGGCGCCTGCTCGTGCGGCAGCACGATGTTGAGGCCGACGCATTTGCCGCCCACATCATGCGCACCCCGGCTCGCCGCTTCCATCACCCCCGGGCCACCGCCCGAGACGATCACCTTGCAGCGGTGGCCGTTCTCCATTGCGCGCCGCGAGATGATCTGGCTGAATTCACGCGCCTCGGTGTAATACCGGCTGAACTCGGCCAGGGTCTTGGTCTTCGCCTTGTCCGCGTCTTCGGGTCGCGGGATACGAGCGCTGCCAAACATCACCACGGTCGATTCGATCCCCGCCTCCTGCATCACCATCTCGGGCTTGAGCAGTTCGAGCTGCAATCGCACCGGCCGCAACTCGTCACGCAAGAGGAAATCGAGGTCGTCGAAGGCGAGCTTGTAGACGCCCGAGCGCGTCTGCGGTGTATCGGGGATCTGTTGCGCCGCTTCCCGGTCCTGGCCGGAATGGCGAAACGGGTGGTGGCGGGTGTCGTCGGTCATCTGCTCTTCCTCGGTTGCCTCATTGCACGGGCTTGTTCCAGCCCTTATAGCGTTCGCGCAACAGGGTCTAAATCAAAATTGGGGAAAATCAATGTCGAACGCCCAGCTTGAAGCCGCCATCGAAGCCGCCTGGGAGGCGCGCGACACCATCACCCCCGCCACCACGGGCGAAACCCGCGAGGCCATCGAAGACACGCTGGCGGCGCTCGACGCCGGCACGCTCAGGGTGGCCGAAAAGGACGACAGCGGCGATTGGCACGTGAACCAGTGGGCCAAGAAGGCGGTGCTGCTCGGTTTCCGGCTGAAGGACATGGAGATGCAGTCCGGCGGTCCGCAGGGCGGCAGCTGGTACGACAAGGTCGATTCGAAGTTTCACGGCTGGGGCGAAAACGAATGGGGTGCCGCGGGCTTTCGCGCCGTGCCGCATGCCATTGTCCGCAAATCGGCTTATATCGCGCCGGGCGTGGTCTTGATGCCCTCTTTCGTCAACCTCGGGGCTTACGTCGACGAGGGCACGATGGTCGATACCTGGGCCACCGTCGGCTCCTGTGCCCAGATCGGCAAACACGTCCACCTCTCGGGCGGTGTCGGTATCGGCGGTGTGTTGGAACCAATGCAGGCCGGCCCCACCATCATCGAAGACAATTGCTTCATTGGCGCGCGCTCCGAGGTGGTCGAGGGCTGCATCGTGCGCGAGGGCGCGGTGCTCGGCATGGGCGTGTTCATCGGCAAGTCGACCAAGATCATCGACCGCGAGACCGGCGAAGTGATGTACGGCGAGGTGCCGCCCTACTCGGTCGT
>DQCI01000260.1:16866-25411 GCA_003545125.1 Paracoccaceae bacterium
TCCAAAACCGCGATCAACGAGCTGTTGCGTGACTGACTTCGCGGCGCGCGAAAGGCGTTTCGAAACGCCTTGCAACGCGATTTCGAAATCGCGTGCAAAGCCGCTTTCAAGCGGCTTCCGTCCAAGGAAGCGGCGATGACAAGGACCAAACGCCCGCAGAAGGTCTATACCCTGCTCGTCGAGGTCGGCCGCAAGCCGGGCGACGGATTGCCCAAAGCGGCCACCGGCGGCGCATTGGTGTGCTACGCGAGCGGTGTGGACGAAGCGGAAGCGGTGCGCGAGACGGTGGCGATCCTGAAACAGGCCGATCTCGCGCCGCTTGACGTGTCGGGCTATGGCTCGCTCGACGAGCGGCTCGCCGAGGGCCATGACATCCCCGAGGAGGAACGCACGCTGATGGATCGGGCATTGGCCGAAAACGCGGTGATCGTCGCGCAGATGACACCGTTCTTTGACGAATGACCCCTGTTTTCCTCGATCTCGACGGCACGCTGACCGATCCCAAGCCCGGGATCACCCGGTCCATCGTGCACGCGCTGGAGGCGCTGGGCCACGACGCACCCGATCCCGACAGCCTCGCCTGGGCGATCGGCCCGGCGCTGGTCGACACATTCGCCCAGCTCGGCGTGGCAGACCCGCAGGCGGCGCTGGGGCACTACCGGGCGCGATACGCGCACGTCGGCCTGTTCGAAAACAGGGTCTACGAAGGCATTCCGGAGGCGCTGACGGACCTGAGAGATGCGGGACACCGGTTGTTCATCGCCACTGCCAAGCCACACGCCTATGCCCGCCGGATCACCGCGCATTTCGGCCTCGCGCCGTTTTTCGAGGCCGAATTCGGCCCGGAACTGGACGGCACTCGGAACGACAAGGGGGCGCTCCTCGCGCATGCCCGCGCGGTCCTTCGGCTCGGCGATGTTCCCGCGCTGATGGTCGGCGACCGCAAACACGACCACCGCGCCGCCCGGGCGACGGGCATGGCCGCGTTGGCGGTGCGCTGGGGCTACGGCGACGACAGCGAACACGCGCTTGCGGACGGGGTCTGTGACACACCGTTCGGCCTCGCCGAAGCGGTCCGGACCCTCACAGCGCGGGGCTGCGGCGCGTGACCGGCTGGCTCGAATACACCCTCGCCTTCGCGACCTTCTTCGCGTCTCACGTGCTCCCGGTGCGCCCGCCCGTCAAGGCGCGCATCGTAACCCTGATCGGCGCCCGAGGGTTCTCCCTCGCCTATTCCGCGCTCTCAATCGCCGTGCTCGCCTGGCTGATCGTCGCCGCGGGCCGTGCGCCTTTCGTCGAGCTCTGGCCGCGGGCCCCCTGGCAAACCTGGGTGCCGTTCTTCGCCAATGCGCTTGCGGCCATCGTCATCGCCCTTGCCATCGCGCGGCCCAACCCGCTCTCGTTCGGCGGCGCGCGAAACGCTGAATTCGACCCTGATCATGCCGGAATCGTCGGTTGGATGCGCCATCCATTGCTGGTCGCCATCGGGCTCTGGGCCGGCGCGCATATCGTGCCCAATGGCAACCTCGCCCATGTGCTCCTGTTCGGCACCTTCTTCGGCTTCGCGCTCTTGGGCATGAAAATGATCGACCGGCGCAAGCGCCGCCAGCTCGGCGAAGACTGGGAGCGTGTGACACAAACCACCCGGCGTCTGGACATCACGCCGGGCGGCCTTTTTCGTGTCGCGGCCGGTGTCGGGGTGTGGTGGCTGCTGATGGTCCTGCACGACCCCGTCATCGGGATCAGCCCCTGGCCCTGAGGCGCGTTGCGGTCAGGTGCCGGGACGCACCAGCACATCGAAGCTGGCCGGAAGCTCTTCGGCACTGGTCACCAGCGCGTCGAGCGGAATCGCGAAACTCGCGGTCGTGCCATCGTCGGACACGGTTCCGTTCGTCTCGACAATCTCGCTGCCCCCGATATTCAGGGTGATCGCATGGCCCGCGAAGGCCTCGGCCATCATCGCCAACATTTCCTCGCCGCCCGCTTCTTCCGGTGGCGCCATGTCCGAGGTGACCTCCTCGAGGTCGAAGGACACGAACAGAAGGCCGCCGTCGCGGCGTTCGATGCTCATCCCCTCGCCGATGTCGGGATCGGCGATCGCTTCGTCGATCGTGCCGGTGAAGGTCTCGGTACAGCTGTAGCTGCCATCTTCCATTTCGACTTCGGTACCGTCTTCGCAGAACGATTCGCCGCCGGTCGCGGACATCTCGTAGAAGTCCGCGGAGGCGATCATCACCATCGTCGCTTCAGCCGTGTTGTCGTCGGGGAAGTTCAACGTCATCTCGGCGTCGAAACAGGCCGCGAGCGGCACCGTGAACAAGAGGGACGCCAGGGGGAGAAACTTTCGCATGAGGGGCTCCGTAGGACAAAGGGTCGCCGTCAACCTGACAGGCCGAACCCCGTTCGTCTAGCCACCGGACGCCCCGAACCATTGGCGATAGATTGTTTCGTAAGTGCCGTCTTCACGTATTTTCAGCAGGCTCTGGTTGATCGGTTCGGCGAGCGGGCTGCCGGTGGGCAACGCGATCCCGTAGTTCTCGCGCAGGAACACCTGACCGACCAGTTCGGCAGACTGCGCGTCGTTGGTGTTGACGTAATAGGCGAGTATCGGGGCATCGAAGACCACGGCATGAAGCGCGCCGTTCTCGAACGCCTCCGTCAGCGGGTCGAGCCCGGCGAACGCCTGGTAGCGCATGTCGCGCGCATCCAGAAACCCTGCTGCGGTCGAGCCCTCGATAGTCCCGACCTCGCGGCCGTAGAGATCGTTGATCGAGGTGACCGAGCTCTGGATCGCCTCGACCGTCATCGTCGCGGTAATCCGGGCGACGAAGACCGAGACCAGGAACAGAGACGAAACCACCAGGATCACCGCCAGGATGCGGCCCGCCGGACTGCGCGGCTGGCGTTCTTCGAACCCGCCGTTGACGACGAGGTTGAGCGCCCACCAGAAGGCGGGGAACAGAGCATCCTGGGCGGCGTGGTCGAAATAGGGTTGCCGGCGGCGTTCGAACACCCACATCAGCATGCCGGCCACGAACAACAGCCCGAAAGCAGCCGCGACGGCGAAGAGCAGATCAAGCGAGAAGAATGCGCCGAGCAGGCTCGACGCGCGTTGTTCGCGCGCCGGAATCATGATCCCAAGCCCGGCCTCGAAGATCGGCTGGGTGAAATCCATCATCGCTTCGCGTTCGGCGGTGATCGAGATATTGGCGACCGCGGCATCGACAGTGCCAGCCCGCACCATCTCGAGCATCTCGCCAAACGTATCGACCCGCGTGATCTCGGTTTCGACACCAATATCCGCCGCGAGCGCCTGCCACAGTTCGAGACTGAAGCCGGTGTCCGTCGCATCTTCCACCAGCGAAAACGGCGGCCGGGTGACCGTCACCACCCGGATCGGCTCCCCGCCGACGCCAACGCCGACGCCAACGCCCGCGTCCTGCGCGAAACCTGCCGTGGCGTTCAACCAAAGAATGGCCAGTGCCAGAGCCGCGATCCATCCCCGCGCCATATCGTTCCCCGTGTCTCGTCCCGCCGGGCACTATGGCACCGGGCGGGACCGGGGGCAATGTCATGCCGTCGCGAGTGCGGCGACCAGGTTGCGGGTCTCGAAGTCGGTGAGGCGCGTGCGAGAGAAGGCGCGGTGGATCGGGATCGCCGAGATCGGCATTTCCGCGAGCACCGTGCTTTGCACCATCTCGGGCCGCCGCACGATGGTGCCCGCGAACATGCTTTCGGCCCAGAGACCGTCATGCAGGAGGCAATCGTGCACATCGAGAAGGACCTGGTGATAGGTCACCAGCCGGTGCCGGTTTTCGCTCAGCGCATGGCGCCCGTCGATCAAACGGCCCGCGGGAAGCAGGACCTCGTCTTCGCCGAGCATGTATTCGGCTTCCGCCACGCCAAGGCGCACCCGATGCGCTGGCGCGAGTACGACATCGCGGCTGAGGCCGAAGAACGGGGCCCGGACACGCACCGGACGGAACCCGCCGAGCGCCGGCACCCGGCGTTTGCCGATCCATCGCACCGGCTGCGGTCCGGCGGTCGCGGTGACGACCATGTCGCCAAGGCGCAGTTTCTCCACCGGAACCGGGCCGGTCGGGGTTTCCACCGGGGTACCGCCGACGATGCCGTTTCCGAAGCCAATAGGCTCTATTTCATCGGAAAACGCGAGAAACTCCACGTCTTTCGAAATCTTGGTCGCGCGCCCATTGCGCACGATCGCCTTTGCATCCGCTGCCGGGACCGGAACCGGGTCATAACCGCTGGTTTGGTAGATCCGGCCTTCGTCGATCAGTTCCACGGTCAGCCGCGCCACCCGCTGCGGGGCGTGCCAGGCATAGGTCAGCCGGATCCGCGTATCCCGCGGCGGCGCGGGTATGTCGATCACCGCCTGCGAATGCGCCTGCCCCTGGCCAAGCGCGACCGTCACGCGCCCGTCCGCATCGAGCGTGGCCCGCATTTCACGCAGCCATTCGAAGTCGCGCTGGAATTCGAGAATGGATTGCGGCTTGTCGGGTTTGGCGTTGGCCCGGAACTCGATCACCAGGGTCCCGCGCGGCAGGATCTCGTGTTGCAGCATCGGCCCGCGCGCACGCGGCATATTGCGTGGCACGCCGATGCCCCGAATGTTGAAGGCCGGGTTCGAAAGGTCGGTCAGGGCGATCCAGCTCATCGAATGCTCCCGGCCTGCGAAAAATTGTCAGAAGCGCCGTCCAAGCCGAACCGGCAGCATCTCGTGATTGCGGAATGATGTGACCACGCGGGTCCGGATACGCCTGCCATTTACCTGCCTCCGTTCGAGGCGGGTGGGCACGGCGTGACAACGGCCCAGGGGGCCGCCGAATGTCATGGTACCGCTCCATGGGACTGCCGGTTTTTCCGGTCTCGCCCCAACCCCCTGCCTCGGGGTTCTTGTGTTATCGGACCCACTATGGCCGGAAATGTTCGTTTTGTGAATCCGTTATTTGCGGCCCCCCACTGCCCCTGTCGCAACCCGGCCACATTTGCCGCCCACGCCCGCGCGGTGTATCAGGTCCGGGTTCACACAGGAGTTGTCCATGGCCGAAACCGATCCCGTCGCGCTGACCAAGCGCCTGGTGCAATGCCCGTCCGTCACGCCGCAAGAAGGCGGCGCGCTGGTGCTGCTCGAAGAGATCCTCACCGGCGCCGGCTTCGCCTGCACCCGGGTGGACCGGGGCGGCGTGGCCAATCTGTTTGCGCGCTACGGGCGCAAAGGTGCGAACCGGACGCTCGGCTTCAACGGTCATACCGATGTCGTGCCGGTGGGCAACACCGGCGACTGGAGCGTGCCGCCTTTCGGCGGTGAGGAGAAAGACGGGTTTCTCTGGGGCCGCGGCTCCACGGATATGAAATCCGGCGTGGCGGCCTGGGTCGCGGCGGCGGTGGATTTCGTCGCCGAGGCGCCAGAGGACGCAGCCCTCATCCTCACCATTACCGGCGACGAGGAGGGCGACGCGACCGACGGGACCGCGGCACTGCTCGACTGGATGCAGGCGCAAGGCGAGCGGATGTCGGCTTGCGTGGTCGGCGAACCCACCAGCCCCAACCATATGGGCGAGATGATGAAGATCGGCCGCCGGGGATCGCTCACGGCCTATTTCACTGCGAAAGGTGTGCAGGGCCATTCCGCCTATCCGCACCGCGCGAAAAACCCGGTGCCTGCGCTCGCCCGGCTGATGGCCCGGCTCGACGCCCATGTGCTCGACGAGGGCACCGCGCATTTCGAACCGTCCAGCGTCGCCGTCACCACGATCGACACCGGCAATCCAGCGACCAACGTGATCCCGGCCGAATCCCGCGCCACCGTGAACATCCGTTTCAACGATGCGCATGACCCCGCCGGACTTCAGGCCTGGCTCAAGCAGGAGATGGAACAGATCGCGGGCGACACCGGCATCGGCATGGAGATGCGCGTGAAGGTCACGGGCGAAAGCTTCCTCACCCCGCCCGGCGCGCTTTCCGAGTTGGTGGCGGCCTGCGTGAAAGCCGAGACAGGCATCACCCCGGAGCCGTCCACGTCCGGCGGCACCTCCGACGCGCGGTTCGTCAAGGACCATTGCCCGGTGGTCGAGTTCGGCCTCGTCGGCAAGACGATGCACGCGGTCGATGAGCGGGTCGAGATCGACCAGATCCGCCAGCTCAAGCGGATTTACACACGCATCATGCGAGACTATTTCGCCTGACGGGAAAGTTGTGTCTGTCGGGAGCGATTGTTCGAATTGTGCTACATCCGCACCCGAAATCGTAACACATTCCGCGGGGTGATGGTCCATGAAACGTCCCTGTGACACCTGCATCCGGCCCAAGGGGCGGCGTCCGACGCTTACGATCATGGTCAAAGCGCCCGCCGCCGGGCGGTCGAAAACCCGGCTCGGGCGCGAGATCGGGATGGTTCCGGCGGCCTGGTGGGCGCGCCACCAGCTTTCCCGCCTTGCCCGCACCCTTCAAGATCCAAGGTGGAACACGGTGCTCGCCGTCGCCCCCGACGCAGACGTGCACAGTGGCGCCTTGCCGCCACTTGCCCGCGTCCCCCAGGGGTCGGGCGACCTCGGCGACCGTATGGCCCGGGTGTTGCGCCGTTTCCCGGGCCCGACGCTGATCGTCGGCGCCGATATCCCGGGTATCACCCGCGCCCATATATCAGCCGGATTCACCGCATTAGGGTCACATGAGGCAGTGTTCGGCCCGGCACCCGACGGCGGATACTGGGCCATCGGCTTCAAGCGGGTCCGCCCTCTGCCCCCCCGGCTGTTCGACGGCGTGCGCTGGTCGTCCAGCCATACTCTCGCCGACACCCTGACGACGCTCGAAGGCCACCGCACCGCTTTCCTGCCGACCCTTCACGACGTCGATACCGCGGCCGATTTAACACGGGTTTCCCCCTGACCTTTCGTCCGGCCCGTGCTACTCCTCGGGCATGACACAGATCCCTTCCAAAGACGACATCCTCACCTGGATTTCCGAGAACCCGACCCTCACCTCGAAGCGCGATATCGCCAGGGCCTTCGGGATCAAGGGGGCCGACCGGATCGAGCTCAAGCGCACCCTACGCGAGCTCGAGGAGGAGGGGCATCTGGCCAAGCGCAAGAAGACCTACCGCGATCCCGAGAAGCTTCCGCCGGTGGCGATGCTTGAGGTGGCCGAGATCACGCCGGATGGCGATATCTATGCACGCGCGCTCGAATGGCAGGGTGAAGGCGCGAGCCCCCGCATCCTCTTCGTCGCCAAACCGGGCGATCCCGCGCTCGCCGAAGCCGACCGGATTCTCTGCCGGATGACTGAGGTCAAAGGCGACGATCATGCCTACGAGGCCCGGCTGATCCGGCGCATCGGCCAATCGGCCCGCCGCATCCTCGGGGTGTTCCGCAAGGGCGCCGAAGGAGGCCGGGTGGTGCCAATCGACAAGGGCGCCGACAAGGAATGGATGGTGCCGGCGGGGGCGACGCATGACGCGAAGGACGGTGAACTGGTCGAGGCCGAGCAGACCGGTCCCAAGGCGCGTATGGGGCTGCCAAAGGCGAAAATCGTCGCCCGGCTCGGCGACCCGACCGCGCCCCGCGCCGTTTCGCTCATCGCCATCCACCAGCACGGGATACCTGACGATTTCCCCGACGAGGTGATCGCCCAAGCAGACAGCCAGAAGCCCGCTGGCCTCGCGGGCCGCGAGGACCTGCGCTATTTGCCCTTGATCACCATCGACCCGGCGGATGCGCGCGACCACGACGACGCCGTCTATGCCCATGCCGATGAGAGCCCGAAAAACCCCGGCGGCTTTGTCGTCTGGGTCGCCATCGCCGACGTGGCGCATTACGTGACCCCCGGCTCGGCGCTCGATCGCGAGGCGCGCAAGCGTGGCAATTCGAGCTATTTCCCCGACCGGGTGGTGCCGATGCTGCCCGACCGGCTATCGGGCGATCTGTGTTCTTTGCACGAGGGTGTGCCCAGGGCCTGCCTCGCGGCGCGGATCGTGATCGACGCGCAAGGCGAGAAGAAAAGCCATTCTTTCATCCGCGGGCTGATGAAATCGGCCGCCTCGCTCAACTACCGCGAGGTCCAGGCCGCACGCGACGGCGATCCCAACGACAAATGCGCGCCGCTCATGGAGGCGGTGATTGACCCTCTCTACGGTGCCTATTCCGCCCTGAAACGCGCGCGCGAGACGCGGCAGCCGCTGGAGCTCGACCTGCCGGAACGCAAGATCGTGCTGTCCGATGAGGGAAAAGTCGACAGCGTGCAGTTTGCCGAGCGGTTCGATGCCCACCGACTGATCGAGGAAATGATGGTGCTGGCGAATGTCGCCGCGGCGGAGGAGCTCAACCGGCTCGGACGGCCGCTCCTGTTCCGGGTCCACGAGGAGCCGGGCCCGGAGAAGCTCGACGCTTTGCGCGAAGTGGCGCAGGCCTCCGGCTTCACGCTCGCCAAGGGGCAGGTGCTGAAGACCCGGCATCTCAACGCGCTGCTCGCCCAGGCCGAGGGCAGCGAGTTCGACGAGCTCATCAACATCACCACGCTGCGGTCGATG
>DQCI01000260.1:25487-26230 GCA_003545125.1 Paracoccaceae bacterium
TGGGGCAAGGACGGGTTGTCGGCAGAGGATATCGACCAGCTCGAAGCCACCGCGCAGCATATTTCCGACACCGAACGCCGGTCGATGGCCGCCGAACGCGACACAACCGACCGCTATCTCGCCGCCTATTTGTCGGAGCGGGTCGGCAACGAGTTTCCTGGCCGGATCGCCGGCGTCCAGGGTTTCGGCATCTTCGTGAAGCTTGATGAGACCGGGGCCGACGGGCTGGTGCCCGTCTCCTCCATCGGGGCCGAGTATTTCCGCTACGACCGCGATGCCCAGACGCTGACGGGCGAGCGCTCGGGGCTCGCGCTATCGGTCGGGCAACGCGTGCTCACCCGGCTTGTGGAGGCCGTCCCGGTGACCGGCGGGTTGATGCTGGAGTTGCTCGAGGTGGAGGGCCGGGGCCTCGGCGGGTCCGGCGGCGGACAGCGCAAGGGATCGGGGCCGATCGGGCGCAAACGTGGCCAGGCACGGCGGAAGTCGGAGAAGATTTCGAAGTCCGTGCGGCGGCGGCGCAAATAGCGACGATGGTGCACATGGCCACGACGCAGGCGTGACCCGACGTCACACGCATTGCGCCACGCGGAAAACGGGGTTACCGGATGAACGCGAACGCTTTTCGGTGTTGCCGCTTGGCGTGGGACGAGACGTCCAATACGCTGGTGGTATTGGGGCTGACCCATGGACAGAGAATTCATCGAAACCGACCTGAACAAGTTCGACGCATGGCTCGCGGAGGT
>DQCI01000260.1:26315-27524 GCA_003545125.1 Paracoccaceae bacterium
CGATCTGGGAATACCTCGGCATCGCCGCCTCCGACGAACGCATCCGGAACGGCCGCCAGATGCTGCGCAAGCATCGCGCCCTGTTCAACACGATCGAACAGGCCTTCGGCGTCGAGCCGGATGTGATCTCGGCGATCTGGGGGCTTGAGACCGGATACGGTGTGGTCATGGGCGACACGCCGGTCATTCCCGCCCTCGCTACGCTCGCGTTCGCCGGCCGGCGCGCGGGTTATTTCGAGAGCGAGCTGTTCGCGGCGCTCAGGCTCGTCCAGCTCGGGAAAATCTGTGTGGACCAGCTCACGGGGTCCTGGTGCGGCGCGATCGGCCACGGCCAGTTCATGCCGTCGACGGTGCTCGAATTCGGGGTCGATCTCGATGCCGATGGTATGACCGACCTCTGCGGCCAAGACCCCACGGACGCGCTCGCTTCGGTCGCCAATTACCTCAAGAAACACGGGTGGCGCAAAGGCCAGCCCTGGGGCATCGAGGTGCGCCTGCCGCACGGGTTCGACCACGCGCTCACCGGGCTCGACCAGACCCTGCCGGCGCGGGACTGGTCCGCAATGGGGGTGGTCACGGTGGACGGTGGGCAGGTGCCCGATTACGGGGTTTCCTCGGTCCTGATGCCGGCGGGGGCGACAGGCGCGGCATTGCTGACGACCAACAACTTTCACGTCATCCTGCGCTACAACAAGGCGATCTCCTACGCGATCGGGATCGGGCATCTCTCCGACCGGCTGGTCGGCGGCAAACCTTTCGTCGCGAACTGGCCGGTGGGTGAGCGCGAGTTCACGAGCGGCGATATCAGCGAGGCGCAGTATCTGCTGTCGCGGGCCGGGTTCGACACCTTGGGGATCGACGGGATGATCGGCCCGAACACGACCCGGGCCGCCCGCGCCTACCAGACGGCCAGCGGGCTCGTCGCCGATGGATATGTCGGGCCGGACCTGCTCGACCGGTTGCGCGGCGACGGCCGCTGAGATCACCCGTGGCGCGATGCGCGCAAGGTTTCCAGCTCCCCCAGCGTGAGCCCGACCAGATCGCGGCGCACCAGATCGGCCCCCGCAAGGTCCTGGTCCTCGGTGTAGACCGAAGGCGTGACCAACGTGGCAAGCCCGGCATCCCGGGCCGATAGAAGCCCGTTCAAGCTGTCTTCGATAGCAACGCAGCGCTCGGGCTCGAACCCGAGGCGTGTCAGGGCAAGCGCGA
>DQCI01000260.1:27570-33415 GCA_003545125.1 Paracoccaceae bacterium
CAGCGGGTGAGCGCGGCCACGTTGGGCAGGTTGGTGGTGGTGGCGACGGCAATCCTCAGCCCGGCGGCGCGGGCCGCGTCAATCAGCGCCGCCACGCCCGGGCGCAGCTTCAGCTCCCCTGCGGCAAGGATCTCGCCATACAAGACCGTCTTTTCCCGGTGCAGCGCGGCGACGTCATCGGCGGCCAGCCGCGGCGCGTCTGCTGGCAGACTGTCCTGCCAGGCGCGCATCCGTTCCTTGCCGCCTGTCGTGCGCAGAAGCCAGCGATAGTCGGTCCTCGACCAGTGCCAGCCAAGCCCATGGCCTGTGAAGGTCCGGTTGAAGGCCGCCCGATGCGCCTCTTCCGTTTCGGCAAGCGTACCGTCGACGTCGAAAACCAGCGCCTTCAGCCTCATGCCGTGGGCGCGGCTTCCGGCAGGCTGTCGACAATCGGGCCGAGTCCGTCGAAATGGTCGAACCGAAAATCGTGCGGCAAGCCCTCGATCGCCCGTTTGCGGTAGCCCTGCGAATAGATCGCGAACTGCACGCCCGCGGCCAACGCCACCTCCGCATCGACCTCGCTGTCGCCAACGTAAAGCCGCCCGCCCGCGCCGAGCTTGTCGAACGCCAGGTTCAAAGGCGCGGGATGCGGCTTCTTTTGCTCAAGCGAGTCGCCCCCGACCACGGTGTCGAAATAGCCTTCAAGCCCGAGCAGCTTGAGCACGAGCCGGGCCGGTTCCTCCGGCTTGTTGGTGCACACGCCCAGCCGGTGACCATCGGCCTTCAGTTTCTCGAGCAGTGCGGGCACGCCGGGCATGGGCTTCGACTCGTCGGCTGGCGCGGCGTTGTAGAAGTCTTTCATCTCGTCGTAGAGCCGATCGAAGTGATGGGGCCCGATCGCACGCGCCCGCATCACCCGCTCGACGAGTTTCGGCAGGCCATTGCCGACGAACGAGGTGACCGTCGCCAGGTCGATGGGCTCCAGACCCTCGCCCGCCAGCATCTTGTTCGCAGCCACGGCGATGTCCGGCGCGCTGTCGACGAGCGTTCCGTCGAGGTCGAAGACGATGTTCATGGGCTCAGCTCTTCCACTTGATCGAGCAGCCGATCGAGGCGACCTGGGTTTCGGGCCCCTTGCCGGTCTCGGCCACCTGTTTCATCGCCTCATAGAGCTCGCGGCGCGCATCCGTAGGGCCCGCCTGGCGGTTCGACGCGTCGAGCCGGCCGCGATACTGAAGCTCACCGGCGGTGTTGTAGCCGAAGAAATCGGGCGTGCAGACGGCGCCGAAAGCGCGCGCGATGTCCTGGCTCTCGTCATAGAGATAGGGGAAGGAAAACCCGTGTTCGCGGGCGAGCGCCGCCATCTGGTCGGGGCCGTCCTGCGGGTAGGTTTCCACATCGTTCGAGCTGATCGCAACGACACCGATGCCGAGCGCCCGCAGCGCTTTGGCATCGCGCACCAGCCGGTCGATCACCGCCATCACGTAAGGACAATGGTTGCAGATGAACACGATCAGGGTGCCGTTCGGGCCCTTCACATCATCGAGCGAGACGGTCGTTCCGGTCACGGGGTCCGGCAGGGTGAAATCCTGGATCTTTGCGCCGAAGTCGCAGACGGGAGGATTGGTGCCCATGGTGATCTCCTGGTTCCTGTTTCGGATTGTGTCACACGGGGGTGAAGCGGTAGGCCCCCTCGGTGCGTTCGACATGGCCGATGCCGGACCCCGGCAGGTGGAAGCCGATCAGGGTCATGCCATCGGTGGCAAGCTGGTCGAGCAGGCCCGCGCGCACCGCTGCAGCCGCCTCGCGGTCGCTGTCGGCGCCGATCGGCCAATCGGGGTGCACGAAGGCCGTGTGGTCGTTGAGGAGCGCATCGCCGACAACCATCGCCGTCGCATTGCCATCCGCGAGGGCAAAGCTCATGTGGCCCGGCGAATGGCCAAAGGTGGCGCGGGCGATCACGCCCGGCAGGATCTCGGCGCCGTCCTCGAAGAAGGCGAACTGGTCACCGACGAGGTCGAGTCGGCGTTTCGCACCCGCCGCCATCGGCACGCGGTCTTCGGCAATCGTGTCTATCGTTGCCGGTGAAGCCCAATAATCATACTCGACCCGGCCCATCATGTGCTGGGCATTGTAGAAGAACGGCTCGTCGAAATCGTCGAGCACACCCCAGAGGTGATCGGCATGCCCGTGTGTGAAGACGACGTGTGTCACATCGCCAGGATCGACGCCGAGTGCCGCGAGCGCGTCGGGCAGATCGCCGACGGTGTCGAGAAAGCCGGTGCCGGAGCCCGCGTCGAACAGGATCACCCGGTCTTCATGGCGAACGAGGGTGAGATTGCAGGGCGGCGTGAGATTGGCGTCGCGCGCCATGCCCCGGGTTTCGAGGAAGGCCGCGAGCGCGTCTTGCGGCATCGGCGCGAACATGAAGTCGGCGGGCTGGGTCAGGAAGCCGTCCGACAACGTGGTGACCTCCATGCCGCCGACGGTGAAGCTGCTGCCGGCCCAGGCCAGGCGGGGACTGAGCGCCGCGGCACCGATACCGGCCGCAGCACCCGAGAGAAACCTGCGTCGCGCGATCTGCATCTTCTATTCCGCCGCCTGAAGGCCGCGGCCGAGCACTTTCGAGAGCGCCCCCAACAAGCGGCTCACGTTCTCTTCGCGCGCGGTTTCGCCCATCAGGCCGATCCGCCAAACCTTGCCAGCAAACGGGCCGAGGCCTGCGCCGATCTCGATCCCGTGTTCGGTGAGCAGCTTGCTGCGGGTCTCCGCGTCGTCGATACCGTCGGGCACCCAGATGGAATTGAGCTGCGGCAACCGGTACGGCGCATCGACGACAAAGCCGAGTTCGAGGCCCTGGAGCCCTTTGGCGAGCTGTTCATGCGCCGCGGCATGCCGTGCCCAGGAAGCTTCGAGCCCTTCGTCCTGCAACCGGCGCAGCCCCTCGTGCAACCCGTAAAGCGCGTTGACCGGCGCGGTATGGTGGTAGGACCGCGCCCCGCCGCCGCCGCCGCTTTTCCAGTAGCCAAGCACCAGGTTGAGATCGTTGAACCAGCTCTGCACCTTGGTCTTGCGCGCCTCGACCGCCTCGATGGCGCGCTCCGACACGGTGAAAGGCGCCAGTCCGGGCGGAACAGAGAGACATTTCTGGGTGCCGGAATAGGTGATGTCGACGCCCCAGTCGTCGACCCGAACCGGCACACCGCCAAGGCCCGTCACGGTGTCCATCAGGCTCAGAAGCCCCGCGTCGGCAGCCATTTTCGCCAGCGTGGCCGCGTCCGATTCGGCCCCCGTCGAGGTCTCGGCATGGACGAAACCGAGAAGCTTTGCTTCCGGATGCGCCTTGATGGCTTCGGCAACCTTGTCGAGGTCGATGGGCTTGCCCCATTCCGTCTCCACCAGCACGCAGGTCGCGCCGCAACGGCCCACGATATCGGCCATCCGCCCGCCGAACACACCGTTCTGAGCGATGATCGCGGTGTCGCCGGGCTCCAGCACGTTCACCAGACCCGATTCCATCGCCAGCGAGGCCGGCGCCGAGATCGGGAAGGTGACCGAATTCTTGGTCTGGAAAGCGTAACGCAGCAGGTCCTTGACCTCCTCCATCATCGCCTGAAAAGCCGGGTCGAGGTGGCCGATGGTGGTCTGCGCGCTGGCGGCGAGCACCTCCGGCGCCACGTTCGAAGGGCCGGGGCCCATGAGCAGGCGGGTGGGCGCCTTGAAGGCTTCGGTCATGTCTTTTTCTCCGGATCGGGCGCTGGGGGCTCAGGCGGCGCCTTGAAGGGCCGACACCGCCGCCGCGCGGATTGCCCGGATGTTTTCGCCGTAAGGAGCGGGATTGTCCACCGAGCCGCCGCGAAAAACGGCCGAACCAGCCACGAAACAATCGGCCCCGGCTGCTGCCAGCGGACCCACCGTATTGGGGTCGACGCCGCCGTCCACCTGGATATGAATCGGCCGGTCGCCGATCATCTCGCGCACCTGGCGCACCTTGTCGACGCTGGAGTGGATGAACTTCTGGCCGCCAAAGCCGGGGTTCACGCTCATCACCAGCACCATGTCGCAAAGATCGAGCAGGTATTCGACGGCCGAGGCCGGCGTGCCGGGGTTGAGCGCGATCCCGGCCTTCTTGCCGGTCGCCCGGATCGCCTGCAACGTGCGGTGCGGATGTGGACCGGCCTCGAAATGGGCGACGATCATGTCGGCGCCCGCCTCGGCATAGGCGTCGATGTAGGGATCGACCGGTGCGATCATCAGGTGCACGTCCATGAAGGTCTTCACATGCGGACGGAAGGCCTTCACCGCGGGCGGCCCAAAGGTGAGGTTGGGGACGAAATGGCCGTCCATCACGTCCACATGCACCCAGTCGGCACCCTGGGCCTCGATGGCCTGAATTTCCCGGCCGAAGTCAGCGAAATCCGCCGACAGGATCGACGGCGCGATCTTGATGGAACGGTCGAAGGACATGTTCGTCTCCTTTTCTAGGGGCGTAAGGCGGGGTTAACCCCGCCCTACGGGTGCTGGCAAGGGCAAGGCTCAGAGCGTGCCGTCAGCATAGCGCCTGGCCATGTCATCAAGGTCGATGGGCTTGATCTTCGCGGCATTGCCGGCGGTGCCGAAGCGCTCGAAACGGTCGAGCACCAGCTTCTCCATTTCGTCCATCGCCGGGATCAGGAACTTGCGCGGGTCGAACTCGGTGGGCTTCTCGGTCGCCACCTTGCGGAACTGGCCGGTCAGCGCCATCCGGTTGTCGGTGTCGATGTTCACCTTGCGCACGCCCGACTTGATGCCGCGCTCGATCTCCTCGACAGGCACACCGTAGGTCTGGGGCATCTCGCCACCGAACTCGTTGATGAGGTCCTGGAGATACTGCGGCACGCTCGACGAGCCATGCATCACGAGATGAACATTGGGGATCTTGGCGTGGATCGCCTCGATCTGGCTGATCGCGAGGGTCTCGCCGGTGGGTTTCGACGAGAACTTGTAGGCGCCATGCGAGGTGCCGCAAGCAATCGCCAGGGCGTCGACCTTGGTGAGTTTCACAAACTCCGCCGCTTCGTCCGGGTCGGTCAGCAACTGGTCTTTCGACAGCTTGCCTTCCGCGCCCGAGCCGTCTTCCTTCGCCGCCTCACCGGTCTCGAGGTTCCCGAGCACGCCCAGCTCGCCCTCNNACCGAGGCCCCGACCCAATGGGCCATGCGCGCCACGCGCTCGGTGATCTCGACGTTATAATCCCAGTCGGCCGGCGTTTTCATGTCGGCCTGAAGCGAGCCGTCCATCATGACGGACGTGAAGCCGTGCTTGATCGCCGAGATGCAGGTCTGCTCGTTGTTTCCATGGTCCTGGTGCATGACCAGCGGGATGTCCGGATGCATCTCGGCCAGCGCCTGAATCATGTGCTTGAGCATGATGTCGCCGGCGTAGCTGCGCGCGCCGCGCGAGGCCTGCAAGATCACCGGCGCATCCGCTTTCGCGGCCGCCTTCATGATCGCGAGCCCCTGCTCCATGTTGTTGATGTTGAACGCCGGCACGCCGTAGTCGTTCTCGGCGGCGTGGTCGAGCAGTTGTCTCAGAGAAACCAGTGCCATGTGTCTCTATCCTTCATGTTTTCGGCGCAATTCGGTCCGGACGCCACGGCCCGTTTTCCGGATCGCGGGTCAGATCAGCTTGCCCATCGCAACGGCGGTGTCGGCCATGCGGTTCGAGAAGCCCCATTCGTTGTCGTACCAGGAAAGGATGCGGACGAAATTGCCGTCCATCACCTTGGTCTGGTCCATGTGGAAGGTCGACGAATGCGGGTCGTGGTTGAAATCGACCGAGACGTTCGGCAGATCGGTGTAGCCGAGCACGCCCTTCAGCGGCCCGTC
>DQCI01000260.1:33494-35614 GCA_003545125.1 Paracoccaceae bacterium
ACCCCGTCGAGCTTGCCGTTGAGCTCAGGCAGAACCAGACCCACAGCCTTCGCCGCCCCCGTGCTTGTGGGGATCATGCTCACCGCCGCCGCGCGGGCGCGGTAGAGATCGGAGTGCATGGTATCCAGCGTCGGCTGGTCGCCGGTGTAGGAGTGGATCGTGGTCATGAACCCGCGGGTGATGCCCACGGTATCCTGCAACACCTTCGCCACCGGGCTCAGGCAATTCGTCGTGCAGGACGCGTTCGACACCACGAGGTCGTCCTTGGTCAGCGTGTCATGGTTCACACCATAAACGATGGTCTTGTCGGCCCCACTCGCCGGCGCCGAAACCAGCACCCGTTTGGCGCCGTTCTCAAGGTGGAATGCGGCCTTGTCACGCGCGGTGAAGATGCCGGTGCATTCCATCGCGATGTCGACGCCGTCCCAAGGCAGATCCTTCGGATCGCGCACCGCGGTCACCTTGATCGGGCCCTGGCCGACGTCGATGGTGTCGCCGTCGACCTTCACCTCACCCGGAAACTTGCCGTGCACGCTGTCATAGCGAATGAGATGGGCATTGGTCTCGACGGGGCCGAGATCGTTGATCGCGACCACTTCGATATCGGTGCGGCCCGATTCCACGATGGCGCGCAGCACATTGCGCCCGATTCGGCCGAAGCCGTTGATGGCTACTTTGACGGTCATGTGTCCTCCCTGACGTCAGATCAGTTTCTTGGCGGCATCCGCGACGGCATCCGCCGTGATGCCAAAATGTTGGTAGAGCTCGCCCGCGGGCGCCGAGGCCCCGAAGCTGGACATGCCAACAAAGGCACTATTGCAGCCCAAAAGGGCCTCCCAGCCCATCTGCACGGCGGCTTCCACGCCGACGCGCGGCGCGGTGCCGAGCACGGCCTCGCGGTAGGCATCCGGCTGCGCGGCGAAGGCTTCGAAACAGGGCGCCGAGACCACCGCGGCGCGGATGTTCGCCTCCGCCAGCTTATCGGCCGCTTTCATCGCGATCTCGACCTCGGAGCCGGTGGCGATCAGGGTCACGTCGCGGGTGCCGTCGGTGTCGCGCAGCACGTAAGCCCCTTTTGCGGTGAGGTTCACGTCCGTGTGGGTCGTGCGCAGCACCGGCAGGCCCTGGCGCGACAGCGACAGGATGCTCGGCGTGGTCTCCATCTCGATGGCCGCCTGCCAGGCTTCCGCCGTTTCCACCGCGTCCGCCGGGCGGAACACGTACATGTTCGGCATCGCCCGGAACGAGGCGAGCACCTCGACCGGCTGGTGAGTCGGTCCATCTTCGCCGAGGCCGATGCTGTCGTGGGTCATCACGTAGACCACCCGCACCCCCATCAGCGCCGCGAGCCGCATCGCGCCCCGGGCATAGTCGGCGAATTGCAGGAAGGTGCCGCCGTAGGGCACGAAACCGCCATGCAGCGCGAGCCCGTTCATGATCGCAGCCATGCCGTGTTCGCGCACACCGTAATGCAGGTAATTGCCCGAGAAGTCCTTGGCGGTGACGTCGGTCATGCCGCCGGTCTTAGTCAGGTTGGAGCCGGTCAGGTCGGCCGAGCCGCCCACCGTGTTGGGCAGCGTGCCGTTGACGATCTCCAGCGCCATCTGGCTCGCCTTGCGGGTGGCGACCTTGGGCTGCTCTTGCGAGAGCTGCGCCTTGTGGGCGGTGATCGCCGCATTCAGCGCATTGGCGTCCGGTTTCGCCTGGGCGGTCTCGAAGGCGTCCTCCTTGTCGTGCCCGGCGAAGCGCTTCTCCCAGTCCAGCCGTGCCTCGCGGCCCCGCGCTGCGACCGCGTGCCAGGCCGCATAGACGTCGTCCGGCACCGAGAAAGGCTCATGCGGCCAGTCCAGCGCCAACCGCGCGGCGGCGATCTCTTCGTCGCCCAACGGTGCGCCGTGCACGTCGTGGCTACCCTGCTTGTTGGGGGCACCGAAGCCAATGATGGTGCGGCAGGCGATCATCGACGGCTTGTCGGTCACCCCCCGCGCGGCCTCGATGGCGGCGGCAACCGCCTCCTTGTCGTGCCCGTCTACCCGTGCGACATGCCAGCCCGCCGCCTCGAACCGCTTGACCTGGTCCATCGAGGTCGAGACATCGGTGGAGCCGTCGATGGTGATCTG
>DQCI01000260.1:35663-38382 GCA_003545125.1 Paracoccaceae bacterium
AGGCAGCCGTCGCCGGCGATCACGTAGGTGTAATGGTCGACCAGATCGTCACTGAACCGCGCGTTCGCCATCCGCTCGGCCAGCGCCATGCCGACGGCGGCGGAGAAGCCCTGGCCCAGCGGCCCGGTGGTCACTTCGATCCCTTTTGCGTGGCCGTACTCCGGGTGGCCCGCCGTGCGGGACCCCATCTGCCGGAAGTTCTTCAGCTGCTCGAGCCCCATGTCGTCGTAACCGAGCAGATGGTTGATCGCATAGACCAGCATCGAGCCGTGGCCCGCAGACATCACGAACCGGTCGCGATCGGCCCAGGTGTCCTTGCCAGGGTCAATATTCATGAACCGGTTGAACAGTACGGTGGCGATGTCGGCGGTGCCCATCGGCGCGCCGGGGTGGCCGGAATTCGCCGCCTGCACCGCATCCATCGAAAGTGCGCGGATGGCATTGGCCATCTTGTCTTCCAGCGTCGTGTCGATCTTGGCAGATACGTTCATCATCTCTCTCCTCAGGCGCGCTTCGAGGTCGAAACCAACCGGTCGATCATCGGGGTGAAAATGAGCTGCATGGCGAGATCCATCTTGCCGCCGGGAATGACGATGGAATTGGCCCGGCTCATGAAGCTGTCGTGGATCATCGACAAGAGGTAGCCAAAGTCAATCCCGCGCGGGTTGGCGAAGCGGATCACCACCAGGCTCTCGTCGGCGGTGGGGATCCAGCGGGCGATGAACGGGTTCGATGTGTCGACGATCGGCACCCGCTGGAAGTTGATGTCGGTCTTGGTGAACTGCGGTGTGATGCAATTCACGTAGGAATGCATCCGGCGCAGGATCACGTCCGTCACCGCTTCCGTGGTGTAGCCGCGCTGGGCCTTGTCGCGATGTATCTTCTGGATCCACTCGAGGTTGACCACCGGCACCACGCCGATTTTCATGTCGGCATACTTGGCCAGATCGACATCGTCGTTCACTACGGCGCCGTGCAGGCCTTCATAGAACAACAGGTCGCTGTCATCCTCAAATGGCGCCCAGTCGGTGAATGTGCCCGGGGGCGCGCCCAGTACCTCGGCCTCCTCCTCGGAGTGGACGTAATGGCGGGTCTGACCCTTGCCGGTGTCGCCGTAATCGCGGAACACGCGCTCGAGCTCGCCCAGCTCGTTAGCCTCGTAGCTGAAGTGACTGAAGCCGTGGTTGCCAGCGTCGTATTGACGCTGGAGCTCCGCCTTCATGTCGGCGCGGTTGAAGCGGTGAAACGCGTCGCCCTCGATCGACACCGCCTTCACGCCTTCACGGCGGAAGATCTGGTCGAAGGTGCCTTTGACGGTCGAGGTGCCGGCACCCGAGGAACCGGTCACGGAGATGATGGGGTGTTTCTTGCTCATGGGATTTTCCTCAGAGGGTGTTCGTCAGGCTGGTCTTCAGGCGCGGAACAGGCCGCGATTTCCGAAGAGGGCGTTCACTTCCTCGGTCGGAAGATCCTGGTAGGCGGTCACACGCGCCACTTTTTCGGCCGAACCGAACACGAAGGGGGTGCGCGCATGCAGCTCGTCGGCCTGCTGGGTCATGATCCGGTCATGCCCGTCAGTGGCCTGGCCGCCGGCCTGTTCGATCACGAAGGCGATTGGGGCGCATTCGTAGAGAAAGCGCAGACGCCCGCGCTCGTAGCCCTCGCGCTGGTCACCTGGGTAAAGAAAGACACCGCCGCGCGACATGATCCGGTGGGTCTCGGCGACCAGCGAGGCCACCCAACGCATGTTGAAGTTGCTGTCGCGCGGGCCGGTTTCGCCGGCGATCATGTCGTCGATATAGGCGCGGATCGCCGGGCTCCAGTGACGGTAGTTCGACGCGTTGATGGCAAATTCGAACGCTTTCACCGGCACCTTGTGCGCGGTCTCGACCAGCGTCCAGGCGTCGGTATCGGGATCGAAGATGTAGCTCTGCACGCCGGCGCCGAAGGTGACCACGATATAGGTCTGCGGCCCGTAGATGATGTAACCGCCGGCGAGCTGTTCGCCCGCGGGACGCAGGAAACTGCCGTTGGGATCGCCATCCTTGGCCTCGAAGATCGAGAAGATCGTGCCGATCGAGACGTTCACGTCGATGTTCGAGGAGCCGTCGAGCGGGTCGATGGCCAGGGCGTATCTGCCGGCCGGGTTCAGTTCGACCACCTCGTCCTGTTCCTCGGAGGCGTAGTAGCGCACCGACGTGCTGCGCAAATCGGCCGCGAAAGCCTCGTCGGCCATCACGTCCAGCGCCTTCTGCTGGTCACCGCCGAGGTTCTCGCCGACGCCCGCGCCGAGCGCGTTGCCGCCGAGCGGGCCCCGTTTGATCGTGCGGCACAGATCGCGGCCAACCCGCGCAAGCGCCTCCATCACCGGCACAAGGTCGGCCGGAATATGGCTGGTGTTGTCAATGACGTGCGCTGTGCTCATGGTCTTCCTCCCAGGCCCGGCCTCCCCGCCGGACCCTCTTGCTCTTGCACATGCATTCAGTTTAAAGAATTTAATAAGTGCGAAGATGGAGTTAATATTTTTTAATATGACACGCCCCGATGCGATAACTCTCAAGCAATTACGGGCCCTTAGCGCGGTTGCGACTCATGGGTCGATAACCAGGGCGGCTGAGGCGATTCATCTCACCCCCCCGGCGGTTCATACCCAACTCAGGCACCTTGCCGCCAATATGGGCGCCGACATGCTGGCGCGCGGCGACGGCGGAAAGATGGA
>DQCI01000254.1:0-969 GCA_003545125.1 Paracoccaceae bacterium
GGGCGGCATGCAGCAGCGCGCCTCAATCGCCCGGGCGCTGGCGTTCGACGCCGATATCCTGCTTATGGACGAGCCGTTCGGGGCGCTCGACGAGATCGTGCGCGACCATCTCAACGAACAGCTCCTGGCGCTCTGGGCGCGGACCGAAAAGACCATCGGTTTTGTGACACATTCGATCCCGGAGGCGGTCTATCTCTCCACCAAGATCGTGGTGATGAGCCCGCGACCGGGGCGGATCACCGATGTGATCGAGTCGACCCTGCCGAAGGAGCGCCCGCTCGACATCCGCGACACGCCGGAGTTTCTCGCGCTTGCCCACCGGGTGCGCGAAGGCTTGAGGGCGGGGCATGCCTATGACGATTGAAGGGGAAAATGACACCGGAACCTGGCCCCCAATCGGCCGCTATCTCGGGTTTGTGTTCCTGACCATGGTCCTGTCGATTGCCATCTTCGTGGCCTCTCAGTTCACATGGGGTCGTGATCTCGGTATTGGCGCCTTTTTCAGGCTCCTGCTAGAAGCTCTGGGATACGGTGCGATAGTCTGGATGCCTATGGCGCTCCTGGCGGTGCTGCCAGGGCTTTGGGTTTTTCGGCGCCTGTTCTCGGCCCTTTGTCGCCGAAGCCTTCCAATCGGTTTTGCGGTTATTGTGCCGTCTATGACGGTGTTTCTACTCGGAGCGGTTGGCATTGTTCCCTTTGGTCTGAGAAACACCAGGGTTTTCATGAAGGTAGTGCAATTCAGCGGAATCACGTTGCTCCATGTTGCCCCAGTTGCGGCCATGTCCGGTCTGATCCTTCTCAGGCCGTCAAGGCGTACGCCATGATGAAAACCGTCCTCCCCATCCTCACCGTCGTCGCCACCATCGTCGTGCTGTGGTACGCCGCCGCGATCCCGATGAACGCCCAATGGGCGCGCGATCAGGCGGCGCGGGCCGATACGACGCTCAACAATTCGGAACTCATCGCCGA
>DQCI01000254.1:1112-4275 GCA_003545125.1 Paracoccaceae bacterium
TGGCCGTGGGGATCGTCTACAACCGGGCGATGGATATGGCGGTGATGCCCTGGGCGATTGCCTCGCAAACCATTCCGATCCTCGCCATTGCGCCGATGATCATCGTCGTGCTGAATTCCATCGGCATCCAGGGGCTGATCCCGAAGGCGATCATCTCGGCCTATCTGTCGTTTTTCCCGGTGGTCGTGGGCATGGTGAAAGGGCTGCGCGCGCCGGGGCGCGACCAGCTCGATCTGCTGTCGACCTATTCGGCAACGGCGGGTGACCAGTTCTGGAAGCTGAGGCTGCCCGCTTCGATGCCCTATTTCTTTACCGCGATGAAAATCTCCATCGCCGCGGCCCTCGTCGGCACCATCGTGGGCGAACTGCCCACCGGGGCGGTGCGGGGCCTGGGCGCGCGGATGCTGTCGGGCAGTTACTACGGGCAGACGATCCAGATCTGGTCGGCACTGTTTGCCGCCGCGATCCTCGCCGCGGCGCTTGTGGCCGTCGTCGGGCTGCTCGAACGGGCGACGCTCAAGCGGATGGGGATGCAGCCATGACGCTGGTGATCCTCTCGCTTGCGTTCTGGATCGCGGCCACGTTGTTCAACATCTGGCTCGCCAAGTCGCTCTGGAGTGACAGCCGCTGGGTACGGGTCTTCGTGCCGACGCTGTTCGGCGTGACGGTGATCGTCGTCTGGGAGGGGCTGGTGCGGGGCTTGGGCGTGCCGGGCGTGATCCTGCCGCCGCCCTCGGCCATCGCCGCGGAATTCGCAGCCTCCACGGACGTGCTCTGGGTCGACTTCGTACAGACTTTCGTCAAGGGCGCGCTGTCGGGGTTCGTGATCGGCACCGGGGCGGCCTTCGTCACCGCCATCGCCATCGACCGCTCGCCCTTCCTGCAAAAAGGCCTGCTGCCGGTGGGCAACTTCGTTGCCGCCCTGCCCATCGTCGGCACCGCGCCGATCCTGGTGATGTGGTTCGGGTTCGACTGGCAGTCGAAGGCGGCCGTGGTGGTCGCGATGGTGTTTTTCCCGATGCTGGTGAACACCGTGCAGGGGCTGGCCGCGACGACGCTGATGCAGCGCGATCTGATGGCCACCTTTTCCGCGAGTTATTGGCAGACGCTCGTCAAACTGCGGCTGCCGGCAGCGATGCCGGCCGTTTTCAACGGGCTCAAGATCGCGACAACCCTTGCATTGATCGGCGCTATCGTGGCCGAATTCTTCGGCAGCCCGATCAAGGGCATGGGATTCCGCATTTCAACCGAGGTCGGCAAGCTCGGCCTCGATATGGTGTGGGCAGAAATCACCGTCGCCGCCCTGGCGGGCTCGGCCTTCTACGGCGTGGTGGCGATGATCGAGCGGGGGGTGACCTTCTGGCACCCGTCGCAACGTAAATGAAAAAAACATCAGGGAGATTTCCGATGATCAAACACATGACAGGGGCGCTGGCCGCGCTGGGGCTGACCGCGGGTGCAGCGCTCGGCGCCGACGAGGTGACCTTGCAGCTCAAGTGGGTGACCCAAGCGCAGTTCGCGGGCTACTATGTGGCGCTTGAAAACGGCTATTACGAGGACGAAGGGCTGGACGTGACGATCATGCCGGGCGGCCCCGACATCGCGCCGGTGCAGGTGCTGATGGGCGGCGGCGCCGACGTGATGGTCGACTGGATGCCCTCGGCGCTGGCCGCGCGCGAGCAGGGCGCGCCGGTGGTCAACATCGCGCAGCCGTTCAAGTCGTCGGGGATGATGCTGACCTGCCTGAAGGAATCCGGCGTCGCCTCCCCCGAGGACTTCCCCGGCAAGACGCTCGGCGTGTGGTTCTTCGGCAATGAATACCCGTTCCTGAGCTGGATGAGCTCGCTCGGGATCTCGACCGAAGGCGGCGACGGGGTGACGGTGCTCAAGCAGGGCTTCAACGTCGACCCGCTGTTGCAGAAACAGGCCGCCTGCATCTCGACGATGACCTACAATGAGTATTGGCAGGTGATCGATGCCGGGATCAGCGCCGACGATCTCATCACTTTCAAATACGAAGACCAGGGCGTGGCGACGCTTGAGGACGGGCTTTACGTGCTCGAGGCGAACCTCGCCGACGAGGCCTTCAAGGACAAGATGGTGCGCTTCGTGAAGGCCTCGATGGCGGGCTGGAAATGGGCTGAGCAGAACCCGGAAGACGCCGCGATGATCGTGCTCGATAACGACGAGACCGGCGCGCAGACCGAGGGCCACCAGGTGCGGATGATGGGCGAGATCGCCAAGCTCACCGCCGGCTCGAACGGCGCGCTCGACGTCGCCGACTACGAGCGCACCGTCGCGACGCTGATGGGCGGCGGCTCGGATCCGGTCATCACCATGGCCCCCGAAGGCGCCTATACGATGGAGATCACCGACGCGGCGCTTCAGTAAGTCGTTTCGCTAAGTATTGAGAAGGCCCCGTTGCGGCGGGGCCTTTTTTGTTGCGGGATCAGTGCGGCGCCGGGAGATCCGCCCAACACGCCCGGGTCCTGCCGTTCAGATGTCGCGGGCATGGAATATGTCACGTCCTTCCCGGTGGGTTTCGGAGAACCCCAAACGGTGCAGCAGTCTCTGTGAGGGCAGATTGCCTGTTTCCGTGTCGGCGAGCAGATGTGAGACCCCGTGTCGTTCGGTCAGCTCTGCCATCGTGAGTTCGGCCGCTCTCTGGGCGACGCCTTTGCCCCATACAGTCGGGGAGAGAACATAGGCGATGCTGGCGGATCCGGTCTTCACGATGGTCGCCTGGGTGGACCCGACGATGCTTTCGCCGTGGAACACGGTCCAATTCAACCAGATTTCCGATCCGTCCGGGGGACACCCTTCCGTGAGCCGCTCGATCCGCTCGCGGACATCGTCGACCGATCGGGGCGGGCCGCCGTCGAGGAACGCATAGATCTGTGGATCCCGGAGGGCGGCGTACAGACCTTCGGCGTGCTCCGGGTGCTGACGCGCCAGCGTCACGGGGCGATTGTCGAACATGGGGATGGCCCTTCCTGGTTCGGACCTGACATAGCACAAACCCGGGCAACCCGGCGAAGCATGCTCTGCTGCGGTCGGGGCGGGTCGCGCAAAAACGCCTTGACCGGATGCCGCCCCGCGTCCCTTTGCGCCAAAAGGCAAGCCCCGCCACATGCTCGCACACGGGGCGGGGCTTTCGGGCGGT
>DQCI01000058.1:0-3229 GCA_003545125.1 Paracoccaceae bacterium
AAATATCCCGTGGCAGGTCACCGGCGGCATCGACCGCCAAGATCCCCCCGGTCTGGGTGACGTCGACAACCGGGTCGGCGCTGGTGACCGCGACCGCAATTCCCGTCGTCGCTGTGATGGTGTCTGAAATAACTGGCATGAAAATTTCCCCCTTTCCCGCATGGGGGCCTGCCTGCGACAATTTGTCGGCGCAGGTTTATCGGCCTCCACCGTCCAGCCGACCCGTCGGCACGTCGGAAACCGCGCGGCCGGGGCGCAGATGGCCCAAGCATTGAGCGGTGCGCACGCCGTTTCTTAACGGCGTTGCAAGCCGCTTCGAAGCGGCTTGGACCCGGCCTCAGCCCTCGATCCTGGTCAGATCCGCCACGCCCAGGCAGATGTCGCGGATGCGGGCGAGCAGGTTGAGCCGGTTGCGCCGCACGATCTGGTTGTCGGTGTTGACCTGGACAGTGTCGAAAAAGGCATCAATCGGCCCGCGCAGGCCCGCCATCGCCGCCATCGCGGCTTCGAAATCTTCCGCGTTCATCGCAGGGGTGATCGCCGCCTCGGCCGCGTCGAGGGCGGCGAACAGGGCCGTCTCGGTCGGGTCCTCGGCGAATTTCGCATCCGCCCCGAACGAGTATTCGACCCCGTCGGCCGCTTCGGCCTGGGTGAGGATGTTGTTGGCCCGCTTGAAGCCCTGGATCAGGTTGGCGCCGTCATCGGTTGCCAGCACCGCTTGCAACGCACGCGCCCGGGTGACCAGCAGGGTAAGGTCGTCGTTCGCGGGCATGTTGAGGCAGGCGTCGATCACGTCGTGGCGGATGCCCTCGTCCTTCAGGTGGACCTTCAGCCGGTCGTGGAAGAAGGCGAGGAGATCGTCGGAGAGATCGGGCACCGTCTGGCCGATGCGGGCGAGATAAGTGCCCTCGTGAACCTCGGGCGCCGTGTCCTTGTGGCGGAAGGCGGCGGTGACCGCCTCGAAGGCGGCGCCGAAGACGCCGTGGTCGCCGATCGCATCAAGGGTTTCCTCCAGCGCCTCGATTTCGGCGGCGTCCACCGAACCCATCCGGGCCTGGGCGATCTCGTGCTTGAGAAGCTGGCTGTCGATGAACTTGTCGAGCCGCAGGCGCAGGCCCCCGGACAGAAGAATGCGGATCACGCCGAGCGCCGCGCGGCGCAGCGCGAAGGGGTCTTTCGAGCCGGTCGGTTTTTCGTCGATGGTCCAGAAGCCGGCGAGCGTATCGAGCTTGTCGGCGAGCGCCACGGCGGTGGACACCGCGCCGTCGGGCACCGCGTCGGAGGGGCCGAGCGGCGCATAATGCTCTTCGCAGGCGGCGGCGACGGCGTCGGAGAGCCCGGCGGCTTTGGCGTAATACCGCCCCATCACCCCCTGCAATTCGGGGAATTCGTAGACCATCTCGGAGGCGAGGTCGGTCTTGCAGATCCTTGCGGCCTCTTTCGCCTCGCCTGCCTCGGCGCCCACTTCGGGTGCGAGCGCGCCGGCAAGCCGGGCAATCCGGGCGATCCGGTCGGCCTGCGAGCCCAGTTTCGCATGGAACGTCACCTGCGCGAGCTTGTCGAGCCAGGGGTCGAGCCCGTGGCGGGTGACGTTGCGCAGATCGTTCTCCCAGAAGAACTTGGCGTCGGCCAGACGCGCGGCGAGCACCTTGCGGTTGCCAGCGAGGATTGTCGCGCCCTGGTCGGCGGTGTCGCGGTTGGCGACGGTGACGAACTTCTCGATCCGGCCGGTGGCGGGGTTGCGCACCGAGAAGAATTTCTGGTGTTCCTTCATCGAGGTCTGCAGCACCTCCGCCGGCAGGTCGATGAAGTCGTCGGCAATGTCGCCGAGCAGAACGGCTGGCCATTCGACGAGCCCGGCGACCTCGGTCAGCAGCCCGCTGTCCTCGACGACTTCAAAGCCCAGCGCGAAGGCCTTCTGGGTGGCGTCGTGCCAGATCGCCTCCGCCCGCTCGGCCGGGTCGAGGATGACATGCGCGCGCTTAAGCTTGGCCTGGTAATCCTCGAACGAGGTTACGGCGAAGCTGTCGGGCGCCATGAAGCGATGACCCTTGGTGGTGTCGGCGGCCTTGAGGCCGTCGATCTCCAACGGGACAACCTGTGCGCCGTGCTCGTCGGTCAGGAGGCAGAGGATCGAATGCAGCGGGCGGACCCAGCGCAGGCTCCCCGCGCCCCAGCGCATCGATTTCGGCCAAGGAAAATTGCGCACCGTTTTTTCCAGCACCTCGGCCACGATCTCGGCGGCCGGGCGGCCCGGCTTCTCGATGGTGGCGAAGTAGACCGCGCCCTTGGGCGTGTCGCGCTCCTCGAGCTGGTCGCGGGCAACGCCGGCGCCGCGCAGGAAGCCCTCGATGGCCTTGTCGGGCGCGCCGACCTTGGGGCCCTTGCGCTCTTCGCGCGTGTCCGGGCTCATCGCCGGCAGGCCCTCGACGGAAAGCGCGAGGCGGCGCGGCGTGGTCAAGGCGGCGGCGTTGGCATAGGAAAGCCCGGCCTCGACCAGCCCGTCGGTCACGAGTTTCTTGAGATCCTCGCCGGCGCGGCTCTGCATCCGGGCCGGGATCTCCTCGGAGAAGAGTTCGATGAGCAGATCGGCCATGGGGTTACTCCGCGTATTTCTCGTTGAGCTGGTTCCAGGCGAAGGCCCGGCCATCGGGGAAGATCGCGACCACGCGGTCGACCCCGTCGGATATGTCCTTCTGCCCGAGGAAGGCGAAGGCGTCGCCCGCCTCCAGCGCTGCCCCGATCGCTTCGGCGTCGAAACAGTCGAACCAGCCGGGCGCAGTGAGCGGCGTCGCGCCCTCGTAGGACGCATAGGTTTCGGTGATCGCCGCGAAGCTCATGCTTGCGGTGAAGCAGGACCGATACCGGATCGGCGAGGACGAGCCGTCGATGCCTTCGAAATCCTCGATCAGGATCGGTTCGGGTGTGCCGGTCGCGATGTTGGTGAGCGACACGGCGGCGTCCTCGCCCGCGATCTCGTCGTAGAAGGCGTAGACTTGCGTGTAATACACGACGGCGCCGAAGATGAGGGCGGTGACCACGACGAAACTCCCGACGATCTTGCCGTTCACTGGACGCCTTTCTGGGCGGCGCTCTGGGCCGCGCCCCCTGCCCCACCGGCTTCGGTCAACACGAAGGCGTCGGCGCACATCTTGGCCAAGCCCCGCACCCGGCCGATATAGGCCTGGCGCTCGGTCACCGAGATCACGCCGCGCGCGTCGAGCAGGTT
>DQCI01000058.1:3291-10088 GCA_003545125.1 Paracoccaceae bacterium
TCGGCCGGTTCGGCGAGGATCGCCTGGCATTCGGCCTCGGCATCCTCGAAATGGCGAAACAGCATGTCGGTGCTGGCGATGTCGAAGTTGTGGCGCGAATACTCCATCTCTGTCTGGCGGAAGATGTCGCCATAGCTGAGCGGGATCGGCGCGGTGGGATCGTTGAACGGCATGTCCATCACGTGGTCGATGCCGAGCACGTACATCGCCAGCCGTTCGAGCCCGTAGGTGAGCTCGCCCGAGACCGGTCTGCAATCATGCCCGCCGACCTGCTGGAAATAGGTGAACTGGCTCACCTCCATGCCGTCGCACCAGACCTCCCAGCCGAGCCCCCAGGCGCCGAGCGTCGGGCTTTCCCAATCGTCCTCGACAAAGCGGATGTCGTGCAGATCCATGTCGATGCCGATGGCTTCGAGCGAGCCGAGATAGAGCGCCTGCAGATCGGGCGGGCTCGGCTTGATGAGAACCTGGTACTGGTAATAGTGCTGAAGCCGGTTCGGGTTTTCGCCGTAACGCCCGTCGGTCGGGCGGCGCGAGGGCTGGACATAGGCCGCAGCCCAGGGCTGCGAGCCGAGCGAGCGCAGCGTGGTGGCCGGGTGGAACGTGCCCGCGCCCACTTCCATGTCATAAGGTTGCAGCACCGCGCAGCCCTTGTCCGCCCAGTAAGCCTGCAGCCGCAGGATGATCTCCTGAAAACTCCTGGGGGCGTGGCTTGCGGGGGCTTTCGTCTCGGTCTCGGCCATCGGACGCCTCTTGGGGGTGAATTGCGCGCTCTCCATAGGGCGCGCGCCCGCGAGGGTCAATCACACCTGCAACAGGCGGACACTCACTTCGCCCGCAGCCCGGGCTGATCCTTGACCTTGCCGGGACTTTGCGTGTTATTGGCTCGAAAAATCGAGCAGATTCCCAAGAACGGGTGAAACTCCAGATGAAACGCGTCTTTTCCGCGATCCTAATGCTTGCAGCCCTGGTCACCGCCGGGCTTGCCCCGTCACACGCCCAAGCCCAGGCCCAGGCCCAGGAAGCCTACTGGGTGCAACTCACGGCCAACGCCACCCTGCGCGAAGCCGAAGATGACGCGCGCGCCTACGGTGCACGCCTGCCGGAGGTGAGTGGCTTCCGTCTCGGCAATTCCGGCTGGTACGCGGTCGCGCTCGGCCCCTACACGGCCGAGGTCGCGACCGACAAGTTGATCACGCTGCGCGCAAGCGGCGCGATCCCGAACGACAGCTACATCTCCGACGGCGCCCCCTACGGCCAGCGGTTCTGGCCGCGCGGATCGACCGAACCCGCCGCGGCGGCGACGCCGGGGACAGAGGACACAGGCGCAGCAGACGCGGGCACAGAGGACACGGGCACGGACGACACCGCGCCGGCAGAGGCCCCCGCCGTGGCCCCCGAACCGCTGCCGACGGAGCCGGTGGTGGTGGCGCCCACGCCGGCGCCGGCGCCGGTCGTGCCCGCGCCCGCCGAGGAAACCCGCGAGGAAGCGCTCGCTGCCGAGCGCGCACTCGACGCCGAGGCCCGCAAGACGCTGCAGATCGCGTTGCAATGGGAAGGCTTCTACCGCTCGCTGATCGACGGCGATTTCGGCCCCGGAACCCGGGGCGCGATGTCGGCCTGGCAGGCGGCACAGGGCTACGAGGAAACCGGCATTCTCAGCAGCCGTCAGCGCGCGGAATTGCTTGGGGGCTACAACGCGGTGATGGCCTCGATGGGGCTGACCCAGGTGATCGACCCGCGCGCCGGGATCGAGATCACCCTGCCGGCCGCAATGGTCGAGTTCACCCGCTACGAAGCGCCGTTTGCGCATTTCGAAAGCGAAGACGGCGTGCGGGTGGTGCTCATCAGCCAGCGCGGCGACCGGGCCACGCTGTGGGGGCTCTATGACATCCTGCAGACGCTGTCTATCGTGCCGCCCGAGGGCCCGCGCAAGCGCGACGATGCGTCCTTTTCCATCGAGGGCGCGAACGACGAGATCATCTCCCATACCTACGCCGCCCTCGTGGACGGCGCGGTGAAGGGCTGGATGCTGGTCTGGCCGCAGGGCGACGCGGCGCTGGACGAGGAAACCGGTGAATTCGTGCGCGAAGAGGACCGGCGCCTGGGCCTCGTGCTCGCGGCGATGCGCGAAAGCTTTACGTCTCTGGGCGCGGCGGCGCTCGACGACAACGCCGGGCTCGACACAGCGACCCAGTCGATCGACCTCGTGTCCGGGCTGGAAATCCGCCGACCTGAGAAATCCCGGTCCGGGTTCTATGTCTCGGAGACCGGCGCGGTGCTGACCACGACGGAAGCGGTCGCGGGCTGCGGCCGGATCACCCTCGATGAGGCCTACGACGCACAGATCGTGGCGCAGGATGACGGGTTGGGGCTCGCGCTGCTTCAACCGACCCAGCCGCTGGCGCCGCTGGAGGTGGCGGGATTTCTCGCCGGCGAGCCGCGGCTGCAAACGGAGCTTGCGGTGGCCGGCTATTCCTATGGCGGGCGGCTGTCGTCGCCGACCCTCACCTATGGCACGCTCGCCGACGTGAGGGGGCTTTCTGGCGAGACGGAAGTGTCGCGCCTCGAGATCCGCGCCCAGGACGGCGACACCGGCGGGCCGGTCATCGACCAGGGCGGCGCCGTGGTGGGCATGCTGCTGGCCTCTCCCTCGGGCGACGGCCGGGTGCTGCCGACCGACGTCGGCTTCATCGCCAAGGGCGCGACGCTCACCGGGTTCCTGGCGGCGAACGACATCACCGCGGCGAGCTCTGCCTTCGCGACCGGCACGATGACGCCCTACGATCTCTCGGGCCACGCCGCCGAACTCACCGTACTGGTGAGTTGCTGGGACTAGCTGGGTTTCGTCAAAACAGTTAACGCCCGCCCATTGTGGCGGGCGTTCTGTTTGGCGCATCCCGGCCAGAGAGCTGGAAAACTCCCTGCTTTCAATATGATGCTAGTTTCCTAGGAAACCGACCCCAGTTTCCTAGGAAACTGGTGGGATGGCGAGTCGCCGAGCCGAACAAACGCCTTGCGCCGGGGAAGGAAGCTTCGCGTGCCGGGGCCTACCGCTGGCAGGGTTTTGGCAGGCCCTCCGTCACCCGAAGCGAAACAGCCACGCCTACCCGTCCAGCGCCCCCACCACCGCCGCGACCAGCGCCCCCGCCGGCTCAGTGCCGACCGAGAGCCGCACGAACCCCGGCGCCACGTCGTCGCCCCAGCGCGCGCGCCGCTCCGCCGTGGTGTGCACGCCGCCGAAGGAGGTTGCGGGCGCGATCAGCGGGCAGGCCTCGATGAACCGGTCGGCCGCCTCGACGCTGGGCAGAGTGAAGCCCAGGAGGAACCCCATCCGCCGCATCTGCCGCGCGGCCAGCGCGTGCCCCGGGTGGGTAAGCAACCCGGGAAACCTCAGGTCCTGCACCGCCGGATGGGCATCGAGATGGGCGGCGAGGATCTCGGCATTGGTACACATCCGGTCGAACCTGAGTTCCAGCGTCTCGAGCGAGCGGTGCAGAAGCCAGGCCTCGAACGGCCCTGGGATGCCGCCCGACAACGTGCGCCAGTCGCGCATGGCCGCGAGCAGGTCGGGGTCGCGGGTCGCGACATGCCCCATGAGAAGATCGCTGTGCCCGCCGGGCGCCTTGGTGTCGGACGCGAGGAGGATGTCGGCGCCGAGGTCGAGCGGGCGCTGGCCGAGCGCGGTCATTGTGGTGTTGTCGACGATCGAAATGCCCCCCGCGCTGCGCACTGCCTCCGTCACCGCAGGAAGGTCGACGAGGTCGAGCCCCGGGTTCGACGGCGTCTCGATATAGACCACGCGGACCCCTGCGAAGCCGCCTTCGGCGAACCCGGACGTCGGGCGGGTATCGACGGTGATGCCGAGCCGCTCGAGGAAGCGCGACGCCAGTGTGCGCGGGGTGTAATAGCCGTCGGACGGCAGCAGCAGCCGGTCGCCGGCCCGCAACGTCGCGAACAACGCCGCGCTGATTGCGGCCATGCCGGACGGGAAGGCGAGCGCGGGGGCGCCTTCGAGGGCTTCGAGCATGTGCTCGAGCGCCTCCCAGGTCGGGTTGTCGGCGCGGCCGTAGCCCGGCACGCCCGGCGCCGGCTCGCCCGGGAGCTGGAACATCGAGGCGAGCGTGAGCGGCAGGGCAAGCGGCGCGCCTTTCGGGAGTTGGGCCTGGCGCAGGTGCAGCAGGCGGGCCGCATCGGCATCCTGAGCGTCTTGGGGCGCGTCCTTCGGGGTTTCGTCCATTGGTGTTTCCTAGCGGGTGGCTTGTCGGCCCGGTCGATCCTGTCGCGGTGGGGCGCCGTCCCGCGACGGGCCAGGCGCGCCGGCCCGGGTCATGTCCAATACGCGTCAGTCGCGCCAGAAGCGCAAGGTGAACAACACGTAGACCGACAGGATTTCGAGCCGGCCGACCAGCATCGCCAACGTCAGGAGCCACTTGGCGGTGTCGTTGAGGCCTTCGAAATTGCCGGCCGGACCGATCCGGTCGCCCAGGCCCGGACCCACGTTGGCAAGCGCCGTGGCGGCGCCGGAGACAGCGGTCACCGTGTCGAGCCCGGTCATGCCGAGGGCCACGGACAGCACCCCGAGCGAGACGATGAACATGCCGAAGAAGGCCATCACCGACGACAGGATGTCCTCGGTCACCGGCCGGCCATTGTAGCGCGGGGTGAACATGCCGTGGGGTGCATGGACCGACCGGATTTGCGCGCGCACGGCGGCGAACAGGAGCTGGTAGCGAAAGATCTTCACGGAACACGCCGTCGAACCGGCGCAGCCGCCGATCAGACCGAGAAAAAAGAAGATCACGACTGGAAAGGGTCCCCAGAGCTGGTAGTCGACGCTGGCGTAGCCGGTGCCCGAGATGATCGAGGTGACATTGAACACGCCTTCGCGAAAACCATGTTCGAAATGGTCGCCGTTGACGACCAGCCTGTAGAGCGTCATCGTCAGGGTCATCAGCAGGATCACCCCGAGATAGGCGCGAACCTGCGGATCCACCAGCAGCGGCCGCGCCGTGCCCTGCACCATCTGGATGTAGCGCACGAACGGCAGGCTGCCGAGGACCATGAACACGGCCGCGACGTATTCGGGGGCGCCCTGGTATTCGCCCATGCTCGCATCATGGGTGGAGAACCCACCAGTCGAAATCGTGGTCAGCGCATGGTTGATCGCCTCGAAGGGCGGCAGGCCGACGGCCAGATAGGCGATCATGTTGAGGAGCGTGAACACGACGTAAATCGCCGAAATCCGGCCAGCGATATCGACCGCGCGCGGCAGCACTTTGCCCATCGTGTCGAAGGCCTCGGAGCGGAAGATCTGCATCCCACCGACCCGCAGTTCCGGCAGGAAGACCATCGCGACGACAATGATCCCGATCCCGCCAAACCATTGCAGCATCGAGCGCCACACCAAGAGGCCCTTGGGCAGATCGTCGAGCCCTTCGAGCACGGTGGAACCGGTGGTCGTGATGCCCGACATCGCTTCGAAGATCGCATCCACCGGCCGGGCCTGGATCTCGCCGAGGTACAGCGGAAGGGCCGCGAACAGCGCCAGGGCAATCCAGATCAGCGTGGTCAGCAGAAATATCTGCTGGATGGTGAGCCCCTCGCGCCCGGTGTTGGCGGTGGCGAGCGACATCGAGCCGCCGACCACCATGGTGATCGTCGCGGTGGACAGGAACACCAGCCAGTCGGGCGAGCCGTAGTAGAGGTCGACCAGCATGGGCACGAGCATCGTCGCGCCAAGAATGGCGACGACGAGGCCGATCACGTAGACGACAGGACGAAGGTCGATCATGCGGCGAGCGTTGGCCCGGGTGGCGGCCGGTGTCAAGCGGACGCGGCGTCGGGGCGTGTCACAACGGCTGGGCACGCGGCCTCTGTGCGAAAGGTGGTGCTATATCCGCCCGGGTTGCGACGCAGCACTGCGGGCAAGCGCCCCGCTGCGCGCCACCATGTCCCCCGCCCGCGTCCGGGCCGGGGCACCGATGAAGCCGGCGAGCGCGCGGCGCCGGATTTCCGTCAGCGCAAGGGGCCCGTATGCCCGCCGCGCGTCCGGCTTCGTTCGGATCGCCGCGAGCGCCGGGACCCGCTGGAACAGATCGGCCCGGGCGGCGAGTTCGAGCGCCGCAAGCCCCAGGGGTCCGGGATAGAAGCTCTCGACCCAGGCTCCTTCCGCCCGGATCAAAGCGTGGTCAGGCAGGAGCAGGTGGACATAGGTGACCTCGCTGCGGCCCCGGGCAACTCGGAACCGCCCGTCGCTGTCGGCCGCGAGCCAGCGGGCCGGGGGCGAGACCGGTTGGCGCACCTGCGGGGCCGAGCGCGATGCGGTGCAGCGGCGAGACCAGGAGATCGCGCCAGTTGCCCAACGCCCCGGGCCGGATCCGCACCGGGCGCAAATGGGGCTGGGCGGCGAGGGCCGCGGCATCGAGCCGGCGGCTGCCCGTCCGGACAACCGGTTGCGCGCCACCACCTTTCGTCATGACCTTGTCGCCGGGGCAGAACTGCTCGACCAGCCGCCCGCCGTCGGGCGTGTCGATCAGCGTGCCAGCGGCGAGGCAGGGAATGCCCATCGACGTCATCGTCGCGGCGGCGAGCCCGGCCGGATCGACGCCCGTCAACGTCAGGCTCTCGCCGTTCGGGAAGGTCAGGATCGCGTCGCCGCTGCCGTCGCCCGCGGTGTCGCTGACAACGACGTCCCAGATATTGACCGGGTTTCCGTCCGAATCCGTGAGCTTGGTGAGGTCGAGCTGGTCGTTGGTAAACCCGTCACCGTCGTCGTCGGTGAGGTCGAAATCGGT
>DQCI01000058.1:10191-10633 GCA_003545125.1 Paracoccaceae bacterium
TCGACCGTGTCGTCCCCGGAGGAGGTGGTGAGCCGCTCGATTTCGGCAAAGGTGCCGCTGTTGGTGCCGTCGTCGAACGTGCCTGCCTCATCTCCGGTGAAGGCGACCTCGACCGCAGTGGAATTGCTGCCGTCGCCGGACAGGATCAGCGAGTCGCCGGAGGTTTCGCCGGTCTTGCCCCCGGCCACAGCTTTGGTCGAGGCATCGGCGTCGTTGACGACGATGATGTCGTCGCCGCCGTCGCCGCCGACGCCGTGGTGGGTGTCGTTGCCCTGGCCTGAGAAAATGACGTCGAGATCGTCGCCGCAATAGACAACGTCATCGCCTTCCTCGCCGTAGACGAAATCGCCACCGGCGCCGCCGATGATCGTGTCGGCCCCCGCCCCGCCATAGATCGTGTCGTAGTCGGCACCACCCGAAAGCGCATCGTCGCCCGCGTCGA
>DQCI01000058.1:10690-24635 GCA_003545125.1 Paracoccaceae bacterium
CGATCCGAGCGCGAGGTTTTCGATCTCGGAGACGGTGACGGAATTGGTGTTGTCGGTGAGCTCGCCCGCGCCGGTCTTGGTGAAGACCACCTTGACGCCATCTTTCAGGGCTGTGGCGTCGAGCGTGTCGCCGACCACCTCCCCCTTTTCGCCGCCGGTCACCGTATCGTCGCCGAACCCGCCTTCGAAAACGAAGGTGTCGTCACCGAGATTGCCCGAGAGCACGTCGTCCCCCGGGCCGCCTGCAATCATGTCGTCGCCGGACCCGCCCGTCAGCGTGTCGGCGCCCGCAAAGCCCTGCATCTCGATCCGGGTGCCATCGAGCGCGGCATCGACGATATCGTCGAAATCGGAGCCCCAGATCACCTCGATCTCGGAAAGGGCGATGTCGCCGTAGGGGTCCGTCGCCGTGCCGGCCTCGTCGCCGGAGAAGGCGACGGAGATCGGGGCGTTGTAGAGCGATGTGAAGTCGCGGATGTCGGCATCGGTCCCGATTTCGCCGCCGACGATGATATTCGACCCCATGTCGTGTTCGAAGACGAACTGGTCCGACCCGCCGCCGCCGTAGGCGGTGTCGTCGTCGCGTCCGACGCCGATCTCGTCGTCGCCTTCGCCGCCATAGATCGTGTCGGACCCGTATCCGCCGTAGATGTAGTCGCCGCCGCCGTCGCCGTAGACCGCGTCGTCGCCGAAGCCGGTCCAGACGGTGTCGTCGCCGTCGCCCGCCCAGGCCGAGTCGTCGCCGAAATCGGTGTCGATCGTGTCGGCGCCGGCGCCGGCCTGCACCACATCATTGCCGTGATTGGTCGAGATCCAGTCGTCGCCGGCGCTGCCGGTGACGGTGTCGTCGCCGAAGCCGGAATAGACCTTCACCCCGGCGACGCCCGCGCCGGTGGCATCGATCACGTCGTCGTCGGACCCGGTTTCGACCGTCTCGATCTCGCTGAAGGTGAGCGTGCTGGCGCCGTCGGAGATCGTGCCGCTCTCCGCCCCGGTGTAGATCACGGTGAGCGGCATCGACACGCCGCCGGCGTCGATTTTGTCGTCGTCGCCGCCGCCTTCGCCGCCGATGATCGTGTCGTCGTCGAAGAAATCGTAGAGATGGAACGTATCCGCATCGGCCCCACCGGAGAGGCTGTCGGCACCCGCATCGCCGTGGATGTGGTCCTCGCCCGCTGGCGCGGCGATCTCGGCGGGGGTGTAGGCGCCCTCGTAGATGGCGAAGGAGTTGATCGTGCCATCGAGTTCGTTGATGACGTTGTCGGAGGTGCCGCGGGTCGACCCCCAACCCCGGCCGCCCACCACCCAGGGGTTTTCGTTGCCGTCGAGCGTGACCCCGGGGGTGGATAGGGAGTCTTCGAGCGCACCATCGACATGGAGCTCAACGGTGCCGGTGTCGTTGTCGAGCGAAACCAGCACGCTGTGTTCGGTGCCGGTGGTGACGGCGCCCGCGTCTGAACTGAGGTAGTAGTCGGTGGTGTCGTCCTGCCACCGCACCACCACGCTGCCGTCGGTCTCGACCCAGACCGAAAAATCGCCCACCGCGTTGCCGTTGGCGTCCTTGCCGAACAGCCCGGTGAGAGAGGCCAAGCTGTCGAGCGTGAAGTTCATCGCGACGGTGGCGCTGTCGAGGTCGTAGGCGGGGCTGTCGGCGATCACGCCGTAATCGCCAGAGCCATCGAGCTCGAATTCGCCCGAGGCAGAAGGTACGTCGGCGCCGCCCACGAAGGTCACGTCGTTGTCGGGCGCTGCGAAATCGTCCTCGGGCTCGGCGAAACTGGCGTCGTAACGGTCCGCCTCGATCATGTAGCCTTCGGAGCCGCTGAAATGGATCGCGGTGCCGAGGGCGATCGACTGGATCGGGGCGGCCTCCAGTGCCGCTTGATCGGAGGAATAGCCAAGATGCGGGACGAGATAGGTGTTGCCGTCGGTGTCCTGGACCACCAGCGCCTCGATAGTCGCCGTGCTGCCGTCGGCGTAGGTCAGGGTCACGTTGTACACCATCCCCATGTCGAAGACCTGGTCGGTGTCGCCGTCGATGCTGAACGTATCGGCCTGCTCGTCGTTTTCGTAGGCCGTCGCATGGCTGCCACCGGCGTAGCCGGTGCTGCCCGGCGACAGGGTCTGGATCGCGGTAAAGAGCGGATCGCCCGCCGATCCGACCGTCAGCCCTTCGAGTGACGCGGCGCCTTCGGTCACGGTGTTGCCCTCGACCGCGTCGATATCGGCCTGAACGCCAAGGGACAGGACATCGAAGGTGGTGGCCATCTGGAGCCTCCCCCCCGCGGCGGACCAGTGCCGCCGCCCGGGCCCCCGGCCGAAGCCGGGGCCCGTCAACGCGTCAGATAGCCTGTGAAGTCTCACGCCCGCCCCCAATAGGAATTTCCCGCGGGTACGATCTGCGGAAAACCCGAATCAAGACTTAGCTTCGGCAGGCGATTTGTCTGCAATTTGGCGCGAATGCGCTGGATCGACAAATGGGCGTATCACCGCCGACCGGCCCCAGAAACCGGTGGAAAACCGCCCTTTTGCCCGGTCCCTATCCCCTGTGGATGAGGGTCGAGAACAGCTTCGGGTCCAGCGATTGCGCGGTGAAGGTCGTGCCCTCGGTCAGGATCGACACGGCATCGTGGCTGTGCAGGCTTTCCTGGTGGCTCGCCACCACCCGGAAATCGCCGATCCGGGGATCGATCTTGAGTTGCTCGGTGAACAGCCGCGCAGCGTCCTCGACGAAGATCGGGTTGGCGGCGTTGAGCTCGGCAAAGGCCTGTTCGTCTTCGCGTTTGACCATCACCTGGGTCTCGGTCGGGACCGCGTCACGGCAGATGTCGATGAGGTCTTCGAACCACAGGCAGGGGCTGTCGCAGGCCACCTCGATCGAGACCCGGGCCACCGACCGCTGGCTGTGCGGGGTCGCGAGTTGGCCGCGCACCTGGCGGGCATGCTCGCTGAGCTCCAGCGAACAGGGGCAGGTCGAGGAGTAGACATAGTCGAGGTGGATGAACTTCCGGCGTACCCCGCCGGACTCGGCCAATTCCAGGGAAATGTCGTAATATTGATATCCAGACAGGCCTGAACGCAGGGATTCCACCTTTGCCGGGTAGGAAAAAGACATTTGTATCCGCGCGTCGAGGCTTTCGAGATCGGCTTTGTAATCGTCGAGCGCGTGTTCGATCACCTCGAACGAAAAGGTCTTTTCGGCATGGGCATAGAACGAGCGCATGATGCGGCTCATGTTGATGCCCTTCTTCTCGGCCTCGAGGCTGACAGTGCCGGTCACCGAGGTTTCGAGCATCAGATCACCGTTGTCACGGGTGTGGTAGCGGATCGGAAGGCGGAAGTTGGAAATGCCGACGTGCTGGATTTCCTGTTTCTCGCCCTGGATCAACGAGGCCGGGCCGTTCTGGAGGTCGGGCATCGAGGCCTTGTAGGCGGCGTCGGGCTCGAACGCGTCCGGGTAGACCCGGGCGAGATCGGGGTAGTTGGACACCGCGCACTCCGGCAGCAACCGGGCGATCGCGGGGTCGAGCGCGGCCACTTCTGCCGGGTCCGCTGAACGTGCCCAGGCGCGCAGCGTGTCGAGCGCATCGCGCGCATCGTTGCCGTCGGGTGCGACGGTCAAATTCGGTGACATGTGGTTCATGGGGCTTGCCCCTCCCGATCTGTCCGACCCTGAATATAGGGGCGCGAGGTCTTTGTTACCAAATATTACGCTCGCGGTCCCCGGTCAGATCACTGCAAGCGCGCCCATCAGGTCCTCGATCAGGTCGTCCGCATCCTCGAGCCCCACCGAGAACCGCACCAGCCCCGGCGTGATGCCAAGCGCCTGTTTTTGCTCGTCTGGCAGGCGTTGGTGGGTGGTTGTTGCCGGATGGGTAACAATGCTTTTGGCGTCACCGAGATTGTTTGAGATCACAGGGACGTGAAGCGCATTGAGCAGGGCGAAGGCCGCGTCCTTGCCGCCGGCGAGGTCGAGCGCGAGCATCGTGCCGCCGTGGTCCATCTGCCGCGTGGCGACGGCGTGCTGTGGATGGCTGGTGAGCCCCGGGTAAATCAGCCGCGCAAGGCCCGCGTGGCCGTCCAGGGCCGTCGCAATCCGCGTGGCGCTGTCGGCCATCGCGCGCACCCGCAACACCAGGGTCTCCAACCCCTTGAGGTGCATCCAGGCGTTGAACGGGCTGAGCGCGGCGCCGGTGTGCTTGGCGTAAGGCTCGAACGTCCCTCGGATGAAATCCTCGTTGCCCAGGACAATGCCACCAAGCCCCCGCCCGCCGCCGTCAATATGCTTGGTCGAGGAATAGATCACCACGTCAGCGCCTTGGGTTGCGGCGGAGGCGCCCACGGGGGTGGAGAAGGTGTTGTCGACCACGCTGAGCGCGCCGGCGTCGCGTGCAAGGCGTGTGACCAGCGCGAGGTCGATCACCTCCAGCGTGGGGTTGGAGATCGTCTCGAGAAAGACGAGATCGGTGCCCGGCGTTACGCCCGCGCGCCATTCGGCTTCGGAGGTCCCATCGACGTAGACAACCTCGGCCCCGAATTTCTCCAGCCATTCGAGGATGTAGAGACACGACCCGAACAGCGCGCGGGCGGCGACGATGCGCATGCCCGGCCGGGCGGCCGCCATCAGCGTGACGTTGACGGCAGACATGCCGGACGCCGTCGCGAAGGCATCCTCGGTGCCTTCGAGCAAGGCCAGCCGTTCCTCGAACATCCGCACCGTCGGATTGCCGTAGCGGGCATAGATGAACTCGTCGGGCCCGGTTTCGATGAACCGTTCCTCGGCCTGTTCGGGGCTGTCGTAGACGAAACCTTGGGTGAGGAAGATCGCCTCGCTCACCTCCTGGTATTGCGACCGTCGGGTGCCGCCGTGAACCGCGTTCGTCTTCGGTTTCCAATTTGCCATGCCGGCCTCCCGAACAAAAAACCCCCGTGCACGGATGCCGGGGGCGGACCTCGACCTCTTTAGCGGTATATTTTACGTGGCCCGCAATCAGGGTTCCAAAGCGCCACGACGCTTTCGGTATCGTGACTTGCACCCTGCGTCAAGCCGACGCAGTGTGCCCGAAACGCCGGAGAGACACATGATTGAACTGCATTACTGGCCGACGCCGAACGGCTGGAAGGTCACCATCGCGCTCGAAGAGATGGGGCTGCCGTATAACGTGCACTACGTCGACATCGGCAAGGGCGAACAGTTCGCGCCCGATTTCCTGAAGATCGCGCCGAACAACCGGATGCCGGCGATCGTCGATCCGGAGGGGCCGGACGGCGACCCGGTCTCGATCTTCGAGTCCGGCGCGATCCTGATGTATCTCGCCCGCAAGACCGGGCGGTTCTACGGAGAAACGGAGCGCGACCGGATCCTGGTCGAACAATGGTTGATGTGGCAGATGGGCGGGCTCGGACCGATGGCGGGCCAAGCGCATCATTTCCTGAAATACGCGCCCGCGCTGGACCCGCCGCAGGACCTGCCCTACGCCAAGGATCGCTACCGCGCGGAGGTGGCGCGGCTCTACGGGGTGATGGACCGCCGTCTCGCCGAAGCGGCGTATCTTGCGGGCGACTCCTACTCCATCGCCGACATGGCGTGCTACGGCTGGGCCTCGCTTTGGGAAGGCCAGCAGCAGGTGCTCGACGATAAGCCCAACCTCGCGCGTTGGCTGGCAGACCTCGCCGCCCGCCCCGCCGTCGGGCGTGGCATGGCTGTCGGCGCCGAGATGCGCAAGCCGGGCTTCGACAAGAATGCCCAGGGCCACCTGTTCAAGCGCTGATCTCTGGAGCGTTTTCGGGGGCGATGGCGCGCCGTGTCCCGGTGCGCCGCTGCGGGCCGTAGTCGGCTGGCCGCGGGTTTCACACCCCGACGTCCGGCCCGAGGCAGAACAGCGGCTCCTGCGCCTCGCCGGTCTCGTAGAGCACCTCGTCGGCATCGCCCTCGAGCAGCGCGGTGAGCCCGTCGGAACCCTCGAAAAAGGTCCAGCAGATCGGGTCCGGATCGTCGTTGTAGACGAAGCAGATATTCGGCGCCGCCTCGAACCATCTGCCCTCGAGACAGCGCCCGTCGAGGAACGACCAGCGCACCCTGTTGCCGGGCAGGTAATCCTCGCCGCCATAGGGCTCGGCGCCGGTGCCGAACATCAGCGTCTTGCCGGTGACATAGGCGCCGAACTCCGCGCCGGTCATCGGCGTGCTGTCCGGATCCTGCGCATGTGTGGGGGCGGCGAGGCTCACAGAGGCCGCGAGCGTGAAGAGTGCCGCGCGGATCATGTCCCCGCCCTCCTGGCCCGGGCGTCCAGCACGCGGTGCATCACCCGGCGCCAGCCGGCGGGGTAGAGCGCGAGCACCGACATCACCGGCAGTGACGCCGGCAGCCGCGGGGCGGTCGCGGGGTCGGGCAGCGCAAGCGCCGGATAGGGCCGCGCGGGATGGGCGTGGTGGTCGGAATGGAGCGGTCCGTTGAGCATGAGATGCGCGGTGAACCACCCGCCGGCGTTCCAGCTGTGGTCGGCGCCGACCGGCTCGGGTTTGCCGTCTTCGCCGAGGCTCCGCGTGAGCCCGTAGTGCTGGACGTAGTCCGACAGCAGGAGCTGAAGCTGCGCATAGGCGGCGAGCAAAACATAGGTGAGGAGCCCGGCCCAGCCGAAGGTGAGCGCGGCAAGTATGAGAAACCCCGCCGCGCCGACGATGTAGGTAAGATAGGGCGTCGCCCCGCCGGTGCCGCGGCGCATGATGTCGGCGCGCTCCATCTCGTAGCCCTTGCGGAACCCACCCCGCCAGGCGCGCGGCGCAAAGGCGTAGAAGCTCTCGCCCAGGCGCGCGGTGCCCGGGTCGTCGGGCGTGGCCGCGCAGCGGTGATGCACCTTGGTGTGGGCCGAGGTGTGATGGCCGAAGAGAAGGCTGATGTAGATCCATTTGCCGAGCTGGAACAGCCGCCGGTCGGCGCGGTGGATGAGCTCGTGCGCATTGGCGTTGGAGACCTGGCCAAAGAACAGCCCGGCGCCGAGGAACAGCCCGATCCAGCCCAGAGGCCCCAGCCCGTCGGCCGCGAGCGCCCGGATCGTAAGGCCGAGCAGGACGAAATGCACGATCCCCAGAAAGACCGAAAGCCGGTTCGCGGCCGCGGGGTCGGTGTCGCTGTCGGGGTCGCTGGCGGGGTCGGCAGGGGCGGCGCGGACCGCGATCAGCTTGTCGAGCGCCCAGGCGATCAGGGTCATGTAAAGCAGCGCGGCCCAGGCCCAGGCGCCGCCGAGGATCGCACCAAGCNNCGAGCAGCCCCGCAGGGAAGAGGGCGACGATCGCGAAGCTCGGGACGTTGCGCATGCGGGGCCTTCCGGTTTTCGGGGCCAGTCTAACGCAGGGGGCCGTGCCGGCAAGGGGCCCTCCCCGACCAGACCCCGGCCTGCCGGGAAGGCACAGTGCGACGGGGACGCACCCGCGCGGGGTTGACCCGGACGCAGTCGCGGCGATGATCGCGTCCTGTAAGGAGCCTCCGGATGTCCCCTGTTGCCGTTTTCTGGTTCGGTATCATCGCCGCCATCATCTACCTGCCCTTCAGCGAGAACCCGCCGAACTGGGGCCGCAGCCTCGCCAAGACGGTGCCGCTCGTCGCCCTCACCGCCGCCGCCTGGATGGCCGGCGGGCCGGTCCTGCTGGTGCTGGCTCTGGCGCTGTCGGCGTTGGGCGATTTCGCCCTGTCGCGGCCCGGCATGCGCCCGTTCATCGCCGGGCTCGTGGCTTTCGCCGCGGCGCATGTCTTTTATTTGATCCTGTTCACCGCGCTGTCGGGACGGGGCCCTTACATGGCGTTCGTCGACCAGACGCTGCTTGCGTTGTTCCTCGGCTGGGTGGCGATCTCGGCGGAGATCTGGCTGGTGCCCCACACCGGAGCCACGCTGCGCTGGCCGGTGCGGGCCTATGTCCTCACCATCACCCTGATGGCGCTGGCCGCGCTCACGCTGCCGCTCGGCATGGTGGCGATCGGCGCGGTCTATTTCGTCGCCTCCGACGTGATCCTCGCCTACCGCAATTTCCGCATGGATCCCGACGACCCGCTCTCGGGTCGCGCGGGCTGGTTGCTCTGGGGGCTCTACATCGCCGGCCAGGCGATGATCCTGGTCGGCGTGCTCAACATCGCGACGGCGTAGCCGACCCTTCCAAATCGGCCGAAACGGCATTAGGTGGGAGGCAACCATTCGGAGGTCCGCATGTCGTTCTTTTCCAAGCTCAGGGATCGCCTGACCCGTTCGTCCTCGAAGCTCGAGGCAGGGCTCGAGGCGATCGTCGAAGAGGGTGGGGTGACCGAGGAGGAGGTCGCGCAGGACGCCGAGGAGAGCGGCGCCGCCGAACCCGAGGCCGCGCCGGAACCCGAGCCGCAGCCCGCACCGGAGCCTCAGCCGGAGCCCGAACCCACGCCGATCCCGGAACCGGAGCCGGAACCCGCGCCCGAACCGGAGCCGGAACCCGAACCGGAGCCGACCCCGGTGCCGCCGCCCCTCCCCGAGGTCGAACCGGAACCGGAACCGGAACCGGCGGCACCGGAGCCGCCCGCCGAGGTCCCGACCGAAACGCCTCCCGAATCGCCCCCGGAGATTCCGGTGGGCACCCCGGACGAGATCGCCCCCCCGGCACCCGAAATACCGGATGCCGTGCCCGCGGAAGCGCCCCAGCCCGTCGATCCGATGCCCGACTTCACACCGCCGGAGCTTACGGTCGGGTTCGACGCGGGCGTGAGCGTGTCCGAGGCAGAGCTCGCCGAGAAACCGGGCTTTTTCGGCCGCCTGCTGGGCCGCAAGGAAAAGAAGGCCGTCGTGCGCCGGGTGCTCGACGACGCCATGCTCGAAAGCCTCGAAGAGCTGATGATCGCCTCCGACATGGGGGTCGACACCGCGCTGCGGGTCACCGCCAACATTGCCGAGGGCCGTCTCGGCAAGCGGCTGTCGGTCGACGAGATCAAGGATCTTCTCTCGGACGAGATCGCCCGGATCATGGATCCGGTGGCCAAGCCGATGCCGCTGTTCGCGAAAAAACCGCAAGTTGTTCTGGTCGTGGGCGTGAACGGATCGGGCAAGACCACGACGATCGGCAAGCTTGCAAGCCAGTTCCGCGGCGCCGGCAAGAGCGTCATCATCGCCGCCGGCGATACCTTCCGCGCCGCCGCCGTCGAGCAGCTCCAGGTCTGGGGCGAGCGGGCCGGCGTGCCGGTGATGACCGCGCCCGAGGGCTCGGACCCCGCTTCGCTCGCCTTCGACGCGATGACACGGGCCGAGGCCGAGGGCGCCGATCTGTTGATGATCGACACCGCGGGACGGCTCCAGAACCGCGCCGATCTCATGGAGGAGCTCGCCAAGATCGTTCGGGTGATCCGCAAGAAGGATCCGCAAGCGCCGCACAACACGCTCTTGGTGCTGGACGCGACCACCGGGCAGAACGCGCTCAGCCAGGTCGAGACCTTCCAGAAGATGGCCGACGTGTCGGGCCTGGTGATGACCAAGCTCGACGGCACCGCCAAAGGCGGCGTGCTGGTGGCGCTGGCCGACAAGTTCGGCATACCGATCCACGCGATCGGCGTTGGCGAACAGATCGACGACCTCGCGCCGTTCGATCCGCAGGACTTCGCCCGCGCATTGACGGGNNGGTGCCGGTGCCGGTGCCGGGAATTGACCACAGTTTGGCCTCTCTCTTTTAACACTTTCGTGCGAAACTGAGCGCGACGGACAAGAACAGCGGCGCACCGGACAACCAAGGTGGGCAACCGGGGCGGATCGGGGACAATGGCACCAGGCCGGACAGACACCAACCTCATGCTGAAGGGCACGCGCACCGCGATGTCCTTCGTCGCCGAGGCGCGGCGGCTGGCGATTTCTGACCCCTATCCGGAAGCCGGCCAACCCGGCTATTCCGCCATGGCCGACGTGCTGGCCCGGTGTGTGCTCTTCGCCAACTGGGACGTCGTCGGCACGGCCGCGCTGGTACGCGCGGGCTCGGTGATACGGGTCGTCGAGATGGGGCTCACCGACCCGTTCCGGTCCGACGAATTCATGCGCCGGCTGACCTGGCGGCTGCTGGCGGACGCCTCGCATGACCTGGTCGATACGAACATCATCGAGGATGCCTACCGTCAACCGATGAAAATCTCGGCTTTCGTGGCCCGCAGGCGCGCGACGCGCCGCTACGACCAGGCCACGATGCCGACGCCGATCGGCCGGATCAAGATCCCGAAGACCCCCGAAGACGAAGGGCTGGCGCCATCGGTGGCCGCGCGCGACTTCGAAGGGGTTCCGCTGGCGCCGCGCGGTCTGGTGATCTGAGCGGACCCCCGGGCGTCTTCGCNNCTGAGCGAGCAACTCTCTAAACCTTTGTTTTGGAGATGATTTCCTAAGTTTCGGACATCCGATAATCCGGATCTCCGGAGGCGGTCTTCCCAATGTCCTTGGCATCGGACGTTGTGACCAAAACAAGGTCTGTCGCCAGCACTCATCCTTGCTCCCACCCGGTCTTTTCCGGCGCTGCGACGGCTCCGTTNNCGGGGGTGATTTCCGCACCGAAAACTGCGAAGAGACAAGGTGCCATTCCCTGCGCATTCTTCTTCAACGAAAGGCCCCGGCGTGAGCGACTGGATCATCGCCCTCGAGGGAACCCCCTCGGGCAGTTCTGTGGCGACGGCGCTGGCGCTTCTCGCCGCCTTCCTGCACGCGCTGTTCGGTGCGCTCCAGAAGGGCCGTCACGACCCTTGGGCGACCCGCGCCGCGATCGACCTTTCCTACGGCCTCATGGCTGCGCCGGTCGCCCTGTTCGTCGTGCCCTGGCCGGATCCGGCGCTTATCCCGTTCTTCGGCCTCGTCTGGGTCATCCACACCGGCTACAAGCTCGCGCAGGGCTATACCTACACGCTCGGCTCCTACACCGTGGTCTACCCGGTGGTGCGCGGCACCGGGCCTCTATTCACCGTGCTGGGGGCGGGGCTCCTGTTCGGCGAGCGCTTCAACGCGGTGCAATGGCTGGGTGTCGGCCTGCTGGTGGCGGGCATCTACGGGCTCGCACTGTACAATCTGCGCCACTGGCAGTTCGGCCGCGAGAAGCTGAAGCCCGCGCTGGCCATGGCAGTCCTGACGGGCGGCTTCGTGGCGCTCTACACCACCACCGACGCCTGGGGTATCCGCGCGACGCCCGATCCGTTCACCTTCCTCGCCTGGTTCTTCATGATCGACGGGTTCGCGATGCCGGTCCTGTTCTTGCTGTTCTGGCGGTCCCGGGTCCCGGCGGGGGCGTATCCTTCCCTTGCCGTCCGCGGCCTGTTCGGTGCGGTCGTGGCGTTCTTTTCCTTCGGCGCGGTGATGCTCGCGACACGGCTCGACCAGGTCGGCCAGGCCGCGGTCCTGCGCGAAACCTCGGCCGTGTTCGCCGCGCTCATCGGTTGGCTGCTGCTCGGTGAACGCACTGGGCCCCGGCGCATCGCGCTCATGGGCTTGATCGCGCTCGGCGCTGTGGTAGTGGAGGCGGGCGGTTAGGCCGGGTCGGTTGCGCAAGTCGCGCCCGGCCCCATATTTCTCCCAGGACCGCAGCCGAGAAGGAGGCCCGATGGCCAAAAGAAACGTCAACCCCGGGCTCAAACTCGCGCTCGAATACGGGCCGATCATCGCCTTCTTCGCGCTCTATGGGCTGTTGAAAGACCGCACTTTCTTGGTCGGCGCGACCGAATACTCCGGTTTCGTCGCCGTGACCGCCATGTTCATCCCGCTCCTGGGCCTCGCCACCTTCTTCCAGTGGCGGCTCACCGGGCATCTCTCCAAGATGCAGATCGCCACGCTGGTGCTGGTGGTGGTGTTCGGCGGGCTCTCGATCTGGTTCAACGACGAGCGCTTTTTCAAGATGAAGCCGACGATCATCTATCTGCTGTTCGCCGGCATCCTCGGCGTCGGCCTGATGCGTGGCCAGTCGTATCTCGAGGCGGTGATGGACCAGGCGATGCCGCTGGAACGCGCCGGCTGGTTGATCATTACCAAGCGGCTCGCGTTCTTCTTTCTGGCGCTCGCCATAGCCAACGAGGCGATCTGGCGGACGATGTCGACCGACGCCTGGGTCAACTTCAAGACCTTCGGCCTGCCGATCTCGATCTTCGCCTTCTTCATGCTCCAGTCGGGGCTGTTCGCCCGCTACGGCGTGAGCGAGGAGGAGAAGGAGGGGTAGCGCGCGTCTGCTTCAAGTTGCGCCGGGCCGGTACCCTGCCCCACGGCTTGTCCGACAGTCCGGCGCCGCGAACGGATCAGAACAACGACCCTTGCTCAGGCGGCGGGGGTTTGGGCCTGGTCTTTTTCGCGGGCGGTTTCGCGGTCCCGTCGAGCGCAAGGCGGCCATCGGAGAACTCGATCTCCAGAGCCCCGGCCTTTTCGGCAGCCCCTTTGGTCATCACAACCGCGCCGTCGCCGCGCACCACGGCATAGCCGCGCTTCAGGGTCTCGCGGTAGCCCAGCGTCTGGTGGGTGCGGTCGAGGGCGGCGAGCCGGGCGCGGTCGCGGGCGCATCGGGTCCCGCCCGCAAGCGCCAGCCGGCGCACGAGGCCGTCGAGGTCGCGCGCCTTTCGGCCCTGCGCCTCGATGATCCGCGACGCATCCAGCCGCGCGGCGAGCTTGGCGAAGGCGCGGCGCTTTTCGCCCGCCGGCCGGGCGAGGGCCGCGCCGAGCCGGTGGCCGAGCCCGTCGAGCCTGTCGCCGAGCCGCGCCGTGCGCGCGCTGACGAGGCCCGGGCGCAGCCCCCCCGCCGTCTTCTGCAGCCGAACCTCGCCCTGACGCACGCGGGCCGTGAGCGCGGCGGGCAGCTTCTCGCCCGCCCGGTCGAGCTGCTGGCGCGGCGTGTCGAGCAGGGCGGCGGGGCGCGGCAGGGCGCGGGAAAGATCGGCGAGCCGCTGACCGCGGCGGGTGAGGCCCTGGGTGAGCGCTGCGGTCAGCCGTGCCTCCTGCTCGCTGGTCCAGGCCAGAAGGTCGCGGCGCACCGGCACCGCCATTTCGGCGGCCGCCGTCGGGGTGGGCGCGCGCCGGTCGGCGGCAAAATCGATCAGCGTCGTATCGGTCTCGTGGCCGACGGCCGAGATCAACGGGATGTCGGAACCCGCTGCGGCGCGCACCACAATCTCTTCGTTGAACCCCCACAGATCCTCGATCGACCCGCCGCCGCGCGCGACGATGAGTAGGTCGGGCCGAGGCAGCGCACCGCCCGGGGTGAATGCGTTGAAACCCTCGATCGCCCGGGTCACTTCGCCCGCGCATTTCTCGCCCTGGACCGCCACCGGCCAGATCAGCACCTTGCGGGGAAACCGGTCGCGCAACCGGTGCAGGATGTCGCGGATCACCGCGCCAGAGGGCGAGGTGACCACGCCGATGATCTCCGGCAAGTACGGGATCTTCTGCTTCGCGTCCTCGGCGAACAGCCCTTCCGCCTGGAGCAATGCCTTGCGTTTCTCGAGCATCGCCATCAGCGCGCCGACGCCCGCGGGGGCGATCTCCTCGATCACGATCTGGTATTTCGACTGGCCCGGGAAGGTGGTGAGCCGCCCGGTCGCCACCACTTCCATCCCCTCCTCGGGCTGGGTCGCGAGACGCGACGCGACCCCCTTCCAGATCACGCCCGACAGCACCGCGCGATCATCCTTGAGGTCGAGATAGACATGGCCGGACCGCGGCCGGCTGACCCTGCCGACCTCCGCGCGCACGCGCACATGGGCGAACTCGCCCTCGATCATGCGTTTCACAGCGCCGGAAAGCTCCGAGACGGTAAACTCGGGGGCGTTGCCGGCCTGGTCGGGATCGTCGATGAGGTCCATGGCCGCGAGACTAGACCAGATCGGCGAGGCGAGGGAACCGGTTTCGGCGCCGGTTCTTCAGATGTCGAAGCGCCCATGCGGGCCCTTGTCGATGCGCCCGCGCCGCGCAGTCAGACCGCTGCGCCGGGCGCG
>DQCI01000058.1:24643-25512 GCA_003545125.1 Paracoccaceae bacterium
GGGCGCGGTGGGCGCACCCTTGTCGGCCACCCCCGGGCTTGTTTCGGGCATCGGCCAGAACGGCTCGGGCGGCGGCGCGCCAAACTCGGCGGCGTAGTCGATCCGGGCCGCCGCGTAGGCGGGTGCGGTGATTTTCGTGACCGGACCCGCCGGCAGGTGCCGCTCGAGCACCCAGGGACAGAAATCGAAAAGATATCCCTCGAAGCTCGCGTGATGCTCCCAGGCCTTGCGCAGCAGTCCAAGCGGCTCGCGCGGAGCCGACGTCAGGGCCGCGAGGTAGAGAAACCGGCGGTATTCGCCTTCCAGCGCCAACGCCGCCGTGGGGGCGAGCCCGGTGATCTCGCCCAGTTGCAGCGCGAATGTGCGCCCGGTGGCCTCGACCGGAAGCATTGCGCCCCGGATCCGGACCCAAAGGAATGGATCCGTCAACCCGTCGAGGGTGATATCGCGCATGGCTGTGCCCCTTGCCTTGCCTGCCCCTTGAACCTACACCATTGCCACGAAAATGCGGCGATTGATGGGCGAACGATGAACATCCTGATCCTCGGCGGCGGCGGGCGCGAACATGGGCTGGCCTGGGCGGTGAAACAGAACCCGAAATGCGACCGGCTGATCGTGGCCCCGGGCAATGCCGGGATCGGTGAGATCGCCGAATGCGCAGAGCTCGATATCGAGGACGGCGGCGCGGTCGCCGAGTTCTGCGCCGAACACGCGGTGGATTTTGTCATCATCGGCCCTGAAGCACCGCTGGCCGCGGGCGTGGCCGACCGGTTGGCGGACGCGGGCGTGCTGGCCTTCGGGCCTTCGGCGGCGGCGGCCCGGCTCGAAGCCTCGAAGCGCTTCACCAAGGAGATCTGCGACGCCGCGGG
>DQCI01000058.1:25619-35871 GCA_003545125.1 Paracoccaceae bacterium
TCGTGGCGATGGACGAGGCCGCGGCTCTGGAGGCGGTCGACGAGATGTTCTCGGGCGCATTCGGCGCCGCCGGCGCCGAGGTGGTGATCGAGGACTTCATGACCGGCGAAGAGGCGAGCCTGTTCGTGCTGTCGGACGGTGAGGCGCTGTTGCCGATCGGCACCGCGCAGGACCACAAACGCGTGGGCGAAGGCGACACCGGCCCGAATACCGGCGGCATGGGGGCCTATTCCCCCGCCCCGGTGCTCACTGACGCGCTCGTCGAGCGGACCATGGCGGACATCGTCGCGCCGACGATGACCGAAATGGCCGCGCGCGGCACGCCCTATCGCGGTGTGCTCTACGTCGGGCTGATGATCGACGACGGCGCCCCGCGGTTGGTCGAATACAATGCGCGCTGGGGCGACCCGGAATGCCAGGTGTTGATGATGCGGCTCGGCGCGCAGGCGCTGGACCTGATGCTGGCGGCGGCCGAGGGCCGGCTGGCGCAGGCCCAGGTAAACTGGGCCGACGACCACGCGATGACGGTGGTGATGGCCGCGAAGGGCTATCCCGGCGCCTACGAGAAGGGCTCTGTGATCGGAGGCCTCGAAGCCGCTCGGGAGGACTCGAAACACATGGTGTTCCACGCCGGAACCAGGGCCGAAGGCGGCCGGATCACGGCCTCCGGAGGCCGGGTGCTGAACGTGACGGCGCGGGGCGACAGCCTGCGCGAGGCCCGCGACGAGGCCTACGCGATGGTCGACCGGATCGCCTGGCCCGGGGGATTCTGCCGGCGTGACATCGGGTGGCGGGCGCTGTGATGAACTTGTGCTTTTCGAACCTTCTTGATTCTTTCGATGGTCGATCTGGCGCACACTTGTTCACTATTCGCGCATTCTCATGTTTGAGCGCCAGAACCGCGGGGTTAGTCCGTATCTCAATTGTCGCGCGGACCACCAGCACGACACGGCCCTCCCCCGGAAGTATTTCCAGAGCAAGGAAGGAGGAGTGGTGTGCGTGAAGCCGACGTCACTCTGACCGACTTCGGGCTGGCGGCCCTGTGCTTCGGCTTCACCGGTGTGTTGATCGGCGGTGGCGACATCGCGGCCCTGTTTGCCGGGCTCTACGCCGCGCTCGGTGTCGCGGCCTTGCTCGGAGCCCTGTCGCACGGCTGGTTCTGGGACCGGACCCGGGACATCGGCCGCGCCACCTGGCTGGTGACCATGCTGGTGATCGGAGGGGCCAACCTGTTCCTCTGGCTGATCTCGGCGCGGGCCTTCGCGGTCACCGCGCCCTGGGGGGCGGTCATCGCCTTTGGGCAATTCGCGCTCTACGCAAGCCTCGCCCTGTTCATCACCCGCAGCTTCCTGCTGTCCTCCGGCTTCAGCCTGCCGCCGACGCTTGCGTTGCTCGCAGGCTTCCTCTGGACCGGAAATTGGCTTGGCGCGACCGGGCTTGCCGTCGCCCTCGCCGGCGCAGTTCAGCAGGCGGCGGGGATACGGGGGCTCGGCCTCACCCATAACGCGCTTTACCACGTGATACAGGCGCTCGCCTTTATCCTCGTGTATCTCGCGGTTCCGGACCTGGCTGCAAGTCTCGAGGCACGCTGAGGTCAGTCGCAGGTGCGCGCCGCGTCCAACGCGGCCGGTGTTGCGGGCGCGCCAAGGTCGCGCATCGACAGCGCGGTCCCATCGAAGCGCACGGCCACGCGGCGCTGCCAGTCGGCGCTGGCGAGCACCATCTCGGGGCCGTCGCCGCAGTCGCGCAAGCCGCCGGCGATGAAATCCCAGCCGATCCGGTGATTGGTGACGCCGGGAAGGCTCGCGACCTCAGCGAGCGCCCCGCCCTGCAACCGCCAGACGCGCAAGGTCTTCGCCAGATGCGGGCGGTCGACATAGGCGATCTCGACCTGGCCGTCACCGTCGAGGTCGCCCGCCCCGACCGGCGCGAGCCAGCGGTTCGGCTGGCCAATGAAAGGCGTGGCGGCGTAGAGGCCGTCCGGTCCGTAGAGTGCAAGGCGCGCGCCGAGGGTGAGGTCGCTTTCGACCACCATCGCCAGCGCCTGACCCCGGTCACTGGTGATGATCCGGGGGCTGAGATCTTCGAATACGCGGGTTTCGGCAAGGCGGATCAGTCGGACCTCGCCGCCGGCGAGATCGAGCCGCAGGGCCCCCCATTCCACCGCGTCGCCGAGCACCCCGTGGGCGTAACGAGTCGTCGGCTCGGTGAAGGCCGCGCCCACGATCTCCTGCCCCCGTGCCGCCGGCACGAGGGCGAGAGCGGGGGCAAGAAAGAAGAACAGAGCCAGCAAGTGCCGCATGTGATGCCCCTTCGTCCGGGGCACCCTACAAGGCGCGGCAATCACCCGCCCGACACGACCGCGTGAGATCAGATCTGTTTTTCCGGCATCGTCACAACGAGGCCGTCGAGCGCGTCGGTCACCTTGATCTGGCAGGTCAGCCGCGAGCGCACCGGGTCGGGTTCCCAGGCGAAATCGAGCATGTCGGCTTCCATCGGCTCTTTCGCCGGCAGTTTGTCGGCCCAGTCTTCGGCCACGTAGACATGGCAGGTCGAGCAGGCGCAGGCGCCGCCGCAATCAGCCTCGATCCCGGGCACGCCATTGTCGCGCGCGCCTTCCATGACGGTGAGCCCGCTGGCCACGTCAACGACGTGCTCGGTGCCATTGTGCTCGATATAGGTGATTTTCGCCATTTGGCCTCTCCATCTCGATTCGGACGTCTTCTAAAGTGTTTCGCCCGAAACCTGAATCACTCTTTTGCAGTTCCGGCGCACCACGCCCCTGTCATACGGCCCGGCGGCGCGATCCCGCCGCGGTTTTCGGCGGAACGCGCGCGCCGACGGGCATGGTGGAGCTATGGGCCCGGTTTTCCAATGCGGCAAAGCGGCTTGCACAAACCGCCATTTGTTCTATTTTTGTTCTCATGCCCTCATCACGGACCCCATTGCAGAACCTACCCCAGACCCTGACCCCCACCCCCACCAGCCATGCCTGGCCGCGCCCACCCGCCGCGGTGCCGCATCGCCTGCTCGACCGACCGCCGGTGGGCGCGCGGGTTACCGTGGCGGGGTTGGTGATGGTGCGTCAGCGGCCGGGCACGGCGAACGGAGTGATCTTCATCACCCTCGAGGACGAAACCGGCATCGCCAATATCATCGTCTGGCGGCAGGCCTATGAACGCCACCGCCGGGCGGTGGTCGCGGGCCGCGCGCTCAGGGTGACCGGGCGGCTCCAGCGCGAAAGCGGCGTGGTGCAGATCATCGCCGAGGCGATCGAGGACATCTCGCCGCTGCTCGACACGCTGGCACAGCCGCCGGACGGTTGATCCGGGGCCAAAGTCCTAAGAGAGAGTTACGGTGCGGGTACGAAACCGCGTCGCGCGCCGATTCTGAGCGGCGTCCAACCGGAGTAGCGAAAACAGGGTCTGGGCGACGGCGGCGAAACCGGCTATTCTCGCGCGCAACGGTCACAAGAACCGACGCCCAAGAACGGCAACGAGCAGATGATCCAGAGACACGCACATTCCGCCCGCATCGCCGGGTTGTTGGTGGCGGCCACGCTTGCCGCCTGTGCCCCCGCGCCCGACACCGCCGCCGGGCTCGATCTCGGCGACGAGGTGATCATCACCGATTTCGCGCTTGCCCCTCCCGACGCGCGGCCCGGCGCCTGCTACGGTAAGGACGTCACACCGGGGGTGATCGAGCACGTGACGGAGCGGGTGCTGATTGCCGAGCCCGAAATCGGCCCCGGAGGCAATGTTCTCGCGCCTGCGCAATACGAGCAGCGCACCACCCAGAAACTGGTGACCGGGCGCAAACCGATCTTCTTCGAAACCCCCTGCCCGCCACGCTGGACTCCAGACTTCATTGCCAGCATCCAGCGCGCCCTGAAGACGCGCGGGCTGTATGCCGGCCCGGCGTCGGGCACACTCGATCCGCAGACCCGGGCGGCGGTCCGGGAGTTCCAGATCGGACGCGGGTTGAATTCCGCGATCCTCTCGACCGAAAGCGCGCGCGCGCTCGGCCTCGTGGAAGTCGATCTCCAAGGGTGATGGTGCTGCGCCGGCCGCGGTAACAGTCCGGGCCGGCGCAACGCGAAGGGTCTGTCCCTTCCCCAATTCCGGCCAAGGGTTCGACCGCTGTTCAAACCTGTGTCTCGTCGACCTGCTGAAACGAAATCGGCAACCGCGGCGCCAGACATGATGCGCGCGCGATTGCCGAAATGGAACTTGCCTGTGGCCTGCTGGCCGTCAGAAGAAAACGGCGATCTGTTGGGCGATCCAGAGCGTCACCGGATCGGCGCGCATGGCCCAGGCGCCCATCTGCTCGACGATTGTGCCCGATTCCAGCTGGGCGACCCGGCTCACATACGTGACCGCGCCGAGTTGCGCCATCAGGAACCCCTTGAACCCGAGGAAGGTGAGCAGCGACAACACGATGCCGCGTACCGGCAGGCCCCGGCGGCCGCGCACCCGTTCGGCCGGCGCGAGAATTCCGTTGCGTTCCACCAGCCGGACGAAGCCGGATGACCGGTCCTTGTGACGAGATTCGATCTCGTGGAGGCGCTCATTGAAGCGGGCGTAGTTGGCATCCGTCATGTCTAACTCCGTCTTTTTCGGCATCAGGGCTCTGCGGCGAGCCAACCCGGCCATTTCCTTGTTGAGACTAAGTTTGCGCCACATTGTGGCGGGCCATGGGCTAAAATGTGGCAGAAAGGCGGCAAAGGGGGTGGATTGAGGAAACTGAGCGTTTCCGTCACGCCCGTTTTTGCAGGACCAGCGTCGTCCAATCGCCGAACTCACGCCGAGAAAACGCCTTGAAACCCTTGGCGACATAGCGGTTCTCCACCTCATCGGCCTGAGGGTTGAGAATGCCCGAAAGGATCGCGTGGCCGCCGGTCGAAATGTGACGAGCCATATCCGGGGCCAGCGCGATGAGCGGACCCTTGAGGATATTCGCCAACACGAGGTCGAACGGCGCAGCGGCGGCAAAGTCGGGGTGATCGAACCCCGCGGCCTCGATTACGTGGACGCGCTCGGCGAGCCCGTTGGCGGCGATATTGGCGCGGGCGACGTCGACGGCGACCGCGTCGATGTCGGACGCCAGCACCGGGTTCGGCCAGACCCGCGCCGCCGCCATGGCCAGTACGGCGGTGCCGCAGCCGATGTCGGCGATGTTCTTCTTGACCAGCCCCGCGGACACCAGCGCGTCGAGGGCCGTCAGGCAGCCAAGCGTTGTGCCGTGGTGGCCGGTGCCGAAGGCCATCGCCGCCTCGATCCTGAGCGCCACCGCGCCTGCCGGCACCTTGTCGGCGTCATGCGCGCCGTAGACGAAGAACCGCCCCGCCGCCACCGGACTGAGTTCGCGCTTCACATGCGCGACCCAATCGGTCTCGGGCAGTTCGGATATGGTGAAATCCTTCGCTCCGTGCACCTTGGCGAGCAGTGCGAGCGCGATCGTATCGGGGCTTTCGGTGAAATAGCCGCCCACCTCCCACAGGCCCGACCCGTCCTCGACCACGAAGACACCGACCCCGGTGGGCGCCGGGTCGAGCGTCTCGAGCGCGTCGCCGAGGGCTTGCGCGGCCGCTTGGCCGTCGAGGGTGGTGAGCGCGGTGAAGGTGGGCATGGGGGGTCTCCTTTGCGCTCTCGCGTAGAACGGCGCGGGAGGGCGGTCAAGGAAGCTGGGAACACGGCCCCCGTCACACCGGAGAGGTGCCACCATAGAGTGGGGGCGTCCCACCCTCGTTCCGGGGGATGCGCCAAGACCGAGCCGACCGCTGCCGGGCTGCATGTGACGGGTGAGCTACGCCCCCACCCCCAGGAGGATCATAGCCGAATTGATGCGGGCCGGGTCTCAGGCGCCGATGCCGATCGGACAACTCACCCCGGTGCCGCCAAGCCCGCAATAGCCGTTCGGGTTTTTGGCGAGGTATTGCTGGTGGTAATCCTCCGCCCAGTAGAACGGGCCCGCCTCGGCGAGCTCGGAGGTGATCGCCCCGTAGCCGGCCGCAGCCAGCCGCGCGGCGAAGGCGGCGCGCGATGCCTCGGCGGCAGCGCGCTGCGCTTGCGAGGTCCAGTAGATCCCCGAGCGGTACTGGCTGCCGCGGTCATTGCCCTGGCGCATACCTTGCGTCGGGTCATGCCCTTCCCAGAAGGTCTTGAGCAGCGTCTCGTAGGAGATGCGGGCCGGATCGAAGGTGACGCGCACCGCTTCGGTGTGCCCGGTCAGCCCAGTGCAGGTCTCCTCGTATGTCGGGTTCGGGGTGAAGCCGCCGATGTAGCCCGCCATGGTCATGCTGACCCCGGGCAATTGCCAAAACAGCCGCTCAACCCCCCAGAAACACCCCATGGCGAAGATCGCGACCTCTTCGCCGGCCGGCACATCCGTCGTGAGCGGGGTGGCGAAGACGTGGTGACTGGGTGCCGAGGGGATCGGTTGGTTGCGGCCCGGCAGGGCCCGGGCCTCGCTCACCATCTCGTCTTTCCGGCTCAATCCGAACATGCGTGCGCCTCCTATGCGGTCTCGCGATGAAAGATAGGCACGCGCACCCGGGGCGTCAGCCCTACATTGTCGTGAACCTCAAGCGGGGGGCGCATGGGTTCTATTCGGCGATCACCGGGCTGCGGTGGGTCAAGATGCTTTCGCGGCCCCTTTCGGGATGGCGCGGGATCAGCAGCGCGAGCCCGACCGAGGCCAACGCCATGAGCGCCGCGAGGCCGAAGACCGCGCCGGGTGCGCGCACCCAGAGATACCCAAGAGCGGCCGGCAGGAGGACGGCCGCGATGTGGTTGATGGTGAAGGCAACGGCCGCGGTGGGGGCGATGTCGGGCACGTCGGCGATCTTCTGGAAATAGGTCTTCAACGCGAAGGCGAGCGCGAAGAAGACGTGATCGACCACGTAGAGCGCCGCCGCCAGCGTCACGCCCCAGCCGAACAAATAGATCCCGCCGTACGCGAGGAAGACCACCACAAGCCCGGCGTATTCGAACACCAACGCAGTGCGCTCGCCCCACCGGCCCACGGCCCGGCCCATCAGCGGCGCCAGGACGATGTTGGCGAGGAAATTGACGATGAACAGCGCGGTCACCTCGTGAACCTCGAAGCCGAAGCGTTCGACCATCATGAAGGCGGCGAAGACGGTGAAGATCTGGCGCCGCGCGCCGGCCATGAACTGGAGCGCGTAGTAGAGCCAGTAGCGGCGACGGATCACCAGCGTCGCATGCTGCGGCTCCGGGCTCTCGAAGTTCGGCCAGGCGCTCCAGGCAAAGAGCGCGGCGGCGACGGTGAAGCCGCCGGAGGCCAGGTAGACGAAGTTGTAGGAGAGATCGAAAGTCTTCCAGGTGACGACCACCAGGGCATAGGCGACCAGCGAGGCCGCAGACCCGACCGCCACCAGCCAGCCGAGCATTTGCGGCGCGCGGTCACGGTCGATCCATTGAAGTTGCAGCGACTGGTTGACCGTTTCGAAATAGTGAAAACCGATCGAGGAGAGGATGGTGATGGTGAGGATCCCGCCGAGCGAGGGAAACCAGGCGGTCACAGCGGTGGCCGCCCCGAGCAACGCGAGGTTGGCGACCAGCAGCATCTGCTCGCGAAAGAACATCAAGAACAGGATCACCCCGATCGAGAGAAACCCCGGCAGCTCGCGTATCGAGTGCAGCCAGCCGATCTCGATCCCGGAAAAGCCCGCCATCTCGATCACGAAATTGTTGAGCAAGGCCGACCAGGTGGCAAAGGCGATCGGCATCGCGGCCGCCATCAGCACGAGCAGCGCCACCGGCTGGCGCCAGCGCGGCAAGCGTTTCGCGTCCATAAGACTGACTGTCCTTTGGCCCATGCCCTTGCCTACCCCCGGGCGTCCGCCTTGGCGAGAGGCACCGGCGCTGCGCGACCCGCGACCATGTGTTATCCTCAGGGGCGGCGAACAGGGAGATGCGCATGTCGGACGACAAGGTCACGGTGGAGAACGTGAACACGCCCGGGAAGACCGGGCGGGTGAACGCGGCGAAGTACCATGCGATGCGCGATGCGATGTTGGCGGTGCTGCCCGAGACGGCGCCGGGGCTCACGGCGGCGGAAATCAAGGATCGGGTGAAACCGCGCCTGCCCGATGATCTGTTTCCCGGCGGCAAGACCTCCGGCTGGTGGCTCAAATGCGTCCAGCTCGATCTCGAGGCCAAGGGAATCGTCGCCCGGCACGAGACGAAGCCGTTGCGGTTTTCGCGGGTATGAGGGCTCCGGGTTTTACGGGGACGCGTAGAGCGTGGCCGACCGCCGAGGCTCGGGTGCGGGCGATGGCGTGCCACCTCGACAGCCGAGGTTCGGGTGCGGGCGATGGGTTTGAACCTGGCGCGCGCGGCGCTTCGGTCGGGCGCGGGCGGGGCGGCCTGTGCCGGCCCCGCTCCACGTAGCAGGGCGCACTCTGGCGGTCGGGCCGGTGGCCCCTGGTCTTCGAATAAGCGCGCCCGCATGCGCGGAGGGAACACGGATGCGGGCGCCCCGGGCTGACCCGGTCAGTCCATCGGGCGACGGCCTGCCGCCCGGCGGGAATGTGTGAAGATACGGAAATCCTCCCTGCCTTCGGCTCCTCCCCAGGACCGGTCAGGCGGCGGCTTTCACGTCCCAGTACCGCAGCACCTCGACCGGGAAATTCCAGGCGGTGCCGTCGAGTTCGGAATCGAGCCGGATTTCGGCGGCATCGAAGTCCTGCACCACGAAGCGCAGGCGAAGGCGGTCGAACTCGATAACAGCGTCCACGCCGTAGCCGAGATCGTCCCCGGAAAGGACCTGGTCGATGCGGGCCATCGCGATGTCGCGGAACCGCTCCACGCGGGGATCACAAGGATTGTCCGGACTCCGACCGGGGATCGCGTCAAGGTCGTAGCAGATCTCGATAATTCTGTGGTCCATGTTGATCTCCTCCTAATAGTCAAACGCGGTGGCCCGAAATGGGGCTGTCCGTCCAATTCACCACCAGATTTTGGTTTTTCCCTGTCAGAAACCTGTTCGGACCAAGGATTGTTCGTGCCGGGGCAACAAACAGCTTAACAAGGGCCCAGTGGCGATCCGCACATCCCGACCGTCGCCGATCGGTTAACCCCTTTCGGCAGGATCTGGCCGAGCCGGGCGGGAAGCTGCCGATCGGTCCCGGTGGCTGTGCACCCACGGGCCCCGCGCAACCGGGCCTGGAGCCGGTGCGGTCCCGGCGCGGAGACGAGGCCAAGGCAGTGCCAAGGCGGTGCCAAGACGAGGCCGGCGGTCCCGCTCGGGGGGCTGCGCCAGGCGTCAAGCGAACACCTGGTTGTCCCAGTAGCGCAAGACCTCGGCGGGCCGGGCGAGGGTAAACCGTTCGGTCACCGAGCCGACGCGCGCTTCGGCCGCGTCGAAATCCTCGACCGCGAACCGCAGCCGCAGTCGATCGTCTTTGAGGTCGGCGCCGAGGCCGTGGCCAAGACCGTCGTCGAGCAGAACTTCGTCGATCCGCTTCATCGCCGTATCGCGAAACCGGAACACCCGCGGGTCTGCCGGGTTGTGCGGGTTGCGACCGGGGATCGCGGCGATGTCGTAACAGATTTCAAGCACGCGGTGGTCCATGCAAAGTATCTCCTGCAATCGGGTTTCCCGTTCGGGGTTCGCCCCTCCCTTGCCAAGGAAGCTGGACGATTTTCTGTCTGAAACCGGGTTTGACCGAGAAGTGTTAGCGTTTGGTTAAAGCGTTTCGCGAAAAACCTGTCGCACCGGTCTGTCGAGAAACGCCCCGACCCTGTTGGTGGTGTGGACGTTTCAAAACCAACCCGGGTCTCAAGTTGATCTCGAAACGCTTTGGCGCCGAGAGAAATCACGGGGGGCCGCGGGGGGGGCCCGCACGCAATCCGCGGGGGGGCCGCGCCTGCGACAAGCGGTCGGCAGGCCTCGGCCAAAAAAAATTCAGATCATCCGGGATTATTCCGGCGCCGCGCGCGTCTTTCTTATCGAGGCGCCAAAGACCGGGGCCTTTTCAACCCTGGACCAAGCAAAGGACAGATCCATGACCAGCAAATTCTTCCTCGGGGCCGCGATCGCCCTCACCCTCGCCACCGGCGCCGCCTCGGCGGAAACGGCCATCGCCACGGCCGAAAGCACCTCGGGCCAGATCTTTGTCGATGGCGACGGCATGTCGCTCTACACCTTCGACAAAGACGCGCCGGCAGTGTCGAACTGCTACGGCGACTGCGCGGTCAAATGGCCGCCGCTGGAGGCCGCGGGCGGC